>JBKQNN010000135.1:0-6541 GCA_052145975.1 Rhodomicrobium sp. | reverse complement strand
GTACAGCAGACCGGCCTGGATCTCGCGTTGGCTCGGTTTCGACAGGTGGGCGTACTCGTCGGTCCAGGTGTCCGGGTTATAACGTTCGGGATGCGAGGTGCCGAGAGTGTGACGCTGTTCGGTCGCTGTGAACGACACGAACGCATCGAACACCTCATGATGCGCTTTGGGATCGGCCCAATATTGCGCAATGCCGGCCCACTTGGCGCCTAGGCCCTCCTTATAGACATTAGCATTCTGGATGATAAGCGCCTGCAGCCGCTCCGGATGCGCCGAGATGATGCGAAAGCCGACCGGCCCGCCATAGTCGTGAAGGAAGAAAGTGTATTTGTTGATCTTGAGTTGCTCGAGAAGATCGCTGATCGTCTTGGCCAAATTGTCAAAGGTGTACACATACGACGATGGTGGCGGGGCGTCGCTCTGACCGAATCCCGGAAAATCCGGCGCTATAAAATGATAGCGTGTTGCGAGCAAGGGGATGAGCGTATCGAACTCGCGCGAGGAAGAGGGGAACCCGTGCAGAAGCACGATCGCCGGCGCGTCCTTCGGACCAGCTTCGCGATAGAAAACTCCGGCACCGTCAACCGTCATGCGGTGATAGGCCGTTGTCGCCGACGTCGACTCTAGCGAAGTAGCCTGCGTAGGATAACTAACGGCTAACGCCACCGCAGCTGTCAGAGAAGCTCCCGTTATCATAATTACCCTCCGTATCCGTTGGGCCTTGCGGGGGATTGCAGCGTTGTCATGTGACGCATTCTCGCATCAACCAGGCGGCCGGTGCTTGCACCCTGATGCGTGCTCCGCTGAGCAGGGCATGTAAATAAACACCCTTACGGGGTGCCGCACTGCAGAATGCGGCCGTGCCCGGCACTGTTCCCGAGTTCGCCGGGAAAATCGCTTAGAGCGTGCGGGAACAAATTTTGAAAGGCTTTGTTCTCGCAGAAATTCTGGGCCTGGAACGCCGGAGGGGCGATCTCCTTGAGCGCAGGCCGCGGCGTATTCTGGCGAACGGAGAAGTATCAAGTCCGAATCGGAGGCTTCTATGAACCAAGTCCAAGTCGACGAGAAAAGCTATCAGATGCCGCCGGTGGATGGGTTTACCGTCGCACATTTTCTAACCGTCGCCGACGTCGAGCGGTCGCTTCGATTTTACGAAAAGGTCTTCGGAGGCCGCATTCTGAGCCGAGGCGATGGCAGCGGCGCGCCGGGGTACATCCAGATCGCGAACACGTGGCTCCTCGTCAACCCGGGGGGCGGTCCGACGCCCGACAAGCCAACGGTGACACTCAGCGTCCCCGCCGACCCCGACAAAGTCAGCAGCTTCATAAATATCCGCGTTGCCGATATTCAAGCGTGCTATGAACTGTGGCGAAGCCGGGGAGCGGAGTTTATCACGGAGCCAAAGCCCAAGTACGGCGAGACGCGCTGCTACATTCGCGATCCTGATGGTTATATTATAGAAGTTGGGCAAAGCAATCCGGGCGTCGCTTACGGCTAAACGGCACGGTACACAAAATCATCTGTGGTGACCGCGCACGGCGGTCCGGCGGTGATGTCATGCCAAGCGCCCGCTGCCGCCATCCGCCTTCGGAATAATCGCCAGGCGCGAGGGTTGCGCTGGATACGATCCTCCAGAATGTGGCGATGAGCCAGTCAAAGAGGGTCATTGGCTAAAGTGGTCATGTTTGGCGACGTGATTGATAGCTTCACCGTAGCCGAGGCGAGCTGCATCCGCGTCCCTGCCGGCAACACTACGCCCTGCGAATGGTTCGGAGGAAGGTTGCCGGCGGCTGCCGGCAGGGCAGCTCCCAGCCAGGGACCAAGCGTTAGATCGTTACCGCTGGGCAATCCGGAAACCGCATTCTCCGCCTTAACGAACCGTTGCTTTCGCGTAAGGCCCTATCATGGTAAATGCGCGGATGGTAAACGGCACCCCTGCATATTTTCCGCCGCCGTCTTTCTGCGAATCTTTTCCCGCTTTAGGTCGATTTCTGCGACTCCAAAATACTATTAAATATATGGGCAGATTCCGGATTAACCACGCCGGCGCGCCGCTCTGCCAGAATTATCGCATATATTTCAATGTCTTATACATTAACGCTTCCGTAGGATGCATCTGCTAAAATGATTCGAAATGTGAGAGTATCCTTCGCACCGCAGTCTGGGGCGGGCCAGCCGTCCTCCGGAATGCCGGCGGAGGCGTTTTGCTGTCTTGCAACGCGCATCGGCGATAACTGCCGTTGTTGCCTTAGCGATTGGCATTGGCTACAACGGGAGAGTGCAATAACAAGAATTCGAAAGGGTGTTTCATGACGCCGGCAAAGATTTTGGTCGCCCAGGGTGGCGGCCCAACCGCAGTCATCAACCAGTCTCTTGTTGGCGTTGTGCTCGAATCCCGAAGGTTTCCCAGCGTCACTCGCGTTTATGGCGCCCATCATGGCGTTCGCGGCATAGTCAACGAAGACCTGATCGACCTAGCGCAAGAGACGAGCCACAATCTTGAAATGGTCGCGGCCACGCCGTCATCGGCACTAGGCTCGACCCGCGACAAGCCAGACGCCAAGTATTGCCAGGAGATCTTTGAAGTACTGCGCGCTCACGAGATCAGCGCCTTTTTATACATCGGCGGCAACGATTCCTCCGATACGGTGCGCATCGTCAGTGAAGAGGCGAAGAACGCCAATTATCCCCTGCGCTGCATCCACATTCCGAAAACCATCGACAACGACCTTGCCGGCAACGACCACACGCCAGGCTTCCCTTCGGCGGCCCGTTTTGTCGCGCAGGCCTTTGCAGGCGCCAATCTCGACAACGCCTCTCTGCCCGGCGTGTATGCCGCTGTGGTCATGGGCCGCCATGCCGGCTTCCTCACCGCTGCTTCGGCGCTCGGCAGGAAGTTTCCCGATGACGGTCCCAACCTGATCTACGTTCCGGAGCGGACCTTCGACGTCGAAAAGTTCCTTGCCGGTGTGAAGGCAACCTATGACCGGCTCGGCCGCTGCGTCATCGCGGTTTCCGAAGGCATTCACGACGCTTCCGGAGCCCCGATCATCACCAAGCTCGCTGCCCAAGTCGAGCATGACGCGCATGGCAACGTCCAGCTCTCAGGCACAGGCGCGCTCGCCGATCTCTTGTGCGAAGAGATCAAGAGCAAGCTCGGCATCAAGCGCGTCCGTGGCGACACGTTCGGCTATCTGCAACGCTCGTTCCTCGGCTGCGTCTCCGATGTCGACCAGCGCGAGGCGCGCGAAGTGGGTGAAAAGGCTGTGCAATACGCCATGTGGGCCGGCCGGGACGGCTCCGTGGCCATCAAGCGCACCGGCGACTACTCGGTGAATTACGAGCTGATTCCGCTTGAGGCCGTCGCTGGCAAGACCCGGGTGATGGAAGACGAGTTTCTGTCGTCTTGCGCCGCGAACGTCACCGAAGCCTTCCGGGCATATCTGCGGCCGCTGCTCGGCTCGGGGCTACCGGAGGCCTACCGCCTGCGTCCCAACAAGGTGGCGAAGGTTTTGAACAAAGCCTGATGGCGCAAGGCCGCCGATCGTCTTTGGAGGATGCGCCTGTGGCCTAAGCAGAGTTTCCCAAAAGTGGCCACCGGTTTTGGGTCAAAAACTTCGCGAAAACAAAGGACACTCTTATGCCTCTCGTCGATGGACAGCGCATACAGCCAACTGTGGCCCGTTCGGACCATAGCGGGTTCGGCCCAGGCGCTTAAAGCTAACCGGCCTTGATACGGGGTTTAGGCAAATAAGTATGCCCCTCCGAGGCGAGGAACCGCCACATCGCCTCCGCCGCCGGCATGACGGCTTTCTCGCGCAGCCGCACCATATACCACTTCCGCATGATGGGGAGCCCCGCGACCTTGAGCTCGGTGAGCCGCCCGTCGGCCAGCTCAACGGCAACGGTATGCGCCGAGATGAAGGCAATCCCAAGCCCCGCGATCACTGCCTGCTTGATGGTCTCGTTGGAGCCAATCTCCATGCCGACATTCGGCGTGAAAACCGCACCTTGAAACAGGCTTTCCATGAGCATGCGGGTGCCCGACCCCTGCTCGCGAATGAAAAAGGTCTCGTCCGCAAGACCCGCTATTGTCACCTCTTTACCGGCGAGCGGGTGGCCGCCCGAGGCTATGATGATGTGAGGATGCTCCCCCAGTGCCGCGCTTTCGAGATCGAGGTTCTCGGGCGGGCGCCCCATAATGGCTAGATCGAGGGTAAGTTCCTTCAGCGCGGCGATGGTCTCCTGGCGGTTGCGCACCGAAAGCCGCAGATCGACGCCGGGATGCTGTACCTTGAACGCAGCCAAGGCCTTGGGCGCAAAGTATTTTGCCGTGCTGACAACGCCAGCCGCGACCCGGCCGCCCTTGATGCCCTTGAGCTGCGCGATCTCCTGTTCGCACTCCGTAAGCAGCGCCTCGATCCGGTTCGCCGCCCTGAGCAGAACCTCGCCCGCGCCGGTAGGCGTCGTGCCTTCGCCCAGCCGCTCGATGAGCGGCAGGCCTGCGGTCTCCTCAAGTTGTTGCATCTGGACAGTAATCGCCGGCGGCGTTACATGAAGCTGACGCGCGGCGCCCGCCATCGACCCGGTCTTTGTCACGGCCGAGAGGATGCGAAGCTGCCTAAGAGTAACGTTCCTCATACACGAATTATAGCCGTTAGAAAAAACTTAAGCAAAGGGAAACACATTTAAAATTTACTTTTTCAACGGGCATACCAATATGACGGGAAGCACAGGGCTGAGCGCTTTCCTTTGCGCGCAAACGACACCCGTGCAGAGGGGCCGGCAGAGGAGGAATCGCGCATGGACGCTCACACGGCACTGCGCAAATACTTAGCAGAATGGGCGGGCGGCGATACCCGCAGGGGCGCCGTTGCTGAAACGATCGTTAACTTGGCCGATGCCGGCGTCGAAATAGCGCGGCTTATCGCGCAGGGGCCGCTGGCAGGCGACATGGCGGCCGTGCGCAGCGATCAAGCCGGCCTCATGGACGCCCAAAAGCAGCTCGATTTCGTGACCCACCACATGGTGATAAAGGCGCTCAAAAGCTCGCCCGTCGCCTGGATGGGCTCTGAGGAGGACAAAGACCCCTTGGCCCTCAACGAGGGCGCGCCACTTGCGGTCAACGTGGACCCTCTCGACGGTTCCTCCAACATCGACACCAACGTCTCGATCGGCACGATATTCTCGATCCTCCCAGCCGAAGGACCAGCGCCCTTGCTTCAGCCGGGCCGCAACCAGCTTGCGGCAGGCTACATCATGTACGGACCTCAGACAGCGCTCGTGCTGACTGTCGGCGAAGGCACGCATATCTTTTGGCTGCATCCAGGCGGGGAAGAATTCTTGCTCGTGAAGCGAAATGTGCAGATTCCGCCAGTGACGCGCGAATACGCGATCAATGCATCGAATTTCCGGTTCTGGGACGATGCGATCAAGGCCTACGTGATCGATTGCACTCTCGGCACGGACGGCCCGCGCCACGCCAATTTCAACACGCGCTGGATTGCCTCGCTCGTGGCCGAAGCATTCCGCATTCTTACGCGCGGGGGAATTTACCTTTATCCGGACGACAGCCGGAGCGGCTACACCAAAGGGCGTCTGCGCCTTGTCTACGAGGCCAACCCCATCGCCATGCTGACCGAGCAGGCCGGCGGCCTTTGCACAACCGGTACGCAGCGCATGCTCGACATCGAGCCCGTTTCGCTGCATCAGCGCGTGGCGGTCGTCTTCGGCTCAAAATCCGAGGTCGAGGAGATCGCTCATTATTACCGCGCACCGCATTCGCCAGGCCACCGCTCTCCATTGTTTGGGCAGCGCGGCCTATTCCGTTCGGTGAGGAGCTGATCCATGTCTGCAAAATATCCCATCATTTCCGTGACGGGCTCGTCCGGCGCCGGCACGACGACGGTAAAACACACATTCCAGCAGATCTTCCGCCGCGAGGGTATCGAGGCCGTGACAATAGAGGGCGATGCCTTCCATCGCTACGACCGCGCCGAGATGAAAAAAGCCGTGGCCGAAGAAGAAGCCCGCGGAAACAATAACTTAAGCCACTTCGGACCGGAAGCGAACTTGCTCGGCGAGCTCGAAAACACCTTCCGCTCCTACGGGGAGACCGGCACGGGCCGCACGCGCCACTACGTCCACGATTACGCCGAGGAGCAAACGCTTGGCTGTCCTGCCGGGACGTTCACGCCATGGCAAGACTTGCCCTCCCCATCCGATCTCCTCTTCTACGAGGGCCTGCACGGCGCTGTCGAAGCCGGCGAGGTCAACATCGCTAAATATGCCGATCTCAAAATCGGTGTCGTCCCGGTCGTCAATCTGGAATGGATCCAAAAGATCCATCGCGACAGCGCCACGCGCGGATACACGGCCGAGGCCGTGACCGCCACGATTCTCAGGCGCATGCCCGATTACGTGCGGTACATCTGTCCGCAATTCACTCAAACAGACGTCAACTTCCAGCGGGTGCCGATGGTCGACACCTCGAATCCCTTCATCGCGCGCTGGATCCCCACTCTGGACGAATCCATGGTCG
>JBKQNN010000134.1:0-22731 GCA_052145975.1 Rhodomicrobium sp. | reverse complement strand
GGGCTCGATCAGCCGGTCTTCGCGTCAACCGTAAAGGACGCGCGCGCTTTGGACGGCAGCCGATTCGCCATTCCCGGCGCGGGAGCGCTTCTTTCGGGGCTTTATGCCGACATCGATGCGATGCTGGCGCCGGTCCGGGCCGCAAATCGTGAACAAGGGGAAGAGTTCGCCAAACGCCTCGAAGGCTTGCGATCCGCGGCACCGCAGGTGGAAGGCGATGTGCTTACGCAATCCGCTATCGGCGGCATCACTTCCGCCCGTGCGGGCGGCCATGACAGCGAGCACCTTTTGATCATGGACATTCATAAGGCGCTCAACCGGCTTGAGGCGGAAACGGCGGTCGAAAACGTGGCGGGGGCGCGCGTGCATGGGCTCGGCGCGCTGGAAAAACGCAGGGTGGAAGCCTTTATGCGCGGCCTGGATAAGACGCGCGGTTTGGCTTTCGGCCATCCCGGCCTCGGCACGACGGCGGCGCGATCGGGCGCGCGCCTGATTATCCAGAACGATATCGGCACCACGGATGCGCATGTGCTCGTCATCCATGCCGAAGACCTCACGGTAACAATCACCTACACCGACATCCACCGCAGGCGGACGAAGTTCTTTATGCACCTTTTCGACGCACAGGACGTGGAGTGGAGCGGGGTCGCGGAGAAAAGCGCGCAAAACCTTGGTAATAAGGGGCAATTCCTGCTGGTGACAGGCCGGTACAACGCCAAGGACGCAGCTCAGGCCGAGGCTTTTCTGGAATATCTCGGCTCCAGGCTGGTTTTCATGATCGATTGGAACAAGGGCAGGAAGGCGTTATGCAATTTCGTCAGCGATGACGCGGCGATTGGCCTGCTGCGCTGGGCCGCCGCTCGAGATTATGGCCACCGCGGCTTCCTGGAACTCGGCGGCGCTGAGCTGATTTATGAAGCCGTCCGCAGAGGAGGCGCCGGCCACGTTCCGTATGGCAGGCGGCTCGATCAGGCGCTGGGCGCCAAGGAGACGGCCGAATTCTTGAAGGATACCTTAAGGGTAGCCAGCGAGGGTCTCTCTCAAGGACGTTCCGTCCGCCTGTTGAAGGATGAAATCCAGGCCAAGTTCGTCTCGCAATTCGAGTCGATGGAATCATCGTTGCTGACGGTCATCGGCCGGCATCTCGGGCTCTCAAGGATGATGGCCAGCTTGATCCTGGACGCGCTCCGGGACGGTCTGTCCGCGGGCGGCCGCAACGCGCTTGCCGACCAGGCCCGCCGCCTTGAGCACAAGGCCGACTCACTAACCGTGGAAGCGCGCGCCATCGGAGCCCGCCTGACGGCCTCGGGCGAACCGGTCAAGGCCGCCGCCAACAGCGCTGAGGATGCGAACGACGCGCTGGAGGAAGCGGCCTTTCTCTTCAGCCTCGCGCCTGGGGGCGCAAAAACAAACAGCCATATCCAGCCGCTTGTCCGTCTCGCCGAAATCGTTGTGGAAAGCATCGCGCAAACGATCCGCGCGGTGGAAGCAGTCCGCAGTTTGCCTGAAGGGCTCCAGGCCGATGTAACGGACGCGCTTACGGCTATCGACGCCGTCATGCTTGAAGAGAAGAAGGCCGACGAAGCCCTGAGAAATGCCATGGCCGCCTTCATTTCGAGCGAGCCCGAACCGCGCATGCTCATTCTCAAGATGGAGATCGCCAGGGCGCTCGAAACCGCCACGGATTACCTGGCTCACGCGGCTTTTGCCTTGCGCGACCGCGTGCTCGGGGAGTTACCGGCATGAGCGCCCAATCCGCAGCGAACGATCTCTTCTTTATAGGAATTGGGCGCGAGGAAGCGCCGCTGTCAGCGGCCGCCGCCGGCTCGAAGGCTGCGAATCTATGGCGAATGGCAAAGCTGGGGCTGAAGGTTCCCCCGGCATTTGTCCTCTCCACGCGCCTTTGCCAGCTCCTCAACGCTGGCGACAGTGGCGCCGAAGAGCTGCTAGGGCACCTGCTCACTAAGGGAATTGCCGGACTGGAGGACGCGACCCGGCGTGTTTTTGGCGGTACGCGCTTGCCGCTCTTGGTCTCGGTGCGGTCGGGCGCCGCGCGCTCCATGCCGGGCATGCTCGACACGATCTTGAACATAGGCATGACCCCGCAATCCGTGCATGGCCTGATCCGGCTGACCGGCAACCCGCGTCTCGCCTGGGATAGCTACCGCCGTTTTGCGCAGGCATATACCGAAGTCACTGGGAATACGGGCAGCGAAGCCTTCGCCGCGAGGCTTGCCGAGGTCATGAGGGCGGAGGGTATCGAAACCGAGGTGGAACTCGATCCGGAGGCGCTGGAGCGCCTCGCCTCGATTTATCTCGATGAAGCCGCGGATCTTTTGGGCCAACCCATTCCCACCGATCCTTATCTTCAGCTCGAAACCGCCGCCAAAGCTGTCTACCGTTCCTGGGAAAGCGAAAGGGCCCGCGAGTATCGCCGCCTCTACGAATTCAATGAACTAGCCGGAACCGCCGTTACGGTGCAGGCGATGGCGTTCGGGAATGGCGGCGGAAGATCGGGGGCAGGCGTCGCCTTCACCCGCAACCCGGCAACGGGAGCCAAGGGTCTTTACGTCGATTTTCTCTTCGATGCACAAGGCGAGGACGTTGTCGCCGGGCGCAGAATCTTGAGCCATCCGGAATATTTTAAAGAGCGGCTGCCCGAAGCCGCGACGGCGCTTGAAGACGGGGCCGCGCGCCTGGAAGCTCATTTTGGCGATATGCAGGACATCGAGTTCACCGTCGAGAATGGCACGCTCTATTTTCTACAGACGCGGCCGGCAAAGCGAACTCCGCGGGCTGCGCTTCGGGTATTGATCGATTTGATGCATGAGGGGCTGATCGGCCGGAGCGAAGGTGTCAAGCGCGCCGCCGGGATCGATTTTGACGCCGCATGCGTCACGCTCTTCGAGGGCGAGGCAACGGCGATTGCGGCGGGCACTCCCGCGTCGGCGGGTGTCTCCAGCGGGAAAGCCGTTTTCGACAGCGTCCGGGCAGCAGCCATTTGCTCGCAGGGTGAGGGGCCGGTAATTCTTGTCCGGCCAGACACATCCACTTCGGATGTCGCGGGCTTCGCGGTCTCGGCCGGTATCCTGACAGCAAGTGGAGGGCGGACTTCCCATGCCGCCGTGGTTGCCCGCCAGCTCGGCAAGGCATGCGTAGTGGGCTGCCCGGCCCTCACTGTCGATGCACCGGCGCGGCAAGCCGAAATCTCGGGTCACGCCCTCAAGGAAGGCGATTGGCTTTCCCTCGATGGCGAAAGCGGCGAGGTCTACCTTGGCGAGCGCCGCATTGTCACCAGCAAGCCCGAAGCGGAGATCGCAGAAATCCAGCGCTGGAAGCGGCACATCGCGAGATCTTGATACAGAACTGGCGTCACGCCCCTCACCCCAGCCCTCTCCCCATGGGAGAGGGAGTTCGCTCGCAGACGTTGAGAAGGCGTCCCCTCTCCCATGGGGAGAGGGACAGGGTGAGGGGAGCAACGCTCGAATTGGAGCCGATATTCCGCCGGCTTATCTTTCTAAGCCGCGTTTTGCATAGGCTGATCCTTTTGCAGAAAGCGGTGCCAGATCGCCTTTTGCCCGAGCGAGGCGACAAAAGCGGCGTGGGCGGCTTCTTCTTCGGACGATAAGAGCGGCGGTAGAGGCTTGGGCCGGACCTGGACTGCGGTTTCGGCTTCGATTATGGCGCTTGCAGCCCGCGAAGTAAGATCGAGGCCCGCCTGCTCGGCTCCAATAAGGCGGAGGTAAACATCGGCCAGCAGCTCGCTATCGAGGAGCGCGCCATGCTTGGTGCGCGTCGAGTTGTCGATGCCGTAGCGGCGGCAGAGCGCGTCGAGATTATTCGGGCTACCGGGGTGTTTGCGCCTTGCCAGCGCCAGAGTGTCCGTCACCCGGTCGAAGCTCAGCGGCGGAAGCCCGAGGCGGCCGAACTCGTGGTTGAGGAAGCCCATATCGAAGGGCGCGTTGTGGATGATGAGCCGGGCATCGCCGAGCGCATCGAGGATTTCCTGCGCGACATCGCCGAAAAGCGGCTTGTCCGCGAGGAATTTGGCCGTCAGGCCGTGCACATCCGTCGCGGCCTTGGGCACATCGCGCTGGGGATTGAAATACCAGTGCCAGGACGCGCCGGTGGGGATGAAGTTGATGAGCTCGACGCACGCGAGCTCGATGACGCGGTGGCCGTCCTTGGGGTCGAGCCCCGTCGTCTCGGTGTCGAGAATAAGTTCGCGCGACATTCATGGACCCAATCGTTGAGGTGCTTCCGGATGACACAATCGCCGGAAGGTTGGCCAGATTCGCGCCCGGCATTCAACATCGCGGCCGGTGCATCGGTTCGCAGTGCCCAGGCATTCGCTAAAGCTTGAAATCGCGAAGCACCTACGCCTATGCTACAAAAATGATCCCCATCGTGATAGATACAAATGTGTTTGTGGCAGCGCTGCGCTCCGGCGGCGGCGCATCCCGTCAGGTTCTGCGGCATGCGCTCGGCGGGCTGTATTGCCCTCTCTTTTCAAACGCGCTTTGGTTGGAGTACGAGGACCTGTTGGCGCGGCCGGTGTGGACCGCCGAAACAACACCGCAAGAACGCGAACAAGTTCTTGCAGCATTGGCGGCGGCAGGTGATTGGGTTAATATCTACTACAACTGGCGCCCGAACCTGTCCGATGAAGGCGATAACTACCTAGTTGAACTGGCTGTGGCGGGCGACGCGCAAGCGATCGTAACGCACAATGTGAAAGACCTGCGCGGTGGCGAATTACGGTGGCTAGCCCTTAAGGTGCTAACCCCAGCCGAATGCCTGGAGACGCTGAAATGAGCACACTTACCATCAGCCTGCCCGAAGACACTGCCCGCCGTCTGAAGGCGCTGGCCGCCTCGCGGGGCGTTAGTCTCGACGAACTCATGGAGGAGATGAGCACGGCGGCGCTGACCGCTTACGATGCTGAAACCCGGTTCAATGCCATGGCAGCCAAGAACGGCCGCGATGCTGCCTTGGAAGTCCTAGCGCGCCTGGACCGCGACGAGCAGACTCAGCGGTAGACATCGGCCCAGCGCTGATAGGCCAGCGGCTGCCTGCGCTTGATCTCGTCCACGACCGCGTCGATCTGCCGGTAAGTACCTTCGTAGGGCACACTGGTGTCCACGACGAAATCGGCCATTTCGCGCTTCATGGCGTCGGGCCATTGGCGGGCAATAATGGCCTCGAACTTTTCGGGGGTCATGCCGGGCCTACTGACCACGCGTTCGTGCTGGACTGCGGGGGGGGCGCTTACTACGATGATGGCGTCGAAAAAAGACTGGGCGGCGGTCTCGAACAGCAGCGGGACTTCGACGACGACGAGATCGGCGCCTTTGTCCTGCTCGGCCATCAGAAGCCGCAATTCGGCGCGGCGCACCAGCGGATGCACGATGGCTTCGAGCTTTTTCAGCGCATCTTCGGAGGCGAGGGCTTTTTCGCCAAGGGCCTTGCGGTCGACAACACCGTTGCGCACCGTACCGGGGAAAACGGCCTCGATGAGCGGCACTGCCTCGCCGGTATAAAGCTCATGGACAATCCGGTCCGCGTCGAGCACCGGGATGCCCTTGGCGCGGAGATATCGCGCAACCGTGCTCTTGCCCATTCCGATCGAGCCCGTCAGCCCGGCGACGATCATCTCACGGCGTTCTCCCGCGCCGTAACTGCAGCAAGCACCCGTCCGCGAAGCCCAGGCGAGACCGTGGGCCTCACACCGAACCATTTCTCGAAGCCTGGCACTGCTTGATGAAGAAGCATGCCGAGCCCGTCCACTGCTATCCATCCCCCCTCCTTTGCCTGCTTCAGCAAGCTTGTCTCGAGGGGATAATAAACGATATCGCAGATCGTTGCATCTATACCGATGGCTGACAGATCGATGCCGAGTGGAGGTGCGCCGGCCATGCCGAGGGTAGAGCAGTTGACAACGAGTTGAGCGCCTTCGAGCGCGCCGCTCAATCTATCGAACCCAAAGGAGCTCGCTGGCGGAAAGGAAGCCGCCAGCTCAGCCGCCCTTGCTTCGGTCCGGTTGACGATCCGGATGTCTTTGAAGCCGCGTTGGATCAGCGCCCAGACAATCGCCCGCGCCGCGCCGCCCGCGCCTATGACAACGGCCGGGCCGCCACTATCCCAGCCGGGGCTTTCGCTGTCGAGATTGGCGGTGAACCCATAGGCGTCGGTATTGGAGCCGACGAGTTTTCCACCGTCGAGCCAGACCGTATTAACGGCGCCGATGGCTAGAGCCGCACCATCGCGAAGCTCGCATAGGCGGTAGGCTTCGATTTTATGCGGAACGGTGATGTTGGCGCCGGCGAACCCATGGACGGCAAGGTTCGTTAGAAAGCTCTCGAAATCCTTTGGCTCAACCGGCTGCTTGGTATATTCGCCCTCAAGCCCATGCTCCTTTAGCCAGAAGCTGTGGATTACCGGCGATAAAGAGTGGGAAACCGGCCAGCCTATGACACAGGCGCGCTTCATGACCGCGGCCTACTTGCAAATAATTGAAAGGCGGCGCAGCTCCTCCAGTATCGGCAGCACAGGCAGCCCTAAGACGGTGAAGTAGTCGCCCTTGATTTCGGAGAATAAATGAATCCCCAATCCCTCGATATGGTATGCGCCGACTGAGGTGAGGACGCCTTCGCCGCACATATCGAGATAGCAATCGAGAAACTTTTCGGAAAAATCCCGTACTTTCAGCGTAACTACATCGGTAAAACTCGCGGCGTGCGCTTTGGTCAGCACAACGGCCGCGGTGTGCAGCTCATGTGTGCGCCCTCTAAGCTTCAGGAGTTGCTCGCGCGCTTGCTGCAAGCTGCCAGGCTTCTCGAGGATTTCACCGCCAACCGCCAGAACCTGATCGCCGCCGATCACTATAGCACTAGGCTCCGTCAGCAGCACGGCATCAGCCTTGAGCCTGGCCAAGGAGAGCGCCAATTTGCTGGGCGAGGTGCCGCTCGTGAATTGCCTATGCTCTTCTTCCTCATCGATCATCGATGGCTGTTGACGGAAACGGATCCCGGCGCTGGCTAGAATGGCGGCGCGTGCCGCGCTTCCGGAGGCGAGGATAACTTCAGGATAATCGGCTTGTAAGTGCTCCAGCATGACCTTTATGGGCGTGAGGCTAATGGGTGTCCTTGTTGCCGCCGGCGCTCTTCATAGAGAGAGATGATCGTTGCCGCGGTTTCCTCGATGGACTTGCGGGTGACATCGAGGACCTGCCACCGGTTTTGCGCGCAAAGTTTTTTGGTAAAAGCCATTTCTTCCTTGATGAGCTCGGCGTCGGTATAGCTTTCGAATGTGCTGCTATTAAGTGAGAGCATACGGTTGCGGCGGATTTCGGAAATCCGCTCAGGGCTTGCGACCATGCCCACAACCAAGGGCGCTTTCAAATCGGTCAGACCAGGCGGCGGCGGAATGCCGGGAACCAGTGACACATTGGCCGTCTTGTACCCCCTGTTCGCGAGGTAAATGCTTGTTGGCGTCTTGGAGGTGCGGCTCGCACCTACGAGCACGATTTCTGCTTTGGCGAGGTCTTCCGAGTGCTGGCTGTCGTCATGGCCCAGCGTGAAGTTCATCGCCTCGATCCGGCGGAAATATTCGGCATCGAGCGTATGCTGGCCTGCGACCACGGCCCGCGCGGGCATCTTCAGATAGGTCTCGAAGGCTTTAATGACGGGCTTCAACACCGCGACGCAAGGCAGGTCCAGATCGGCGCACCGGCTTTCCAGGATTTCGCTGAGGTTCGGATTCATAAGCGTGTATAGCACGATCCCGGGCGCGGCCTCGATCTGCCGCAGGACCGTGGCAAGCTGCCTTGGGTTGCGTATCAAGGGATGCATGTGCCGGTTCGGTTTTGCGCCTGAAAGTTGCACAATGGCCGCCTTCGCCATCGTGGTCAACGTCTCGCCCGAAGCGTCCGAAACGAGATGAAGATGGAAATGCTTCGGGGCGGGGATAGCTGTGGATTCAGTGGAGAGAGGCACCTCTCCGCCGCTCCCGCCCGGCCGGCCTCCATCGTCGTTCATCGATTCCTCCACGCCAATTAAAAAAGTGCGCACAGCCATGAGAGCCGTGGAAAGAAAGCCCTTGGTTCGCACACCGCTCCGGCGCAGTCTGAGTCTTCACACCTTGTCCCCATGTTATTCATTGCCGGAAAGGCCAAAGCAAGGCTAAACAGCAAGGCGCAAAAGCGATGCAACCTGGATTAATCAACACAGGCGTGCTTCAGATTGCGCTACATTCCCAACCAGGGGATAGCTATGGAAGACCTATGACTTTCCTCCTGTTGCGCCACCCTCAAGAACAAGAAATCTTAAGTGGAACTATCTTTTGATGAAGAAGCGATCGTTGGGCTCGGGAAAAAGCGCTAGCTCCCAAAATGCTGGAAACGGGCAAACCCAGCTCCCATTCCTTGAGGCGCTGGCAGGTAAGGCCTTCAGCAAGCCACCAATCTGGCTCATGCGTCAAGCGGGCCGCTACCTGCCCGAATACCGGGAGGTCCGGGCCAAGGCGGGTTCCTTCCTCGATCTTTGCTACAATTCGGAGCTAGCAGCAGAGGTAACGCTGCAGCCGATCAGGCGGTTCGGGTTCGATGCGGCCATAATGTTTTCCGACATTCTGGTCGTGCCTCACGCGCTGGGCCAGCATGTCGAGTTTCAGGAAGGCGAAGGGCCAAAGCTCAAGCCCATTACGAGTGCGGCGGAACTTTCGAGGCTATCAGGCAAGGATGCAAGCAAGCAGTTCGATCCGGTTTACGAGACGATAGAGCGGATTATGTCCGGCCTTGGCGGGCAAACCCCGTTGATCGGTTTCTGCGGCGCACCCTGGACGGTGGCGAGCTATATGGTGGAGGGCGGCGGCTCGCCAGATCAGCGCGCGGCAAAGCTTCTGGCCTATCGCGATCCAAAAACATTCAAGGCGCTACTCGATCTTCTCGTCGAAACCTCAAGCGCCTATCTCATCGGCCAGATCGAGGCTGGCGTGCATGCGCTACAGATTTTCGATAGCTGGGCGGGTAGCCTCGCCGATAACGATTTTACCTCCTTCGCGATCGAGCCAACGGCTGAAATCGTTAAGCGCGTAAAAGCCGCGCATCCGGGGGTTCCAATCATTGGCTTTCCAAGGGGAAGCTCGGCCAATTTCGAACGGTATGTGACGGGCACGGGCGTCGATGCGCTCGGCTGCGACACAGCGGCGCCGTTGGATCTCATGGCCGGGATGCAGTCGCGGCTGCCAGTCCAGGGCAATCTCGATCCGCTGTTGCTGCTTTCGGGCGGGGATGCTATGGAGCGAAGAGTGAAAGCGATTCTCGCCCGGCTTTCGCCCAAACCCTTCGTGTTCAATCTTGGCCACGGCATTCTCCCAGAAACCCCAATCGAGAATGTCGAAAGGCTCACCCGCCTGGTCCGGGCCGGAGTTTAGGTTTCCAAGTTAGTCGAGCAATCCATGATTAGCCTGATGAACAGCCTGTACCTTTATTTGAAGGCAATCCATTTGATTGCTGCCTTCGCTTGGATGGCCGGCATGTTCTATCTGCCCAGGCTTTACGTTTATCATGCGGAAGTGGGCGCCAATACGCCTCAAGCCAAGACGTTCAAGGTTATGGAGCGCGGGCTTCTGACACTGATCATGAACCCGGCGATGGTTGTCACCGTCGCGTTGGGGCTTTGGCTAACTTTTGGCGCAGAGGCGGTTGACTGGAGAGCCGGCTGGTTGCATGTAAAGATCGCGCTCGTTGCATCGATGCTGGCGCTTCACTTCCTCCTTGCCAAATGGCGCAAGGATTTCGAGGCGGATCGCATCCCGCATAGCGCGCGTTTCTTTCGTATTATCAATGAAGTGCCGACGGTGCTTCTGATTGGTATCGTAATTATGGTTGTGGTCCGGCCATTTTGATGCTGAAAAAGGGAGCTTGAGGCGCGCTGCCGTCTTTTCCAATTCGAAAAACCTGCTATAGTCGGGACGTCGTACTTTCCCGGCAGACGTGCCTCGCGATCTTGCTCCGGTCCACACGCATTTAAGTGAAGAGCCGCACGCTTACCCTCCAAGACAAGCGGCAGAGCGACAACCCTACCTAATCTCATCCGGCTTGCGGGTTCGCCTGCGCCATTTTCTCTCCCAAGAAGTCTCCCCCCATGCAAGAAATGAAACTGCAAGACCTTAAAGTTAAGTCACCCACCGAGCTTTTGAGCTTTGCCGAGGAGTTCGCGGTTGAGAATGCGAGCGCGCTTCGCAAACAGGAGTTGATGTTTGCGATATTGAAGCAGCTTGCCGCGCGCGAGATCGAGATCACCGGCACCGGCGTCGTTGAAATACTTCAAGACGGCTTCGGCTTCCTCCGCTCGCCAGATTCGAACTATTTGCCAGGGCCCGACGATATTTATGTGAGCCCGAGCCAAATCCGGCGCTTCGGTCTCAGGACCGGCGATACGGTGGAAGGCCAGATCAGGGGCCCCAAGGAAGGCGAGCGCTATTTCGCGCTGCTCAAAGTCAACAAGATCAATTTCGACGATCCGGAAAAAATCCGGCACAAGGTGCATTTCGATAATCTGACGCCGCTTTATCCTAATAAGTGGCTGAAGATGGAGACGGACCGGGCGGATTCGAAGGATCTGAGCCCGCGCGTTATCGATATCGTGGCGCCGCTCGGCAAAGGGCAGCGCGCGCTGATCGTGGCGCCGCCGCGCACCGGCAAGACCGTTATATTGCAGAACATCGCGCATTCGATCAGCGCCAATCACCCCGAATGCTACCTGATCGTGCTGCTGATCGACGAGCGGCCGGAAGAGGTGACGGACATGCAGCGCTCCGTGAAGGGCGAGGTCGTCAGCTCGACCTTCGACGAGCCGGCGTCGCGGCATGTGCAGGTGGCCGAGATGGTGATCGAAAAGGCGAAACGCCTGGTGGAGCACAAGCTCGATGTGGTGATCCTGCTCGATTCGATCACGCGCCTTGGCCGCGCCTACAACCCGGTGGTGCCGTCTTCCGGCAAGGTTCTAACCGGCGGCGTCGACGCCAACGCTCTGCAGCGCCCGAAGCGGTTCTTCGGCGCCGCGCGCAATATCGAGGAAGGCGGCTCGCTTACGATCATCGCCACGGCTCTCATCGAAACAGGCAGCCGCATGGACGAGGTGATTTTCGAAGAGTTCAAGGGCACCGGCAACTCGGAGCTCGTTCTCGACCGCAAGGTGGCCGATAAGCGCGTCTTCCCGGCCATGGACATCGCCAAGTCCGGCACGCGTAAGGAAGAGCTGCTGGTTCCGCAGGCACAGTTGCGCAAGATGTACGTGCTGCGGCGCATCCTTAATCCGATGGGGCCGATGGACGGCATCGAGTTCCTGCTCGACAAGCTGCGCCAGACCAAGGCCAACAGCGATTTCTTCGATTCAATGAACACCTGATGCCGGTCGACGTGAGACGGCCAAAGACCGTCTCACGACTGGGCTTTACTCTGCCGATCCATCTCTTTCAGCCAGTAGTGCCGCACAAGCTGCACGATATTATGAACATTCAGCGCTTTCGGTGTCAGCGGGTTTTCGTGCGTGGGTATGACGGTGTGCGGTCCCGCATATTGGTAAGCAAGGAACAAAAAAAGAACCATATAGTCGCAGCTTTTAATACGTGTTGACACGCGGCGGGAGCGTGTTACCATCACAATAACTTGCAGGAACAAGCTTCAAGCAAGTAACGCTACGACACCAGTTTCTCTTGGCGAACTCTTTAAACATCGCCCGTTGTTTGGCGGTCATTGTGGATTTCCGGGGTGATTACCGGGGCCAACGGCAGTGGATCAAAGGCCACACGCTGTCTTCTTGGCGTAACTGGCAAGAGAACAAAACAGGAACCAAGCTCTGGCGAATTTTCCAGAAAGCAAACGGCAGCGAGTGGAAGCTGGGTAGCTGTCATTGCTGTGCGGGGCTGGTAACTCTAAGGTTTGTGCTTTTGGCGAGCGGCTGGCTGGCACGAACGCAGCGAGCTTAAGCGGCTTTCCTATATCCCGTCCGGCCACAGCAATTGCTAGCAGAGGATAAGCTCGCGCTCCGCACGCTGGTTTCCGCCAGCATGCAGCAGGAACTGTTCGCAAAGGCCGGAAAGACTCTAGGCGAAATGACGCAGGTGTCCGGATTCGGGGCCAAATTTGCCGAAAATCAAATCCGGGCGCTTCGATTGGGCTTAAACATTATAGGGGAGATCACACTTCTTAAGGGAAATGGCCCATGTTTAAACTCGCGCTTCTTATTTGGCTAGTGCTTGGGACTACGCTCGCGGGCATCGCAGTCCTTATCGTTGTAAGTGATGCCAGCCTGTCCGCCCAGGCCATGAAATTAATTCCTCTCGCGGCGATTGCCGGGTTCGTCGTCGCCATTCCGCTGTCGTTCTTGGTCGGCAAGCGGATCAGTTAGATAGATATATATCTTCTAACGGGAGAGGCACCAATTCGGTTGCGGGAAAGTGGCCCTTTCCCGCAATTTTCTTATTCTTATGAGGCTCAGCGTAGGCAGCACAAACGCGCTTGCTCACTTGAAGCCGCGAGAAAGCGTAGGGCGGAGCGCGCCGAAAATCCGCAGGAAAAAGCCTATGACGATAAAGGGAAGGCCTATCATCCAGAATGGCAGAGCGTCGAATTCCCCTTTGCTAATGTCCCCGAGGTTCAGCCACGGCTTCATTCCGAGAAGCAAACCGGCAATCTGGCAAGCCACGAAAAATATGCCGAGCACGATAAGCAGCCGGCCGAAGAACCGCAAAAGCCCGGTAGACCCGCCGGTAAATAGCCAATTCAGCCAAGCGATGGCGCCCAGGATGAGTGCGGCAATGCCCACATCGGCGATGTACCACATATAGGGCATCATCTTCGTCATAATCTGCGTCATCAGCTCGATAACATCCTGCATGGCGTTTCCCTTGTTTTTTCAGTTCATTATTAGCGCACTACCATAATGGCGGCTGCCGCTTTGCGCGCACCCGCGCATGGGTCACATGGAATTCATATATTCGCATGTTAGCGGAAAGCATATGTTTGCCGCAGCTTCAGCACAAGGGTTTTCCTGCGACAGTTTTGCCTAATTCGGAGGCAGGAACCCGGCCGGGTGCAGCTATTTGCCGCCGTGGAAATAGTCGTAGATTTGCTGGGCCATGGCCTCGCTGATCCCCGCCGCGGCCTGCAGATCGGGAAGCCCGGCGCGGCTCACGGATTTCGCGGAGCCGAAGTGCCGGAGCAGCGCGCGTTTGCGCGCGGGGCCGATGCCGGGGATATCGTCGAGCGAGCTCTCGCTCATCGCTTTCTTCCGCTTGGCGCGGTGCGAGCCAATGGCAAAGCGGTGCGCTTCGTCGCGCAGGCGCTGCACGAAGTAGAGCACCGGATCGTTGGGGGCGAGGCTGAACGGCGGTTTGCCAGGCATGAAGAAGCGCTCGCGGCCGGCGTTGCGGTCGGGGCCTTTGGCAATACCCGCCACGGCGAGACCATGCAGGCCGAGGCTGTCCAGCACCTCCCTCGCGGCGGAGAGTTGCCCCGCCCCGCCATCGATGAGGAGCAGGTCCGGCCAGGCGCCAACATCGCCGCCTTGGGCTTCGGCTTCGTCTTCGAGCCCGTTCTCGATTGGTTCCGCGCTCGGCGCTTCTTCTTCGAGGTCGCGCCCCTCACCCTGTCCCTCTCCCCATGGGAGAGGGGAGGCCCTCTCGACGGGCACGGCGGGACTCCCTCTCCCATGGGGAGAGGGCTGGGGTGAGGGGCGTGACGCTTCGTCATTTGCCGCCGTCTCTCCCGCGGGCAGGCCGTGCTCCTTGAGCAGGCGCTTGAAGCGCCGCGTCAGCACCTCGCGCATCATGCCGAAATCGTCGCCCGGCGCAAGCCCTTCGGTCTTGATGTTGAACTTGCGGTATTGGTTCTTCACGAAGCCCTCCGGCCCCGCGACGATCATGGCCCCCACTGCGTTCGTACCCATGATGTGCGAATTGTCGTAGACCTCGATGCGCCGCGGCGTGCGCTCCAGGCCGAACACCCCAGCGACGGCGGCCAAGAGCTTGCCCTGGCTCGAACTTTCCGCGAGCTTGCGGCCGAGCGCTTCCTTGGCATTCTGCGCGGCGTGTTCCACCAGCTCCCGCTTCTCGCCGCGCTTCGGCGTCAGCACCTCCACCTTGCGGCCAAGCTTGGTCGAGAGCGCCTCCGCGATCAGCGCCTGCTCCGGCACCTCACAGGAGAGCAGAACGCAGCGCGGCACGATTTTGTCGTCGTAGAACTGCGAAATGAACGAGCCCAGCACCTCGCCTTCGCTCAGGCTGCTGCCGCCACGCGGGAAATAGGCGCGGTTGCCCCAGTTCTGGCTGTTGCGGAAGAAGAAGATCTGAATGCAGGCCTGCCCGCCCTCCTGCACGATGGCGAACGCGTCCGCTTCCTCGACGCCGTGCGGGTTTATGCCCTGATGCGCCTGGATATGGGCCAGCGCCCAAAGCCGGTTGCGATATTTGGCGGCGCGCTCGAATTCGAGCTTTTCCGCCGCCTCCGCCATGAGCACGTTAAGCTTCTTCTGCACCGCGTCGGTTTTGCCCTTGAGGAAGGTTTCGGCCTCGTCGACAAGCTTTGCGTACTCTTCGAGCGAAATTTCGCGCGTGCATGGCGCGGAGCAACGCTTGATCTGGAAGAGCAGGCATGGCCGCGTGCGGCTCTCGTAGACGCTATCCGAGCAGGACCGCAGCAGAAACGCGCGCTGCAGCGTGTTGATGGTGCGGTTCACCGCGCCGGCACTCGCGAACGGTCCGAAATAATCGCCCTTCAGCGTCCGCGCGCCGCGATGCTTGGCGATTTGCGGCGCCTCCTGGTCGCGCCGGATGACGATATAGGGAAAGGATTTGTCGTCGCGGAAGGAAACGTTGTAGCGCGGCTTGAAGCGCTTGATGAGGTTGGCTTCGAGCAGCAGCGCTTCCGCCTCGGTCGCGGTGTTCACGAACTCCATCGACACCGTGGAGCGGATCATGGCCGCGATGCGGTTGGTATGGCCGCCAAGCCGTGCGTAGTTCTGTACGCGGTTCTTTAGGTTGCGCGCCTTGCCGACGTAGATGACCTCGCCGGCTTTATCCAGCATGCGATAGACGCCGGGGCCGGGGCCTAGGTGCTTGACGTAGCGCGCGATTGCCTCAGGGCCGCTCACGGCGCCGCTGCCCTCGCCTTCGGGGGCGGGCTCCTCCGGGCGCTCCTCAATCCTTTCCTCGCTGTCTGACATACGCGCCTTATATCAAATCCGGCCTGTCGATTCATAGGGATTTGAGGCGCCGGCCTCGTGGTGAGAAGCCGGCGCGTTGTCTTGCCCATCGCCATTTCGAGCCGCCGGTACTGCCGGCACTAGCTTGGCGGAACCTGCCGCATCCTACGAAGCTCGAGCGCCGCCACATACTTCTTAGCTTCAATGCTATTGCATCTGACGCCCGCCACCATCAGTTTCGGCACCTCGCTTTCCGTTGCTGCCACCAAAACTGCGAGAATTACTCCTACAAGAACTGCGGCTGCTAACTCCCGTGATTCGGGAAGCCTGAATTGGCTCAAATAGTACAAGATGGCATTCGCCAATGCCAATAAGGCCAACAAGATGCCTCCTGCATCGCTCTTGAAGAACGACTGCGCCTGATCTGCCGCTTCGGCTATCAAATAGGCGCATGGTTGCTGCGATAACGGCATAACCTGCTCCATTGAAAAAGCGCTATTGAGCGCCTGTATTGCATTAATTCTCTCAGGGAGAGCGTGGCGGCGTCCATCGGAAGAACAAATGAATGTTTACATCCCTGAACATTAGATCGATTGGCCCCGCCCCATGAAAAAATCATGCTTGCGATGCAGAGCCCGCGCAATTTCGATGCAACGATATGAGACAAACCGCACAGCAACACGCCAGCGCGGCAAGGCAGCGAAGAACGGAAGGAGCTTGCTACGGCAGGCTCAATTCGCGATAGGATTTTTGTCGGCTATACGATTTTTTGGTACAGCAATCGCGCGATACGACAGCAAATTGAAATACATGGCCGGCCCGCGCAGCCGCCAGGCGGTCGCGTCCGCGATCGCTTTTCCCGCCCCTTATGCAAACGCAATACGATTTGAGTTCCGGGCGCGTCCAATTTTGACTCATGCGATTCAAAACCTTCGCCCGATTTGATTCCATCTTGGACCCAACAATTACTCAACAGATCAAACTGCAAGATCAGCGACTTAAGTTTATCCCGCCAGCGTTACGCCCATTAACGGGAAGCGAAACGCCGCTTCTTCTTCCTCATGCCACCCGCCGCTAGAAGCCGGAATTGAAACAGTTTTGCATAATGTTTGGAGATCTTCCGTAAACAGTTTATAATTGCACTGGAGCTGAGTTTGATAAAAACTGCAATTGGTACGCCAGATTCTATACCGGCTCCCGATGGAGTAAGTCCGCGCATTTGGCGGTTAGCTTTGTGACCGCTATGTGGGTAAAGATATGCCTAACGACCACCCCGGCGCTAAGCCTGCAATAACTCAAATCCTTCGTGCTTTAATCGAGGAATATGGAGCCGAGCTGAATCTGCCGGCTGGGGATAACGCCATTGCGAGACGGATCGCTGAGCAAGCGGCCATCGCGCACGGAACCGTGCTCGGCATCCTCAACGGAACGCCCCAGCGCATCGCCATGAATACCGGGAAGAAGCTTGCTGAGTTTTTCAACCGGGTGGCCATCCCGAAGCTGCAAGGAGAATGGTTTTCGAGCACCTCACTCGATGACTTCAACCACAAGCGCGGTGCGGCAGGTTTCGTCGCCGTCAGAGTCCCGCCCAGCTATACCCAGCTCGTGACAACCGTGGAGGATTGGCTCTGCGGCGTGCACATTGCCTATCGGTACAGCCTGGATTCCATCGATACTGGCGATGTCGCCACCGAGGTTGTGCAGGTCTGGCGCACAGGCGCTACGCTTATGTTCCGGATGTCGTTCGTTCCGCACTCCGGCAAAAGCGACGAGTCGATCTACTTCTTCGAGGGGCCGGTTATCCTGATCGGCAGAACCGCATTGCTGCTTGGCACCAACGCCGGTCAGAAATCCAGGGATCGCGACCGGGCGCGCGTGCTTATGCTGGATCACGGAGACGGCGACAGAGATACCGTCGACTGCAAGATGGCACTGATGACGAGCACCCGGCCAAGGCAAGACCTGGCGCCTTGCACGGCCAGCACATTATTGATCCGGGCGAAGTGGGACACCTCGCAAGCGCTCGACGAGCTTGTGAGTACCGCGACAACCATCCGGTCCCTGCAAGATACCGTTAGGGACGACTTCGGCAGCGCGCACGAGACTCTGATCCGGGTCTTTTTGGACAACCGGCCGACGGGGTGCCCGAGGGAGCCGGAGCTTCAGATCTATGAGGCGCGTATCCCTGAAGGCGGTCATGACCGTGTCTTGAGGCTCAACACCGAACGCTTCAACCGGAACATGAAGCGCATCGTCGCAACCGCCCTAAGCGACGACTCGATTTGCACTCCCTACAAGCCGAACTGGCTTACAAGGATGCGGGGGCTATAAGGGCGCGGCCGGCTTACGGAAACCGTTTCAGCTCCGCCAGCTGGGTTGCCTTCGATCCTTCGAGCTTGCCAAAGTGCGTTAAGACGCACGGCTAAACAAAACAAATGCTTGGAACGCTCCTGGAGGTGTGCAAGAAGCGGTTTGCATCGGTTCCCGAAAGGCACAAGCATGGCGATCAAGCTTTCTCCCCTGCTTGCAAATCCAGATTTTCGCAGACGTCTGGCGGTTACACTCGCTGCCATGGTTGCTTACCGGCTTGGCTCCTTCGTCCCCCTCACCATTCAAGGTCTTCCCCTAAACGAATGGAGCGAAGCCTTTTTCACGCACGGCCTGACTCGATGGAGCGTATCCGTTTTCGCATTCGGCATAACCCCATTCTTCTCAATTCTGATTCTCTTTGAGCTTGCCAAACTCGTCTTTCCCGCGTTGAAGCGCCGGGAAGAGGCTACACCCGGAAATGCCGCCCGGCTGCACAGTTATATATTCGCCGGGGCGCTGGCGATAGCCGCATTCCAGGCTATCAATCTGGTAAAGGGCCTGGAAAAAATAGCCGCTCCCAGGATGACCTCTTGCATAGGTTGCGCGCATCATCCGCTTACCATACCGGACCCGCTATACACCTATGCCACAGTCCTCACGATACTCGCGGGAACGGCTCTGGTTGGCTGGCTGATCATACAGATCACTTTTCGCGGCCTTGGAAATGGCATCTGGTTCCTTTACGTCGCGTCTGCGATAGAAGATCTGCGACAATACCTGGCTCGCAGCCTTGAAATGATGCGCGCCCACCTTTTGGACGCCAGCACGCTCGAAATCAACGCTGGCTTCCTTATAGCGGCCGTGGCCGTTCTCGTGACGGTGGATCTCCCCTGGCAAGAAGGCGGGGCCAGGCGGGCACAAGCAAATGGCTTCGGAACGGACAGCGCGCTTGCCGCAACGATTTGGCCGCCCGTACTTGCCACCGTTGCTAGCTCCATTCTGCTTTGGCCTGCCACACTGTTCCTGAACGGTGCGTTACCCCCGCATTGGCTGCACTATGCAAACGTTGCCGCGGTTGCGGTTCTAATCTTGCTCTTTACCGCGCCGTACTGCGCAAGAGGTTCCGAACTCGAATCCGGCCAAGACGGGGCTATGAAACCCTTTTTGACGATGGCGCTGGCACAGATCGCCATCTGGCTTGGCACGGAAGCGTTGATGCTGGCGGAAGCCACGATGCTGAACGCCCCTTTGCGCATTTTCTATATTAACGCCAACGCGATCATCATTTTTGTTGCCGTCGCGGTCCGCCTCTTGCGTTTTCGCCAAGACTATTAGGCCCAGTGAGCCGGGACGCAAAAGCTGCAACTGGCCGGTCAGTTCCGTCGCCGTTCAAGCACCTCGATCAGTTCGGCGATCTTTTGGCGCTGATCGGCCGCATCTCCCGATTGAATCGCGTGCTCGACGCAATGGCTGACATGGCTCTTGAGCACCTCGTCCTCCACCTTGCGCAGCGCGGCCTGCACGGCGGAAATCTGCGTCATGATGTCGATACAATAGCGCCCGCTTTCGATCATGCGCGAGAGTCCGCGAACCTGCCCCTCGATGCGGCTCAAGCGCTCCAGCGATTTCTTCTGTGCTTCCGCGTCCATGCGTGCTTATATACCCATACCGGGTATTGGTATCAAGCGTGAAATTCCCGCTCCTCCGTCGTCCCGCGAAGGCGGGGACCCATGGTAACCACATGGAAAAACAAGTGTTTTTCGGCTGGTATGGATTCCCGCCTACTCGGGAATGACGCTGGACTAGTAACAAGTGAGGCCGCCATGGAATTGCTGCCGTCGATAGGCCAAGCGCTGCTGATGGCGTTTGGCATGTTCTGGAAAACCGGCTGGAGCCTGGTGCTGGGTTTCCTGATTTCGGCGGTGCTGCAGGCGGTTGTCTCGAAGGACCGGATGCGATCCGCGCTGGGGCGCTCCGGCCCCAAGGAAATCGCGCTGGCAACCGCACTCGGCGCGGCAAGCTCAAGCTGCTCCTACGCCTCCGCAGCGATCAGCCGCACGCTCTTCAAGAAGGGCGCGTCGCTTATCCCAAGCCTCGCCTTTCAATTCGCCTCGACCAACCTTGTCGTCGAGCTTGGCCTTGTCCTACTGATTCTGATGGGCTGGCAATTCATGGCCGCGGAATGGATCGGCGGCGCCGTGCTCGTCGTCATCATGGCGCTGCTGGTGCGCCTAACCTACCCGGCAAAGCTCGTCGAGGAGGCGCGGCGGCATCCCGAAGCCGGAGGCGGCCATCGGCATGAAGACGCGGCAGCGGACGGCGGCAGTGTGTGGCAAAAGCTGCGCGAGCCGGCGACGCGCGTTGCGATCGCGCATAACTTCGTCATGGATTGGCGGATGCTGTGGAAGGACCTCGCGCTCGGCTTTCTGATTGCGGGCGCTTTGAGCGCATTCGTGCCGGATCACGTCTGGCACCGGGTGTTCCTCCTGGACGCGCCCGGCTGGCTGCAGGTCCCCGTGAACGCCATTGTTGGCCCGCTCGTAGCCATGATCACCTTCGTCTGCTCCATCGGCAATGTGCCCATGGCGGCGGTGTTATGGGGGTCGGGCGTGAGTTTCGGCGGCGTCTTGGCTTTCCTCTACGCCGATCTGATCGTGCTGCCGCTGCTCGACGTGTACCGGCGCTATTATGGGTGGAAAATGGCCGCGTACATCTTCGGTATTTTCTTCGCAACCATGGTGCTCGCCGCGATTGTTATGGACGTGGCTTTCACCGGCCTTGGCCTCGTTCCGGCCCGCGATCCCAACATTCGCGCCGAAATGAGCACCTTCGCAATCGATTACACGTTCTGGCTCAACATCGCTTTCGGCGCGCTTGGCGTTTGGCTGTTCCGGGTTGCCGCGCTCAATCCGATGGCGGTTGCTGCACATCGTTGCGAGCACCATGCCGCCAAATCGAACGCCACTGCAGGACATGGCGGGGATTGCTGCCACTAAGCTCGTGGCGCTGCGGCTTTTTTAACCCAAACCTTCTTGGCTGCTTCGCCCCAAGCGCATGCCGCAGTTTGTGCGGCGTGTGCTGGGCGGCATGTCTGCGGGCCGCCGCGAACTGGCGCGCTTTGCTGTGCCGCCTAATGGCGCGGCGCTGCCGTTCGATGCGCGCTTGGTGCTGCTCGAACTGTTGCTTGCGTTTGGCGAACTGGCGGCCCAGATGCCGCTTCACCCGCTCGGCGAAGCGTATAGCTTCAAGGCGCGCATCGCGTTTGCGCCATTCCACCAGCACGGGCTTCCATCCGGACGCGCTTTGCTGGGCGCAGGCTGGAGAGGCCTGCTGACTTGCGGCGGCGTTCCCGGTGCATCCGGCGGCAGCGGCTGAAAAGAAAATGCCACCCGCGCCTGTCGCGATCAGCATCGCAGCAGCGAACAGCCACCGGGATAAGTTGCTACCACTCTTACGGCACATGACTCCACACGCCCAAGGCAACACCATAAAACTTACTTCTTCACTTGACCAGACCACACCCCAAAATTCTGGCGCGATAAAGACGACCAATGCAACCGATTGTATCGGATCGTCGTAATAGGGGCAAAAGTCCGGGCAGGCTATTGCCTTTGCGCTGATGCACGAGCGTCATTCCCGCGCAGGCGGGAATCCATCTATCCGGTTGGAACAAGCTCTAACATGGGTCCCCGCCTTCGCGGGGACAACGCTATACAGCTTGGCTTAACCCGGTGAAATACTTACCTGCCCGGACTTGCCCCTATTACGGGTCGTCGCGGCGGCCAGCCTACGCGGCCAGGCGTTTACAAATCGTTCCTTTCGCGTAAGGCCCTACTATAGTTAATGCGCGGATGGTAAACGGCCGCCCGGCATATTTTCCGCCGCCGTCTTTCTGCGAATCTTTTCTCGCTTTAGGTCGATTTCTGCGACTCCAAAATCCTATAAAATATGTTTGCAGTTTTAATGTTTACCATGAAACGGTGCATTTTTGCGCGGAGGCCGCTCCGCCGCAACTACAATATTTGCTGTTGTTTCCGTGACTTAGCTACCCATTTAAGGCTTCCTAAAGGAGCATCTGCTATTGTCGTCACCATAAACAGGATGCCCGCAATTGCTCAAATCGGGCCGGAAAGGCAAAAAATGCGCTGGAATAGCGTTGAGATTGGGTTAATGCGACAATGCGAGCCGGCAGCGAGACGGCGCTGCCGCAGGTGAGGCTATAGTGGCGCGTAGGGCGCTTCCGGGGTCACGAAGTTGAACGAGACGATCGCGATTGAAGCCCGCAACATTGCCAAAAGCTTCGGCGCCACGCCGGTGCTGAAGGGCGTCTCGCTCGCGGCGCGCAAGGGCGAGGCGGTGGCAATCATCGGCGCGTCGGGCTCCGGCAAAAGCACGTTCCTCCGCTGCCTGAACCTGCTTGAGGTTCCAGACCTTGGCGAGATCCTTGCCGGCGGCGAGCGCATCACCATCGGCCCCGGCGGCCAGCCCCCGGCCCGCGTGCAAATCGAGCGCATCCGCCGCCGCGTGGCCATGGTCTTCCAGGGCTTCAACCTCTGGCACCACATGACGGTGCTCGGCAACGTGATCGAGGCGCCCATCCATGTGCATGGCCGCTCCCGCGTCGAGGCTATCGAGGAGGCGCGTGCGCTGCTGGAAAAGGTGGGACTCACGCACCGCATGCACGCCTATCCGAGCCAGCTTTCCGGCGGCGAGCAGCAGCGTGCCGCCATTGCGCGCGCCCTTGCCGTGCACCCCAGCGTGATCCTGTTCGACGAGCCGACCTCGGCACTCGATCCGGAGCTTAGGGGCGAAGTCTTGGCCGCGATCCAAAAGCTCGCCTCGGAAGGGCGGACCATGATTATCGTGACCCACGAGATGGCCTTCGCCCGCGACGTGTCCTCCCGGACGGTCTTTTTTTCCCAAGGGCAGATCGAGGAGCAAGGCCCATCGGCCGAACTGTTCGCCTCGCCCAAGAGCCCCCGGCTCCAGCAATTCCTGGAGTCCTTCCGGGTGGAAGGCTTTACGGCAAAAAAGCAGGAGGCTACGTTTTTGCCATGACCAGCCCATCGTCGTCCCGGAAACGCCGACGGCGTTATCTACCGTCTTGGCTGTCAAGCGGTTTGGGCGTGGCGCCAGGGCTCGCCGGAGCGGAGGATGGCGTTGAGCGTGACGATGAGTTTCCGCATAACGGCTGTGATAACCACTTTGGCAGGTT
>JBKQNN010000133.1:0-8242 GCA_052145975.1 Rhodomicrobium sp. | reverse complement strand
GGAAGAGCGTGCCCCCGCTGCGCGCGAGGGCCCGCGACCGCCCCCACGGGAAGGCGGCGCCCGCGTGGCGCCTCGCGGGCCCAGCCGGGAAGGCGCCCGGCCAGCCGGGCCGCGCCCGGGCGGCGCTGCGGCCGGTGGATCCGCACGGCCCGGTTTTGGGGCACGGCCGGGAGCTGGGGCAGGGTCCAGGCCAGGGGCCGCGCCCGCCGCGGTTTTGGACATTTCGGGCCGCCCCGAACGGGTTCGGGAAGTGGACGCCGGCGTTCGCGCACGGGCCGCACTCAGCGACGAAGAGGAACATCGCGCCAAGCGCGGAATTCCCGGCAAGACGCCCGAGCGGGCGGCGCCCGCCAAAAAGACCGCCGTTGAGCGGCCCGGCCGGCAACGCTTGACGCTGTCCAACGCCCTGAACGAAGAACAAAAGGAGCGCAGCCTCGCCTCGCTCAAGCGCCAGCGCGAACGGCAGAAGCTGCAAGCCCTTGGCGGCGCGCAGAATGAGCGCGTGAAGATCCAGCGCGTGGTACAGCTGCCAGAGGCGATCACAATCCAAGAGCTCGGCAACCGCATGGCGGAGCGCGCCGTCGACATCATCAAGTTCCTCATGAAAGAGGGACAAATGATGAAGATCAACGACGTGATCGACGCCGACACCGCCGAGCTGATCGCAACGGAATTCGGCCATACGGTGAAGCGCGTCTCCGAAGAGGACGTCGAGGAAGGCTTCATCGGGCAGACCGATGCGCCAGAGACGCGGCAGCCGCGGGCTCCTGTGGTCACCATCATGGGCCACGTGGATCACGGCAAGACCTCGCTGCTCGACGCCATCCGCCAAGCCAACGTGGTCGCCGGCGAGGCTGGCGGCATTACCCAGCATATCGGCGCTTATCAGGTTACCACGGCCAGCGGCGCACCGATCACCTTTATCGATACGCCCGGCCACGCCGCGTTTACCGCCATGCGTGCGCGCGGCGCCAAGGTCACTGACATCGTAGTGCTGGTCGTGGCCGCCGACGACGGCGTGATGCCGCAAACGGTGGAAGCCATCAACCACGCCAAGGCGGCAGGCGTGCCGATCATCGTGGCCATCAACAAGATCGACAAGCCCGACGCCGAGCCGCTGCGCGTGCGCACCGATTTGCTGTCCCACGATATCGTCGTGGAAAGCATGGGCGGCGATACCCTTGAGGTCGAGGTCTCGGCAAAACAGAAACTCAATCTCGACAGGCTCCTGGGCGCGATCCAGCTGCAAGCCGAGGTTTTGGAGCTGAGAGCTAATCCGGACCGCCCGGCAGAAGGCATTGTCATCGAGGCAAAGCTCGAACGCGGGCGCGGCCCAGTGGGTACGGTGCTGGTTCAGCGCGGCACACTTAGGGTTGGCCAGCTCGTCGTGGCTGGGCGCGCCTGGGGACGCGTGCGCGCGCTTATCGACGACAAGGGTGAAAACGTCGCCGCCGCCGGCCCGTCGACTCCAGTTGAGGTGCTTGGCTTCGATAGCGCCCCCGACGCGGGCGATCAGCTCGCCGTGGTGGAAAGCGAAGCCCGCGCCCGGGAGCTTACCGAGCATCGCGTCCGCAAGCTGCGCGATGTAAGGTCGGCTGGCGCCAGCAGCCGCACGCTCGAACAGATGATGAAGCAGGCCGGCAAAGACGGCAAGAAGGAGTTCCTGCTTATCATCAAAGGCGACGTGCAAGGCTCCGTGGAAGCGATCAACGCCGCCCTCGATAAGCTCGGCACCGATGAGGTGGGAGCGCGTATCATCCACTGGGGAGTCGGCGGCATTGCCTCGTCCGACGTAGCCCTCGCAGAGGCATCCGGCGCCATCATCGTCGCCTTCAACGTCCGGGCCGACGCGCAAGCCAAGCAACAGGCCGAACGCGATGGCATCGAGATCCGCTATTACAACATCATCTACGACCTCGTGGACGATGTGAAGAAGGCGATGTCCGGCCTGCTACCGCCGACCACGCGCGAAGAGTTCCTCGGCAATGCCGAAATCCTCGAAGTGTTCAATATCTCGAAGGTCGGCAAGGTCGCGGGCTGCCGCGTCACCGAGGGCAAGGTCGAGCGCGGCGCGGGCGTGCGGCTCATCCGCGATCACGTGGTGATCCACGAAGGCAAGCTCTCGACGCTCAAGCGCTTCAAGGACGAGGTGCGCGAAGTGCCCGTTGGCCAGGAATGCGGCATGGCCTTCGAGAACTACCACGACCTCAAGCAGGGCGACACCATCGAGTGCTTCCGCACGCATATCGAGACGCGAACTCTATAACAGCGATTCGAGCTGGGCGCCTCAGCGCCTGCTCGCCGCGAGGCGAAAGGCCGGAGCGGATAGCGCTCGCGGGCCGCTGCGGATCGGCGCCCGCTTTACCCCCGCCGCCGCCGAAGGGCCAATCCTGCATCGGGCGAGAATCGGCTGTTCGGGCCGCATCTGTGCCGCTCGCTGGCGCGAGGCTTTCAGACGTGCCGGAATGACAGTTGCATGACATACCTAATCGATGACTTTTTGTAAATCCTGGATTATCACCTTATTAACCAAACTAGTATAGCCGGAGGCGAGTTCGCACCCCATTTCCCGCTCCGCGGGAAGTCCTGTCTGAGCGAACCGCATATGGGGCAGGATTTCCCGCGGGGCGTAATTGGCCGGAAACGCGGCGGCAGGCGACCAGGCGAGAGGTGGGAATGGGACTTCGCATTTTGGACGGCGATCGCCCAGGCTTTGCGATCCTCGACTTCCAGCGTGAGATCGGTCCGGATACTCTCGCGATCACGATTCAATCGAGGCTGCTGAAGTTCGGGGAATATCTCGGCGATGGCGGGAATTGGTCCGCAACGCCCTGGTATTTCAAGGTCGTGCAGGTGCCGGACATAGGGCCGGGCGCTTACAGAGCCGGTCCGGAGATTGTGAACCAGGGCAGCCTCGCGCTCGATCTCGTCGAAATCTCCGTTCATGGCATCGGCATCGTCGAGGAAGTGACGTGGCCGGTATTGACTGCAAGCCCTGACGCCACGCCGGCGGAGGCCGGCGCGGCCGTTCCGCCAGAGCTGGCAGCCGGGCCGCAGGACGCCTTGGAAAAAGACCCGGAGCCGGAGCCTGCCCACGGCGAGCTTCAATGGGAAAAAGAACAACCGCTGGGCGAGGAACAACCCGAGCGGCCGGCCGGTAGCGGCTCATTGTTTGCAGCTCCGGATGCGGCACCAGTGGAGGCTGGCGCGGCCGTTCCGCCAGAGCCAGCAGCCGGGCCGCAGGATGCCTTGGAAAAAGACCCGGAGCCGGAGCCTGCCCACGCTGAGCCTTTATTGGAAGACGAGAAGGCGCCGGACGCGGAAATGCCGGCAGACGGCTCATTGTCTGCAGCCCCGGATGCGGCATCGGTGGAGGCCGGCGCGGCCGTTCCGCCAGAGCCAGCCACCACGCCACTAGACGCTCTGGTAAAAGACCCGGAACCTGAGCCTGCCCAAGCTGACCCTTTATTGGAAGACGAGAAGGCGGCGGACGCGGAAAACGCGGAAATGCCGGCAGGAGGCTCATTGTCTGTGGCTCCCGATGCGGCACCGGTGGAGGCCGGCGCGGCCGTTCCGCCAGAGCTGGCAGCCGGGCCGCAGGACGCCTTGGAAAAAGACCCGGAGCCTGAGCCTGCCCACGGCGAGCTTCAATGGGAAGAAGAACAACCGCTGGGCGAGGAACAACCCGGGCGGCCGGCCGGTAGCGGCTCATTGTCTGCAGCTCCGGATGCGGCACCGGTGGAGGCCGGCGCGTCCGTTCCGCCAGAGCCAGCCGCCGTGCCGCTAGACGATCTGGTGAAGGACCTGGAGCGTGAGCCTGCCCGCACGGAGCCCTTATTGGAAGACGAACAGCCGCTGGCGGCGAAAAACGGGGAGCAGACGGGCGGCGGGGGCTTAGCGTCTGCGGGCCCGGACGGCGTGCCGGCGGAGGCTGCCGCGGCCGTTCCGCCAGAGCTGGGCGCCGCGCCGCCAGACGCTCCAGTAAAAGACCCGGAGCCTGAGGTTGCCGGCGATGAGCCCCCAGTGGAAGACGGCAAGCCCCTGGACAGCGAAAAATTGGAAAAGCCAGCCGGTGGCAGCTCGCGGGATTGGAGAGATGGCCCGGTTGACGATTACGAGCCAGTAGTCCTAAAGCTGCTGCGCAACACGCCCCCGGTAACCCGGAAGCGGATCTACGGGCCGGCCGCTGCGGTGGTTCTTGCGGTCACGGTTCTTGCCTTCGGAGCGCTTTTCGTCGCATCGCGGCTTTCCTGCGTGCCGTTCGGCCTTGCCGGCAGCGATTGCAAGAGCAGGAGCGCTGACGTTGTGCGGCGCGACCGCGAGGCCGCCGCTTTAGTGCGCACATGCATCGCGTCGAAGACCGTGCCGCCTTGCGGCGCCGATAGCTGCATGGAGACCTACCTGAACGATTTTCCCGCGGGCGATTACCACAGCGAACTGATCGGGCTCAATGCCCAGACAAATGAGCGGTGCCGTCTCGCTGAGAGAGACACGGAAGGGCAGTTTGCCAAAGATCAGGACAGAATAAAGCAGGGACAGACAGCCGAAGAGCAACCACGGCGTATGGCGGTGGAAACTCAGCGGGCTGAAGCCCAGGCGCGTGAGAAGGCACGGCCCGCCGCTGAAGAACGCAACAGGGCAGCGGTTGCGGCCAGAGAAAAAGCTGCGCGCGAAGCCGAAGAAAGGCAGCGGGCCAAGACCCAGGCCCAGGCGCTGGAGCGCGAAAGGGAGCAGGCGAAGCGCGAAGGCGCAGAGCGGGAACGGGCGCAAGCAAAGCGTGAGCTGGAAGAGCGGGAAAAAGCGGAAACTGCCGCACGGGATCTCGCAGCGCGCGGTGCGGAGGCCCAAAGGCGCACGCTCCTGGCCGCCCGGGAGATGCAGGCGCCCAACCAAAGCGGACAGCTAGCCGGTGTGCTCGCCGTACCGGATGGCGATTACATCGGCCGTACTTCACGCGAGGAAGGCTGCTCCCAAGCCGTCACGTCGGTCATTGTGACGATCAAGGACGGCATGGTGTGCTGGCAGCACGATTTGAATTTCGCCAACCGGTGGTCAGGCACGATAGCGCCCTCGGGCGCCGTCGATGCGCGGGTGCGCGGCCGGACTGGAACGAGTGCGACGGGCCAGGTGGTCAACGGGGGCACGATGAGCATCGAAATGACCTATCCCGAATGCAACAGCCGCATTCGCATCAACCAGCTTCATATGATCGGCGTGGCTTCGTCCTGCCAGCAATGATACCAGATCCGGTTGATCGCTTCCGCAGCGTCATTGCGAGCGTAGCGAAGCAATCTAGTAACAGGGGCAAAAGTCCGGGCAAGACCTCATCGGCGAGCTGTTGTTGTTGAGAGCCTATCGCCGCCGCACGAGCGTCATTCCTGCGAAGGCGGGAATCTATTTATCAAGCTGGAACAAGCTCTTATATGGGTCCCCGCCTTCGCGGGGACGACGGTGCGTGCATAAACCTAACGCCTAAGAACCTTCGCGAGCACAATGAAGAAGGTTAGATGTCCGGACTTTTGCCCCTGTTACGCAATCCAGGAGCAAGTCACCGATATTACTTCTGGACGCCCGCGGCGGCAAGGGCCGCCTCGCGATGACGATGGCGGAAGTATTCCAGCGGACCCGTTATGACCGACAATCGCATGGGTTCCGGGAACGGGAGCGCAGCTTTGCCCTGTCACGATATCGATACCGGTACATAGTCCCTCAACCGAGGCAATTGCGGAGGTTCCAATGACTGGCTTCACATCGCTTTCGCGTTTAGTTTTAGCCGCGGCCTTTTCGTCCGCCGTTCTTTGTCAATCGGCCTCCGCGGCGGATGAGGTGACGGATATCTGCCTCAAGAACGGTATATTGCTGAGAGCGCGCATCGACACGAGGGACGGCAAATTCTTCGTCTACGTGCCAGGTAAGGACGCCGCGACGGATATGACCGGGATGATCCATAGTGTGGGGGTGCCGGAGGATCCCGTTTGTAAGGGCCTCGTGGCAACGCCCGCGCCAACAGCCGTGCCGATAAAGGAGCAAACGGCCGAGTTCGGGATCAGAGGGTCGAACACGATCGGCGAGCGGCTGATGCCGATGCTAATCGAAGCTTACGCCACGAAGGCGTTTGGGGCGCCGCCCGCCTCGAAGAACCTGGAGCCGGAACATCTGACGATCGAAATCAAGCGGCCCGAAGCGCCGAAGCCGGCGGCCGTGATCGATTTCCGTGCCGAGGGGTCCGGAACCGCGCCGCCAGCGCTAAAGGCGCATCAGATCGAAATCGGCATGATGTCCCGGCGGATCAAGCCTGAAGAGGCCACCGATATTCAGGCCGCCCAGAGCGTCGATCCCAGGCTGCCGGACAGCGAGCATGTCGTTGCGCTGGATGGGCTCGCGGTGATCGTGAACGAGAACAATCCAATCAAGAAGCTCACGCTTACCCAGGTTGCCCAGATCTTTGCGGGTGAAATCGACAATTGGCGCGATGTCAAAGGCCGCAACAAGAACAATGAGGAGATCTCCGGTCCCGATCTTCCCATCCGGCTGCATGCGCGCGACGACAAGTCCGGCACCTACGACACTTTCAAGAACGTCGTTCTCGAGCGGGAGGAGCCGAAGCGCAAACTCTCGCCCGCGGCCGCGCGTTATAAATCGAGCGAGGAACTTTCCGCAGCGGTGTCGAAGGACGCGGGCGCAGTCGGATTTATCGGCTTCCCTTATATCAACCGGAACACGCCGATCCGCATGATGTCGGCCTGCGGCATTGAGAGCGAACCGTCCAATTTCACGGTCAAGCTCGAAACCTATCCGCTGGCGAGGCGCCTCTTTCTTTATACGCTCGGCACGCCAAACGATCGCATCGTGAAAAGCCTGGTCGACTACGCCTTGTCCGACGAGGCGCAAAAGACGGTCATTGAGGCGGGCTTCATCGACCAGAACGTCGAGAACCAGCCGCTGGACGCTCAGCAGCGCTTTGTGAGCCTGCTTGAGAAGCAGCCTGTTTTGGCGCTTCCAGCGGGGAAGGCCGTGCCTCAGCACATGGGCACACAGTTTATGAAATCGGTGGCGGGTATGCGCCGGACTAGCATTGTGTTCCGCTTCCAGCGTAACGAATCCGGGCTCGACACCCTTGCGCGCCAAAATGTGGGCCGCCTCGGACGCTACCTCGCCCCGCCGGCTCGGCCAGGACGCAAGGTCCTTCTGATCGGCTTTGCGGACTCTGACGGAAGCTGGGAAACAAATCTCGGTCTTGCCAAAGCTCGCGCCCGCTCCGTTGCCGAGGAGCTGCAGAGCCTTGGCATAAAGCTGCCGCCCCTGCGGGTGTTGAGCCTCTCCTATATGGCGCCCGTAGCTTGCAACGATAGCGATAGCGGGCGCGCGCTAAATCGCCGCGTTGAGGTTTGGATCTCGAACTAAAGTTTTCCCCCCGGGGCTGCTGCGGCATTCTGACGCAGATAAGCTCACGCTTGTTTGCTTGCAGTGTAACAAGCCAAAAAAGCAAACTTACGGAACGTTACAAAGTGTTCTTCAGAAGTACCTGTCCTGGGGACAGGGAGTGGTAATTTGCGCGTAGTGGGGTTGGTGTGCGTTTTCGGCGTTGGGTTGGCTGGATAGCGGTCGCAGCTATTTTGCTGCATGCCGCTACGGTTGCGCGCCACAACGTCATCCTGTTTCAGGCGATTCATGCCCAGCTGGCGTCGCAGCAGGGCCTCGAAACCGGGGTCATCTGCCACCTCGCCGCTGAGGATGGGAAAGCGCAAGGGCTTCCCGGAAAAGACCAAGGGGGCTTTGCAAAGCCCTGTCCGATCTGCCTGGGGCTCGCCGCCTCCGCCCATGCTTTGCCGGCAAGCGCAGCGCCCCCATTGCGCGTTCCGCAAACAATCCTTGCCGCCGCATTCGTTCCCCAAGACCCGCAACTCGCGTCAGCGGCCCGGGTTTCCCTTCCCTCAAATCGCGGTCCCCCAAGCCTCGCTTAATCGAGTGTCTTGCCAACCGTGACGCGCAACAAGGCGGTTCGCCCGGCGTGTCGCACTCCAGTGTGCTTGAGGGATAGTTATTCATGTCGAAATACATCGTCTCGGTGCTCGGATGCACCGTGGCCGCGGGGCTGTGCGCTTCGCCAGCCATCGCGCAGTCCAGCGCGCAATCGTCGCCGCAACCTCTGCCTCCGGTCGAGGTGCAGCAGCACCAGCAGAAACCGAAACCCGCCAAAACCGTCAAAAAACCGGCGCGGGCGGCAGCCCCGGAAGCGCCT
>JBKQNN010000132.1:0-6611 GCA_052145975.1 Rhodomicrobium sp. | reverse complement strand
GGCTTCCTCCCCACCCCGCCTCGCGGCGGCGCAGTTGCCTTCGGCTAACGGTTCCGGCCAATCGGCCCGTAGAGGACTTCCACCTCCTAGATCAACGCCATGCCTGGCACACAATGGATTCCCGCCTGCGCGGGAATGACGCTGCGGAGTCTTCACGGATCTCGCAACTTCGATTTTTTCACACGCTCGAAGGCGGGAATCCATTTCTGACGCTGCAGCAAGAGCTTAAATGGGTCCCCGCCTGCGCGGGGACGACGCTGCGGATCTGCCATCATTCCTGCGCCTCGATCGCGACGCCCCACGGTTCCCGGCCAACCTGGATCGATTTTACCACCTTCAAACCGGCCACATCGATCACGGACACGTCATTCGATAAGCCATTGGCGACAAGCAGGTATTTCTGATCCGGTGTGAAAGCGCCGTGCCAGACACGCTGGCCCACCAGCAGGTATTTCTGTACCTCATAGGTTTGGCCGTCCACCACCGCGACGCGGTTCGCCGGTCCCAGCGATATAAATACGAGCTTGCCGTCCTTGGTTATATTGATACCTACGGGCTGGATCGCCTCGCGCCTAAGCCCGGGAATTTCGAAGGCGATCTTCTTCTTCACCACACGGTTTGCGGGATCGATCACACTCACCGTCCCGCCCACCTCGGAGGAAACCCAAAGCTCGGAACCATCGCTTTTGAATACGGCAAAGCGCGGCCTTGCGCCGGCAAGTACGTTGGCCACGATCTCGTGCGTCTTCGCATCGATGAAATGCGCCATGTTGCTCGTTTCGGAGGTGCAGACCACGATCTTTCCGTCTGGGCTGACGGCCATTCCTTCCGGCTCGACCCCAACCTGGATGCCGTCAACCTGGCGCTGCGTTGCCATATCGATGACCGTGACGGTGTTATCGTTTTCATTGGCGACGTAGAGATGCTTGCCGCCCGGACCGAAGGCGAAGGACTCCGGATCGGGACCGGATGGCAGATTGCCGGCGACTTCCTTTGTCTTCGTATCGACGATCTGGATCGTGTCGTCGTCGCCAACCGCGACGATTACCGATTTGCCATCCTTGGTTACGGCGATGCCGCGCGGGCGCTGGCCAACCTTGATGGTCTTGACCACCTCCAGCTTGTCGGTATCTATGACACTGATTGTGTTGCTCTTCTCGTTCGAAACGTAAGCGTCATAAGCCCCGGCCGGATGCGCCGGAACAGCTAACGCCAGCGCTACCGTCATTCCCGCGCAGGCGGGAATCCATGCCGCCCCAAAACGCGACCCCTGCATGTGGTTACCATGGGTCCCCGCCTTCGCGGGGACGACGCTGCGGCGCATCATTTTAGTACGCATTTCGTTTCCGGTTTGTCGTATCCGAGCGTATCGAGTTCCGATACCGGGTGCAGAAAGCCCTGCTGAGGCGAGACCGAGACGACGTTTTTCCCGTCGCTCAGGAGAACGGGCTGGCGAAGCTGCAGGTTCCAGGGGCGGACGGTCAGGGCGCGGCCCTTGAAGGCGGCCAGCTCGAAGGCCGGGCTGAGGATATAATCGCGCACCTGCTGCGCGCTTGCCGAGTTCGTCCGGGTGACGGCCTCGCCGATCATGCGCACCGCCGTCCACGCCTGCATGTCCAGAGCCTGCATGCGCCGCGAAAACTGTTTCATGAAGCGGTTTTGGAGTTGCGTCGCGCCCCATTGCTCCATGGACGGGTCCCAGCTCGTTGGCACGAGGCCAGCAGAGCCGGCAACCGGGCGCGCCGCCTTGGTGCGGTAGGGCAGATAAGCGGCGAATACCGCGCTTTCGTCGGCGGCAAGGAGTACGTCGTAGTCCGGCAGCCCTTGCGTAAAGAGCGGGACCTGAGCCTGAATTTCTGCAATGCCGCTGTCGGTTTGCCGCGCGCCGCCCTTATCCTCGAAAACCTTTTCGTCCACGATTTTCGCGCCAAAACGTGGCGCTGAGCGCCGGAGCGCGTCCGCCCAAAGCTTGTCCCCGGGATGCGAGCCGGTGACGAGAACCCATTTCAGCCATTGCTTCCAGACGAGATATTGGGCGAGCGCGTCGGCCAGCATCGAGCGCGTGGGCGCCACGTGAATGACATCGGCGCGGCAATCCTCCTCGCGCAGGCTGTCGCTCAAGGCTCCCGCGTTAAAGAAGAGTGTTCCGCGTTTGGCGCCGGCGTCCGCGGCTTTCAGAAGGGTTGCCGCCGGCAGGTCCGTCACTACGAGCGAAACGCCCTCGCCGGCGAGCTTTTCTACCGCCGCCGCCGGGTCTTCGTCCTGCCCAAGCCTGACATCGGCTATGTCGAACTTCTGGTTCAGGAACTTTCCGGTGGTATTGTTGTCGGCGATGGCGAGCTGCGCGCCGGCAAGCCCAGCGTTGGGCGCGGGCACGTCCAAGAGCGAGATGGCGGGCTTATGTTCGGCCCGCCGCAAATAGCCGATCTTGATTTCGGCGGTTTCGCCTGCTGCCGCGCCCGTATTCATGGCGAGGAGCAAACCGGCGAGCCACCGTAAGTATGTCCGTCCCAAGCGTCCCATGCCCTTGTCTGTTTTGAGGATATGATGGCTTGCCCATGGGAAGTCTGCAAGGTTCTCCCATTGCCCTAGCCCGCGAAACAGGCCGCTTGCGTACGTTTTGTCCAAGAGTATATTCCGTGGATGCGTGCAAATTTGGCGAAAGCTACTCTTTTATTTTTAATCTTGATCTGCGCGCCTTATGCACGGGCCGCAGCGTTGCCGCGTGTTGCTGTTTTCGATTTCGAGATAATCGATAACAGTTTGGACGGCTCGATCTACGGAACCGCCAGCGCCGAGAAGGAGCGCCTGCAAAGGCTGGGCGAACAGTTGCGCAAGGCGCTGGCGGACTCCGGCCGCTTCGAGATCGCCGATATAGGCCCGGTCGAGGAAGCCGCGCGCGCGAGCAACCTTCAGGCCTGCGGGGGCTGCGACGCCGATTTCGCCAAAAAGATCGGGGCCAGCTTGTCAATCACGGGCATGGTTCAGAAGGTTTCCAATCTCATATTAAATATCAACATTTATGTACGAGACGTCGCCAGCGGCAATCTTATCAAAGTTATGAGTGCCGATATGCGTGGTAACACGGATGAATCTTGGTCGCGCGCCCTGCGCTGGCTTATAAAAAATCGTCTGCTTACTGCAGATTTTGAGAAGACGTCTGACAATCCAACGCATTGATGCGCGAATCCGGCGCACCTACCAAAGTATAGGTGGCATTGAAAGCGCCAACTTGACGGTGTATGCTCTTCACATTGTTGTGTTGAAGGCACCGCGAACCTTTGGGCGCTTCTGGCACCAAACTTGCGTTGCGCATCCGCACAATGCGCTTCGTAGCAAAATGACGAGGGAAATTAGGGAATGATTGAACTTGTGATGACCGTCTGCATTGTCACCCAGCCTGCAACCTGCCGCGATCAGCGCGTGCTCTTCGATTCGAGCTCGACGCCGATGCAGTGTATGATGGCTGCCCAGCCCACCATCGCCCAATGGGGCACCGAGCATCCCAGGTGGTTTGTACAGCGCTGGAAGTGCCAATATCCCAGGAAGGGCGATAAGGACATTTAGCGCTCACTTAGGCGATGCCTAAGCGCTGTCATTGCAAGCAAACCGAAGCAATCCAGATCCCGGATCGCCACGGCAGCCGAGGCTACCTCGCGATGATGGAGGCATCAAAAGCAGCGCACCTCCGCTTCCGCCTGCGCGCGGCGTAAGGCGTCAACCGCCGCTTTTGCCGGTGGCGGCGAACGGAACATGGCCCCGAAGAAGCCGGGCACCTGAGCCAGGCTCAGCACCGTCTCCGCTTCGACGTAGCGGTCATACGGCAACAGGGTCGCGATGACATCGATCGAGCACGAGCACTGGTCCAAAGCGGTGCGCGTGTCGCCATTCGCCTTCATGCAGCCGAAGACGTAGTCGGCGCGTGCGGAGGTCGGATAGCCGTTAAGCTCCGCCGCGCCGGCGTTTCCGCCCAGCAACGTAAGCGCCGCTAGCAACCGCGGCCACCGCTTTGGTGCTGAATTGCTTCGCCTGGCTCGCAATGAGGCTCGCTCCGCCACCATGCCGTCCGGCCCACGCCGAGGGGTAAGCGTGAGCCGGACGGCAAGTCGCTATTTCTTGCAGGTGCGGCGCGCGGCAACGTCCAGAGTGGACGGCAGATAGCGCGTAACCTCGAAGCCGGCGTCGACAGTGGACGCGCCGGGCTTTGTCCAAGTCTTCATGGGCGGGATCTCCTCCAGTTTCTTATTGAGGCCCAGTGTGGTATTGGTCTGTAGAATAAGCTCAGTCCCCAAAGCTTACAAGGTGCCAGTATCGGCTTTTATTTCGCATCTGCCCAGTAAGATTAGCCAAGATCAAATTTATGTGAACAAGCCTGGCCGATTGGCGCGGGCGCGGATTTAATGAGATGATGGAAGAGCTGCTCTGCACCCGCCAGGTGCGCCCGGCCGCGCGAAGCTTGGCTGGCAGACGCGAGATTCCCACTTCCGCAGCCGTGCCTTTCACTTTTGTATTGGCTGTTGCCGTTTTGCAACACCCGATTCGGCGAGGCCTGCTTAGAAGCGGCTTTATAAGCCGCTGTAAACACACCATCATTTCCGGTATAGCGGCGCGTTATGCACCCATGCGGGTAGTGGTGCGAATCAACGCATCCCTAGGTTGCACAACCTAAGGTGGCTGGTTAATATCCCCTCGTCAGTTGAACGCACGGGTTGCCATACGCGGCAATGCCGGGCGCGTTCATGATGTTACTTACGAGTAGATGGGGACTTGAGAAATGAAATTCCTATCCGGCATTCTGGTTGTTGCGCTGACCGGCGTTGCGGCTCTATTTCCGGCACATGCTGCGGACATGTATCGCGTACCCAGCATCGACTATAAGGACGGCCCGGCTTACACAGGCGAGATCTGGGGCGGCTTCTATGTGGGTGTGAACGGCGGCTACGGCTGGGCCGATAGCGACAGCGGCATCGATGGAGGTATCGGTGGCGGCCAGATCGGCTACAACTTTCAGCGCGGTAATATCGTGGCCGGCTTGGAAACCGACTTCGATGGCGCGGACATATCGAAGGGCAGCGAGAGCGGCACTCTCGACTATTTCGGCACGGTCCGAGGTCGCGTGGGCTATGCCTTCGAACGCGCGCTGGTCTACGGCACCGGTGGTTTTGGCTATGCTGGATGCTCAGGATGCAGCGGCGACTCTAACTACACGGGCTGGGTGGCCGGCGGCGGCATCGAATACAAGTTCACTCCGTCCTGGTCGCTGAAGGCTGAATATCAATACTTGGGAACCAGTTCCGGGGGGAACTTTGGGATCGACTCGATCCGCGCCGGCGTGAACTACTTCGTTGACGGCGCCAACGAGCCTCTGAAGTAGCTCCGGCCCATCGCACACCCGGAGCGGCGCCCGGAAGCGCCGTTTCCGCTTTATATGCCTGCAACTTTCGTGGCACGGCGGCAACAGGACGAAACTTAAGGTAGATTCAACCGTAGGTTGCTTATCGCGCTCCGCCTCCTTCTATAATCAGTGCTCCCATGGGGCAGGCATTTGTATAGGAGGGTGGCGTTATGCTTTATAGACTTATTCTTACCACCGCGAGCGCGATTGCACTGACGGCGGCCGCAAGCGCCGCAGATATGTATTCAGGCGGCTTTAAGGACGGTTCCTATGCGGTGAACTGGAGCGGCCTCTATATCGGCGCGAACGGCGGCTACGGCTGGGCCGATAGCGACACCGGCATCAATGGCGGTTTCGGCGGCGGCCAAATCGGCTATAACTTCCAGCGCGGCAAAATCGTATTAGGCGCGGAAGCCGACATCGAAGGTTCGGATATTGCGGGGAGCGGGAGCGCCACTCTCGACTATTTCGGCACGGTTCGGGGCCGCATAGGTTATGCGTTTGGCCGCACTCTGGTCTTCGGCACCGGCGGTTACGGCTATGGCGGACTTTCACGTGACGGCGCGTCGAACATCACAGGCTGGGTGGCCGGCGGCGGCCTCGAATACAAATTCACTCCGGCTTGGGCGGTGAAGGCTGAATATCAGTACATGGAAACAACGAATTCGCCTGCGGGCGATTCGAACGTTGGGATAGACGCGGTTCGTCTGGGCGTGAACTACTTCGTTGGCGGCGGTCACGATCCGTTGAAGTAGTCTCCGGCCCATCGAGCTTCAGAAGCGGCGCCTCCGGGCGCCGTTTCCGTTTGGCGGGCACAGCTTCATCGTTGCGCATTCGCAACAGGCGAATACTCGATGCGAGACTCAACTGGGGGTTGGTTTCGCCACTCTTCCACCTCCGTTAATTAAAGTTGAGTGACTGGTGATCTTCTTCCTGCGCACTAAGAGGGATGAATTATGCTTAAACGAGTTATTCTGACCGCCGCGAGCGTGATCGCGCTGACGGCAGCAGCGAACGCAGCTGACATGTACGTTCCGGGTGCGGCCACTGGCGGCTACAAGGACGCTCCGGTAGCGACCTGGACGGGCTTCTACGTCGGCGTCAACGGCGGCTATGCCTGGAGCGACACGAGCAATCAGCTCGCATACTCGCCGGACCTGTTTGGCGGCTTGGCTCCTGAGGGCGGCTTCGGCGGCGGCCAAATCGGCTACAACGT
>JBKQNN010000131.1:0-6935 GCA_052145975.1 Rhodomicrobium sp. | reverse complement strand
AATCTCTTGCGTGCCGCTCCCGATAAGAAAAGCCTGAAACTCAGAAGAAAAATCGCCGGATGGGACCCCGATTATCTGCATAGCTTGGTTCAAAAAACGCCCGTTAACCTGGATTCGTGACCCTGGTAACCGCCCCGCCAAGCTGTGCCGGCCATCGTTGATTTGCCAGCGCCCCCGATGTAATCTGAAAACAACACTACCCTGGGGCGCTTGCATGGACGTTGAAGCTCAAATCGCCGGCCTCACCCGCCGCGTTGCCGCGCTCGAAACGGAAGCCCAAGGGCAGCAGCGTTACAATGCGCGGATCCTTGGGATGCTCACCGAATTGCGCGACGATGTGGCTATCCTGCGCTCGCACGCGGTGGGACTGGGCCAAAGGTTCGATGCGCTGGAGGCCAAGGTCACAGCGGAAACCGGCGGCCTGCGCCGAAGGTTCGATGCGCTGGAGGGCAAGGTCACAGCGGAAATCGGCGGCCTGCGCCGCGATTTGCCTGGCATCATTGCCGAGACCATGCGCGAAGTGCTGCGGGAAGGGAAGAAGCCCCTGGACTTCGGCCGGGATACAGCTATCTTTTTCCATAGGTGACGCTTCAGCCCGGTTTGCATCCCATGGCGGAAATTTTCATCTCCTACACGCGCGCCGGCCGCGATTACGCAAGGCGGCTCGCGAACTATCTCGAAGACGCCGGGCTCAGCGTCTGGTGGGACGGCATCCTGGAGCGCCTCACCCAGTTCGAGGGCCTGATCCAGAACCAGCAATATCTGCCGTATTCGCGGTTCAAGCTGCTGCCCTACTTCGCGCGCGTGGAGCAGCAGACGAAGGCCGCCCGATTCGCGGTCAAGACCGGACGCTCATAGATCGCGTAAGCGGCGTTCCATGGCCACGTCCCAGAGCCGTTCGCGCTTCTCGTCAAAGATGAGCGCGGGATCGGCCATGGCTGTTTCCCAGTCGTGGCGCGCCATTTCGGTTTCCAGCTGATTTGCCCCCCAGCCCGCATAGCCCAAGGCGATAAGCGCCTTCCGCGGCCCCTTGTTCTGGCCGATGTCGCGGAACACCTCTTTGCTTGAGGTCGCGGCCACAAGCCCATTAATGGCGATGGTTTCCGGGCGGCTATACTCGGCCGAGTGAATGACGAACGCCGCGCCAGGCTGAACCGGCCCGCCCGCAAAGACTTCCACATTGCCGTGAACGCCTGCGTCTTTCTCGCCGAAGCCCTCAAGCAGGCCTGCGAGCGGAAGCTGACCCACCGGACGGTTCAAGGTAATGCCGAGCGCACCGTCCTTGTTGTGGCGTACGATCAAAATAACCGTCCGCGCGAAGCGGGGATCTTCAATATTAGGAGAAGCGATGAGCAACTGTCCGGCTAGGAATGCGCGGCCAGGCGCCCGCTCAAGCTTTGCCTGCACAGCGCCGGTGGGTGCCGCCGTTAGAAGAACAGCACCGAGTGCCAGGAATATGCGTGCCAGGAAAACGCGCTTAGTCCAATTCACGGCCATCGCCGAAGCCTCCCCGTCTTTGCCCGGAACCGCGATTTCTCCACGCTCCTTCGCGGCAACGGCGCCCGCGAGTCTAGCTGTTGAACCGGGGCATGAACATGGCTATTTTTTTCAAAGGCTACGCTTCAGCCCGGCGGGTATCCCATGGCGGAAATTTTCATTTCCTACGCGCGCGCCGACCGCGATTACGCTAGGCGGCTCGCGAACTATCTCGAAGACGCGCTTGAAAGAGCGATTAGAGCGGAACGGCAGGCGCGCGCCCTAAAACCAGCCCTTCTTCTTGGAGGCCTTCGCCTTATTCTCCGCGGCACGCTTGTGCTTGGGATCGATCCGCAGCGCTTAATTGTAATCGCTAATCGCTCGCTTGTGACGGCGACTTTAAGCCGGGCTATCGCCGCCACCTCTACCAGGCCCACCGGATTTTCTACACAGTGGAGAACGATTGCGTGGTGATCCGCGCCATCGCCGGCTACGGCGAAGCGATACGCCTGATGCTTACAACAATCGCGCAAACGCCTACCACAACCAGGGGGATACGCCCGGGCCACAAGCGATTACGATCAAGCGCTCCGGATCGACCCCAACTACAAGCTTGCTGCGAATAACAAGGCGCTCGCCGGCAAGAAGCTTGCGGAGGCTAAAAAGTAGAAGGCGCCGAGGGCTGCGACGCCCGCTGCTGTCAAGCCCGGCCATGAGCGCGTGATAAAGACGCAACTCTATGTGGCAAAAGCGCTGCTATTCGCGCGGTTTGTGCGATTCCACCGAGAAAACTCGATTACGTGATTTTTTTGTAACGTAATTCTTACGAATCGGCCAAATTAATGAATGTAAACGCGATTGTCGCGCATCCGGATAAGATGTTGTTCCGGAGACGGGCGGTTCAAGGCTCGAGTGAAGCGCCGGACCGCCAGCAAGAGGGCAACAGCTTATGCTTTCCATATCGCTTGAGCGCAGGCCGGCCGCCGGCATGCTCCATGAAGCCGGTGCGTCGCGAATTCTTCTCTGCGGCAGATCCCTGATTGCCGATGCCACGGGGGCAATCTTCTGGCCTGCCGAAAGTACGCTTATCGTCGCGGGGCTTCAGCTTGCGAACTGCTCCTATCTTGAGGGGCACGATGTGCTCCTGCCGCCTTACGATACTGCGTCCTCCTTTGAGAAGCTTGAGGAGGCGCTCGACCGTTACGAGCCCGAGAGGGTGATCGCGCTGGGCGACAGCTTTGCAGGCACGAGCGCCATCGGCTTGAGCCACCACCAATTGGATTGGCTGCAAGACATGATGGAGGGGCGCGTATGGCATTGGGTTACGGGCGACGAGGAATGCGAACTGCCCGCCGGGATCGGCGGCGAGGTGGTCCCGCAATTAACGCTGAACGGGATCAAATTCCGCGCGGACGCCATTCGCGCACCCGTGGCGAACGAGATTGCCGGCGGCCTGCATCCCGTCGCCCAGGTCTCGCAATACGGTCATGTCATACGCGGGCGCTGCTTCGTCAGCAATGGGATGCGGCTCATTATGCCTGCGGTGGGGAACTATTCGGCCGGCGCCAATGTGCTTGGCTCCGCCTTCGATCCGTTCGTGGGGCAGGGCGCCCTCTTCGTGTGGTTTATGGCTCAAGGCCAGGTTTATCCCGTCGCCCCGCCTCAACTCATCGAGGACTGTTTGGCGTAATAGCAGATCCGGTTGAGTGCATCGCGAAGTCCCCCCTCACTCTGTCTCTCTCCCCAAGGGGAGAGAGGACCCTAAAATGTCCGTCGCGGAGAATTCTGGCGTTCCTTCTCCCCTCGGGGAGAAGGACAGGATGAGGGGGTCTTTTGCAGCGGCTACGTGAAGCGTTCATCCGGTTTTGGTATCGTCCTGCCAAACGGGTTTGCTGCTCATCAATCTTTGCATCCCTGCCGTTTCGTCTTCGGCGGGCGCGGCATCCATCCAAGCCAGAACTTCGTGGAAGCGCGCATTATCGAGGTAGATAGTGGTCCGGTCCAGCAGCAGGTTGCGTGCTTCCTTGAGAGCCGACGACAGCATAAACTGCGAACGGTTGGTGCCGGTCATTTCGGCTACGCGGTCGATAAAATCGCGGTCCGCGGCGGTGGCGCGCAGGTGAATGGTCACATCGGCGGCGGTGTCTGCGTTCTTCATTGTGTTAGTTTGCGGGGATGTGTACCATTTGTCAACACAAGCCGGGACGCGCAGGCTGGGACATGGCGTTCTACCCCGGGGCATTTCGATACCCGGCCGTTCATGGCCAATTCAGGAAGCGGGGCTCATAAAATATCGCGATGCAGAACAGGCTATGAAGTATATCTGCGCGGCTTTTTTGGTATGGATCGGCGCCCCCGGCAGCGGCTTTGCGCTTGCGAGGGATTCCTGCACTCATGAGTGGCGCAAGGGCAGCTACAAGAGCCACAAAGAGATCGAGAACGAGCTTCGTCCCTGGCTGCAGGACGGAAAAATTCTAAGGTTCTCGCTTTGCACGGCGGGAAACGACCATTATTTCCAGGTCACGATTCTGGAATCGGCAGGGAAAGTCCGCGTCGTCCGGGTGCCCGCCCGTTAGCAAAGTTCGGCCGCATGCGCCTTTTGGTTATCGAAGACGATCAGGACTTGAACCGCCAGCTCAATGCGGCGCTGTCGGACGCTGGCTATGCGGTGGATGCCGCCTTCGATGGGGAGGAGGGCGCGCATCTTGGCGAAACCGAGCCATACGACGCGATCGTTCTCGACCTGGGGCTGCCGAAAATCGATGGCCTCAGCATCCTTGAGCGCTGGCGCAGGGCGGATATCCGCACGCCCGTCCTCATTCTGACCGCGCGCGACCGCTGGAGCGAAAAGGTTGCGGGCATCAATGCCGGCGCCGACGATTACGTAGCCAAGCCGTTCCAGATGGAGGAGGTCATCGCGCGGGTGCGGGCGCTTCTGCGCCGGAGCGCCGGCTTTGCCAAGGCAGAACTCGAATGCGGCCCCCTGCATCTGGATACGCGCACCGCGCGGGTGACGTTCAACGGCTCGCAGATCAAAGTGACCGGGCTTGAGTTCAGGCTGCTTTCCTACCTCATGCATCATCAGTCGCGGGTCGTATCGCGCTCGGAACTCGTGGACCATCTCTATCAGCAGGATTTCGACCGCGATTCGAACACCATCGAGGTCTTCATCGGGCGCCTCCGGCGTAAAATCCCCGCCGACCTCATTCACACCGTGCGCGGGCTCGGCTATTGCGTTTCGTTCGCCCCCGATCCGGATGGAGCCGGGAAGAAGGGCTCATGATACAGTACCCGCCCGATCGGTTCAGGAAGTCCCCCCTCACCCTGCCCCTCTCCCCGTTGGGGCGAGGGAACCCTGGAATATCCGCTGCGGATAATTCAGGCGTCCTCTCTCCCCTCGGGGAGAGAGACAGAGTGAGGGGGGACTTCCTGAAACAGCGTAAGCAAATCAACCGGGTCCGGTATGAGAGGTAATTCTCTCGCGCTTCGCCTCGCGATTTCTTCGGCGGCGTGGACGCTGATGATCCTGTCGGTCACCGCGGCCATTCTGATCTCGCTTTGCCGCGATTTCATCGAGGAGAACTTCGACGAGCGGCTGAATTATTCGCTGGAAAACCTGATCGCGAAAACGGCGCCGATGGCAACGCTCGACATCCGGCGCCCGGCGGACCTTGGCGAGCCGCTGTTCTCGAAGCCTTTGTCGGGGGCCTATTGGCAAATCCGGCCGGTGGACGGCCGCGACGACGTCTCGTTCAAATCCGACTCGCTGGCCGACGAAACCTACAAGATCCCGAGCGAGCTTGGCGTCAAACCCGATCAAAAGCACATCCGGCAGTCCTATGTGGACGGCCCGGACGGCCAAATCCTACGCGTTCTGGAGCGGGAGATCGATTTCGGCCAGGAGAACGAGAGCCGCATCTTCTCGCTATCGGTGGCCCTCGACACCGCGGCCATCGATGCCGAAACCCGCTACCTTAGCGATACCATTGTGCTCACGCTTGCGCTACTTGGCGGGGGCCTTCTGCTCGCGACGTTCTTCCAGGTCCGGTTCGGGCTGAGCCCGCTCAAGGACATCGGCAACCGCCTGGCCGCGATACGCTCCGGCGAGGAGACGCTGCTGGAGGGAACGCCGCCCGATGAAATTCTGCCGCTTCAGGAGGAGCTTAACGCGCTCATTAAAGCCAACTGGGGCGTGGTGGAGCGCGCGCGCACCCATGTCGGCAACCTTGCGCATGCGCTCAAGACGCCGCTCAGCGTCATCATAAACGAGGCTGCCTCCCAGGATACCGAGTTCGCGCAAAAGGTCGCCCAGCAGGCAGCCCTGATGCGCCAGCAGATTTCGCATCATCTGGACCGCGCCAGGATCGCTGCGCAAATCCGGCCCATCAGCGGCGTGACCGACGTCGAATCCGGCCTCTTCGCGCTCTCGCGGGCGCTGACCAAGATCTATGAAGGCCGCGCGCTCAATCTCGAAATCGATTGCCCAGACGGCGTGCGGTTTTTCGGGGAGAAGCAGGATTTCGACGAGATGGCGGGCAACCTTATGGACAATGCCTGCAAATGGGCGCGCTCCAGCGTCACGGTGAAGGTGGAGGTGCCGCAGGCCGCGGGGCCAACGGCGGCGCGGACGTTCCGGCTCATCATCGAGGACGACGGGCCGGGGCTTGCCGAGGAGCTGCGCCGCGAGGCGGTGCAGCGCGGGCGGCGGCTGGACGAGAAGGTGCCCGGCACCGGGCTTGGCCTCTCCATTGTCGCGGAGCTGTCGCATCTCTACCGGGGAACGCTCAAATTAGAAAAGGCAGCAAGCGGAGGCTTGAGAGCTTGTCTTACACTTCCGGCGGCCTGATGACGCAAAATCGCCCAAATGCGTTGCGTACCTTTGCTCAGGTTCAAGCTGGGAGAGCGTGCGATTCGCGCGCCACGAGGGGTATGAAAAAACTAGGGTTACTCTTTATGTCACTCGCGTTCACCGTCCTTGCGGCCGGATGCGCGACACAGGAACAATCGGGAACGCTGATCGGCGCTTCCACGGGCGCTCTGTTCGGCGCTGCGGTCTCGCATGGGCGTCCCGGCGGGGTCATCGCGGGCGCGCTCGTGGGCAGCTTTATAGGCAACCGCATCGGCAAGTCGATGGACGACGAGGACCGCCGGCGCGCCTATGAGGCGCAAATGGCGGCATTCGAGCGCGGCGATCGCGCGGATTGGCGCAGCCCGAACGGCCATTACGGCTATATCGAGCCGCGGCCCGTTTATTATTATCACGAGATGAAGTGCCGCGAGTTCACGCAGACGGTCTTCGTCAATGGCCATCCGGAGACGATGGTCGGCCGCGCTTGCCGGAACCCTGACGGGACTTGGCAGGAGGTTTAGCGGGAGCCTCAACCGCGAAAGGGTGAGACCGGCTCATACGTCACGCCCCTCACCCTGTCCCTCTCCCCCGCAAGCTCGCCCTGGCGAGC
>JBKQNN010000130.1:0-3386 GCA_052145975.1 Rhodomicrobium sp. | reverse complement strand
GCGTGGCGCGGTTCGCCGTTATGAGCGGCTGCTTCAGAATCATCTGCAGTACTGGCCGCGCGAAATAGGTTTCGTGATCGCGGTCGTTGATGGTGATCTTGCCCACGCCCGGCTTCACCCAGACGCGTGCGACGGCGTTTTTGCGCTTGCCCGTGGCGTAAGCGCGCCCATGCTGGTCGATCTTTTGGACGTGAACCGGACGCGACCGGTCCTCTGCTGCGGGCGCAGGGGCGCTGGCGCTCTTTTCGAGGCCAGCAAAAGACTTCGTTGTCTCAGTCATTAGCGCGCCCTCACTGCATTCTTGGGATTCATGGCACGGATATCGAGAGTTTCGGGGCTTTGCGCCGCATGCGGATGCTCAGGCCCGCCATAGATCAGCAGATGCGTCATCTGCTTGCGGCCCAGCGGCCCGCGCGGCACCATGCGCTCCACCGCTTTCATCAAGACGCGCTCCGGGAACTTGCCGCCGAGCACCTCGAACGGACGCCGCTCCTTGATGCCGCCGGGATGGTTCGTATGGCGGTAGTAGATCTTGTCTTGCGTCTTGTTGCCGGTGAAGACGATCTTCTTCGCGTTGACGACGATCACGTAGTCGCCGTCGTCCATATGCGGCGTAAAGGTTGGCTTATGCTTGCCGCGCAGGCGGTTGGCGATGATCGTTGCCACGCGGCCCACGACGAGGCCCTCGGCATCGATCAGAAGCCACTTCTTCTGAATCTCTGACGGTTTTGCGGAATAGGTTTTCATAGCTCAAGTCCGTTGCGAAGCGGCCGGGCCGCTCCAATGAAAAAAGGGCCGCACGGCCCATTTGCGAAAGAAATACGCGAAGCGTGCAGCGCTGTCAACCGCGCAAAAAGCGGCTTGTCCGAAAATTATGCTGTGAAATCAGTGGCGTAAAAAAGCGGTGTTATAATACCTCAATATAAACGGGCCCGCGTGAGGAACCGCGCTTAAGGCCATTTCACCACGGGCGGCATGGAGGAAAGGATGGAATCCACATTGCCGCCCGTCTTCAGGCCGAAGATCGTGCCGCGGTCGTACAGCAGGTTGAACTCCACATAGCGGCCGCGGCGCACAAGCTGCTCCTCGCGCTGGGCTTCGGTCCAGGGCGTATTCATGTTACGCCGGACGAGCTTCGGGTAAATATCGAGGAAGGCGCGGCCAACGTCCTGCACGAAGGCGAAATCGGCCTCCCAATCGCCCGAATTGCGATAGTCGAAGAAGATGCCGCCGATGCCGCGCGGCTCGTTGCGGTGTTTGAGCCAGAAATACTCGTCGCACCATTGCTTGTATTTGGCGTAATCGGCGGCCGCGTGCTTGCCGCAGGCCGCTTTCATGGCGGCGTGAAAATCGGCGCTGTCCTCATCCTCCTGCGTGCGCCGCCTCTCCAGCATAGGCGTCAGGTCGGAGCCGCCGCCGAACCACCATTTCGAGGTCACGATGAACCGCGTGTTCATGTGAGCGGCGGGCACATTGGGGTTCCGCGGGTGGGCGATCAGCGAAATGCCGGAGGCACAGAACGCCGGATTTTCCGTAGCACCCGGAATTTGCTGGCGGAATTCGGGCGCGAACTCGCCGTGGACGGCCGAAATGTGCACGCCAACCTTCTCGAACACGCGGCCGGCCATCATGGCCATAGTGCCGCCGCCGCCCTCCCCGCCGCCGTGGTCCGTCCGCTGCCAAGGCTTCCTCTCGAACCTGCCCGCCGGCCCGTCCGCCATCGGCCCAGCGATGAACTCATTCTCGATGCGCTCGAAGCCTGAGCAGATGTCATCCCGAAGCGCGGAAAACCACGCGCTTGCCTTCGACTTCCGGCTCGATGCTGGCATACATACTCCACCGCTTGGCGGCTACACCGGGTGCGGGCGCTGGCGGTTTCGCCTTATAAGCACTTCTATCCTCACAACTATTTTGCTTATTGTACACCTGAGGGCATAGCCTGGGAACAACTCTGCGGGCATTCCTGTTGGCTGCAAAACCCACGGAGATAATCTCATGGCAAGTAATCGGGAAACTTTCGGGCTTAACGGCATGGGCGCGCAGATGCCGGATGCGGGTGCGCTTCTGGGCGCCCAGCGCGTGGCGGCAGAGAACGCGGCGCGCATGGCAAGCACGGCCTGTCATTACACGATGTCGATGAACCGGGCATGGCTTGAGTTCTGGGGCAAGCATCTTACCCAATATACGGAGCTTCCAAAGCGCTTCGCGGACGCGCAATCGGACTTCGTGCAGCGGGCGCTGGGCCACTATCAGGAGAGCGTCCAGCAACTGAGCGGGCTGGCTCAAGAGGCAGAAAAGGAAGTGGAAGAGGCGATGGGCGAAGCCGGAAAGGCAGGCGAGCGCACCGCCCAGCGCTTCACGGAGGAAGCGAAGGAAATGGGCAAAGGCGGCCGGTCCAAGGAAGGCCGGGCGTCTCGCGCGAGCGAGGAACCGCGCCAGGTTGAGCAGCCGGCCGCGCACTGATAGCAACCGCCGTAAGTTTTGACCGCTCGCCGTCATCGCGAGGGGCGAAGTCCTGAAGCAATCCACAAGCCGCAAGCCCAGTGCCTGCTTCTGGACGCCCGCGGCGGGCGAGGGCTGCCTCGCGATGACGGTGCGGCACCAGCCGCGATGTGCCTTTAGCGGTTTGTTAGTCACGTTCGATAGGGGAGGGCCTGCCAATACTGCGATTTCCGGTAACGGGGCGCGGCGCAACGCGTTTACTTTTTGGCGCTGGGCATGCTCACCAGAAGCTCGCCCGGCTCGCGCTGGCCTGTCCTGCCGCTTGCCTCCCGGCAGCCGCTGCTGCTGTGCTCTCAGTTCTGCAAATAAAGCCATGGCAAGCCTCCCGGCCGCTCCCGCGCCTTCTCATAACGCAATGGTGGCCCACAGCTCCTTACCGATGCGCTAATGCCGCGCAGGGCAATCGCTGGCCCAGCCGGATGGGGTTTTCCGCCATTCCCGGCCTGCGCCTGGAACAAGACTCGAAGCGGCGGAGCCAAAGCAAAACCTCGCAAGATGCCGCATTCTACATGCCATACCCGGCTCGCTCTGGCCCTTAAGGCCCATGGCGCACGCTTTTCCCTGCAAATAGTCTTCCTTACCTACTGTGGCGGCTGCATTTTTTAAATACCCGCAAACCCATATCTTCTGCCAATACACGCCCGCGGGCTCGACTTTCTTCCTCCTAAGGCGCGCTGCCAAGAAAAAGCAATTCCGGCACCGCATACGCTCAATACGGACGAATAAGTCATTGATACGACACGATTAACCGTTGCTTGCTGTTAACCATTTCCGCAACCACAGGTTTGGATTTGTGGTTAACCCGCGCAAGAATCTAATATTAACGGGTATTTTGGAGTCGTAGAATTCGACCTAAAGTGGCAAAAGATTCGCAGAAAGACGGC
>JBKQNN010000129.1:0-5666 GCA_052145975.1 Rhodomicrobium sp. | reverse complement strand
CTCCCTCATGGGCTGACCTTCACCGATTCGAGGCCGGAAAGGTCAACCGGCAGAAACATACAATCCGGGATCTTCACGGGCGCGCTACATATTGCAAGATCCCGGATAGCCGCAAGCGGCTTCCGGGATGACAACAGAGAGCACAGCGTCACTTCGTGCCGTGAGCCCCGCACGGGATGACATTCAGCGGCGTTTTCACTGAGGTAGGCGATGAAAGCAGTTCTGTGCAAGTCTCTCGATGGCCCGGACGCGCTTGAGGTCTGCGAATTGCCCGCTCCCATCCCCGGCGAGGGCGAGGTGGCGATCCGGGTGACGGCCGTTTCGCTCAACTTTTTCGATTCGCTGATGCTGCATGGCAAATACCAGAACAGGCCGGAACTGCCGTTCTCGCCCGGCGGCGAGGTGGCGGGCACGGTCGCGGGCATCGGGCCGGGCGTGGAGGGGATTGCCGTTGGCCAGCGCGTGCTCGCCTACATCGGATATAATGGCTGCCGCGAGGAAGTGCTTGCCCCCGCCGGAGCCGTGGTCCCGCTGCCGGACGGCATTGCCGATGAAGCCGCCGCCGCTATTCCCATCGCCTACGGCACGGCTTTGCATGGGCTGGAGGATCGCGGACGCCTGAAGGCCGGCGAAACGGTGTTGATCCTCGGCGCGACCGGCGGGGCCGGGCTGGCCGCCGTCGAAATCGCGCTGCGGCTTGGCGCGACGGTGGTCGCGGCCGGCACCTCGAATGAAAAGCTCAAGCTCTGCGTGGAGCGCGGCGCTCACCAGTTCCTCAATCTCACGGGCATCGACGTCAAGGAGGCGGTGCGCGGCCTCAACGGCGGAAACGGCCCAGATGTCATTTTCGACTGCATCGGCGGCCCTTATGCGGAGCCCGCGCTGCGGGGCATGGACTGGGCCGGCCGCTATCTCGTCATCGGCTTCGCGGCCGGCGAAATCCCCAAAATCGCGCTGAACCTGGTGATGCTGAAGGGCTGCGAGCTGATCGGCGTGTTCTGGGGCCGCCATGTGAAGCGCAATCCGTGCGTTTTCGCGGACCAGATGGCGCGGCTCGTGGATTGGTGCGCGAAGGGCGAAATCCGCCCGCATATCGATCACGTGTTCCCGCTTGAGAAAACGGCGGAGGCCATTCGCATGATCGAGCTGCGGCAGATCAAGGGCAAGGTTGTCATTAAGCCATGACAACAATAGGCCGAAGTTTGGGTGATTTGCCGGAACGTCTCGTGCTGGGGGGACCGGCTGTGCTTTCCTGCTTAATTGCCGCTCGGAGCGCCGCCCTTGTCCAGTGCGATCAGGAGAGAGGGGGCGGCACCATGGCGGTTTCAGCGGCGGACGAACCCAATCATGGTGAGCATGCGCTGAAGGTCAGCCTCCACGCCGGCAACGCGCATCAGGTCATCCAATGTGAACTTCCGTGCGAGAGATTGGGCATCGTTGGGCTTTTTGTATTCGGGCAAGAGAGTGGGCAATTGCGCATCGACACTTGCAGCGGAAAGCATCATTCGTTCACGCCCTGGGAGCATCCTCAAAAGCAAGCCTTCGAAATTCGGTTTCTGACCGCAAAAAATAAGCCCTTTGCTGTCCGCGTGGCTTCGAAGCTGCTCGATAGGCCAGTCGGGTTGCGGCTGTTGAGCGCGGTCTTCGTCCAAGAGAAGAAACGCGGCTTTGAATGCGTCCTTGCGCTTCTCTTCCCGCATCTTGCGGTTCGCGGCGTCTCGTAGCATTGAGCTGTATCCTCCGCCGGAAAGGACGTAGCATTGAAGATGCACGTTCAAGCCGCTCTCATCGGCGAGATTTTGAACCCATTTTACGAATGATTGCTCACTTTCCCCTTCGACCGCGAGAAAGAAGCGCTTCCTGATGACGCGGACGAAGGCCATGAAGTTACCCGATGTAAGGCACGGCTCCGAGTTCTCCTGCGAGATATTTCTTCATCAGAGAAGGTTCCCGGCGAAGGCCCTTTATATCGCGCACACCGATGACACGAGTGGAGCCTGAGCGTTCTTTCTCCGTAAGGAAAATCTGCTCCTTCTCCAATTCGTCGAGGAGCGCAGGATTGTGCGCAGTAAAAAACAGCTGCGCTCCCAGCGGATTGCGCGTTGTGTCGCTGAACCAGCGGAAAATCTCCGGCGTCAGTAACGGATGCATGTCTGTGTCAATCTCATCGAATATGGCAACAGACCCCGTTTCCAGCGCGAAGTGAAGGCGGGGGAAAATACTGATGAAGCTCCGGGTTCCCGCCGACTCCTCGTTCATGGAAATAGGAGCATCCAGACCGGAATGTTTGAAAGTCGCAAACAGGCCCGTGTCACCTTGCATGATCGACATTTCCTCAAGTCCGACATCGAGGCGGCGCAATTCGCGATTAAGATTGGCTAGGTAAGGTGGATTGTCTGTAAGCAATTTCAACCAGGCATTCGGATGTGTTTGCGCCTTGTCAAGACCGGCAATGTTGGTCTGCAGTTTAGCCAGGCAATCACTGAAATATTTTGATAGCTTATGATTCAACTGTGTCATCGTGCTGATGACGCTTGCGTTGGAACGGACACTCTGTATTCTAGGATCGTTTTCCGAAATCTCAAATTCCTTGCCGAAGCTAAATTTTTGTCCCTGGCGCTCATAAATCCGACGGAATTTTCCCTTGGGCGCGTATGACAAGGATTCAAAGGCCACGGTTTTTGCGACAGGATTGCCGGTGGGGGTATCCTGGCCATGCGCGATGCGTAGCTCATAACGGAAGATCGCCGACGGCTGATCTTCTGCGAGTTGTCCATCAAAGTCGATGACGATAACGGTTGGCTTTCCCCACCAATCTCTGTGCATGAAGGGTTGAAATGGAGAAATAGGCCCGCCAACGGGCAAACTGAAGCTCTCACGCGCAAAAGCAGCCGCCGCGATAACGGCGCGCAGAACTGTCGATTTGCCGGAAGCGTTCGGCCCAAAAAATCCGACGACTGCCGGTAGCCTGTCTTCCGCCACGGCGCGTGACGGCCTGAAGCAGGGCAAATCCGGCGCATTGCCTGGCACCTTCAGGTTGATCTCCTGCCGGCCGGCGATGGAAAAGAAATTTTCGAGGGCGATCCTGTGCAACATAACGCTAGTTTGCATTAAAAATGTTAAAAGTCAATTTATGCACCAAGAAAATAGCCAAAGACAGGAGATGCATCGCATTTTCTCGCGTACATGCGACTTCTAGCCCTGGCACTCATGGCCGATGCCCGCCGTCAGCTACACCACGGCATGGGACACGATGAGATTTTGACCACTCGGTGCGGTTGCGATCGTGCGTTCGCAAAAGCGCTTACCGCTCGCCTTACCGGCGTAGACCGGCGGGATAGCCATGCGGTAGCGGCGTACCATGGTAAATATTGGCTTGGTAAATCAGCAGCCGCCATCTTTTCCGCCGCCGTCTTTTTGCGAATCTTTTGCCGCTTTAGGTCGATTTCCACGACTCCAAAATACCCGTTAATATTAGATTCTTGCGCGTGTTAACCACAAATCCAAACCTGCGGTTGCGGAAATGGTTAACAGCAAGCAGGAGTTATTTGCGCAATATCAATGGCTTATTCGTCCGTATTGAGCTTATCCGCTGCCGGAACGTCTTTTTCTTGGCAGCGCGCCGGAGGAGGAAGAAAGTCAAGCCCGCGGACGTGTATTGGTAGAAGATATGGGTTTACGGGTATTTAAAAAACGCGGCCTCCACAGTATACAAGGTAGACTATTTGCATGGAAATGCCTGCGCCACGGGCATGAGGGCCAGCGCGCGCCGGGCAGGGCAAATAGAATGCCGCCTCTTGCAAGGGTTTGCTAGGCGCAGCCGCCTCGAGTCTTCCTCCAGGCGCCGGCCGGAAATGGCGAAAAACCCCATCCGGCCGGGAAAGCGATTGCCCCGCGCGGCGTTAGCGCGTCGGTAAGGAGCTATGGTCCACGATTGCGTTGCGGGAAGGCGCGGGAGCGGTCAGGAGGCTCTGCGATGGCGTTATTTGCAGGATTGAGCGCGGGCGGCATGCCGGGAGGCAGGCAGCGGGATCGGGCAGCGCGGGCTGGAGGAGCTTCCGGTGAGCGGCGCCAAAAAGTAAACGTGTGGCGCGGCCCTCAGCAGCCGGGAACGGCAGGATTGGCAGGCCACCCCCTATCGATCATGACTAACAAACCGCTAAAGGCTTACGGCGCGATGCGTGACCTGCTTCGAATTCCGCCCGAGCGCAGCGACGTACCACGGGTTGATATAGAGCGTTTCGCCGCCGGCGCCCTTCTTGACGACGCGGTTGACCCCGTCGTCATACTTGAAGGTGGTGGGCTGCGCGGAGCTGTCGGTCACCGACTGCATGCGGTCGTCTTCGTCCCAGACGATGACCCGGTTCTGCGCGCTGGCCGTCGCGGTCCAGCCGGTCTGGTTGCCGTCGAGGTCGTACTGGAAGGTATGGTCGCCGATCTGGCTCGCCGCGTGCGGCCGGCTGCCGCCGTAAGCGTAGGCCCAGTCGTAGGTCAGCGGCACATTCGGCGTCTTGCTGCCGTTCGAGAGCAGGTTGAACGCGGTCTGCGTCTTGTGCGTGATGTTGTGGATGCCGTCGTAGGACATCGCCAGCGTGAACTCCTGCGTGGGAATGTTGGGCTTGGCGAAGGCGCCGGTTGCAGAGGTCAGCTGGTAGAGATCGTCGTAGCCGAAGGTGTACTTCGTGGTGCCGCCATAGAGCGCGGTCCCCGCCGGGATGGCCGCCGAGTTGGCCAGCGTCTTGATATTGCCCACAGCGTCGTAGCCGTAGGACATGTTCATGAAGGTGCGCGCCGACTTGGTCTTGGCGAGCAGCCCGGTGAGCCGCCGGTTGAGCGGGTTGTAGGCGTAGCTCGTGGCCGTGCCGTTGCCGAGCGCCACCTGCTCGCGGGCCTCGAACTTGTCGTAGCCGATGAAGGTCAGGTAGTTATAGCTGAGGCTCTGCTTCTGGCCGGTGATCGACTTGATGAGCCCGCCGCTATCGTAAGAGAAGCTCACCACCTCGCCGTCGGGGTAGGTGAGGTTCTGGATGCGGTTCCAGGTGTCGTAAGTGTAAAGCGTGGTGAACACCGGGTTCGGGCCGGTGACGGTGGTCTGGGCGGGGGTGCGGACTTCCTTCACCACCTCGCCAAGCGGCCCGTAGGCGCGCTGCAGCGTGCCGCCCTGATCGGTGAGCTGGATGATCCGGTCCGCTCCATTGCCCGCCGCTCCTGGCCCGCCATAGGTATAGGCGACATTGTTGCCGGGGAACTTGGGATAGGTGATGGAAGCCAGACGGTTATATTGATAGCTATAGTTGACGGCCTGGCCCGCGGCTTTCAGGTTAGCCGTGATTTTTTGTATTAGGTTCGAGGCCGAGTCGTACACATAGTTCGTGCTGCCAGCATCGGGGCTGGTGAGCGTCACTCGCCGCCCGAAATTGTCGTACGCCGCAGTGGTGTTATTGCCGCTGTTGTCGGCGACGGTCAGAATCTCGTCGAGCGCATCGTAGGCGTAGGAAGTCCAAAGGCTAACCGCGCCGCCATTGTTGAGCAGCCGCACGCTGGTGATATTGTTGTGCACGTTGCGGAAGGTGTCGCGCGACACGCCGTTGGCGTCGGTGACGCGGCTCCAGAACTGCGTCAAGCCGTTGCGGTCGTTGCCGAAGTTGTAGGCGAAGTGCGTAGTC
>JBKQNN010000128.1:0-9703 GCA_052145975.1 Rhodomicrobium sp. | reverse complement strand
AGATCAGGCCGAGCTTGACGAGCCGTGCCTGGATGCCGCCCGGCTGCCGGCCGAGGGCCGCGGCGATGGCCTTGACGCTTTCGCCGCGCTTGTGGCGCGCCTCAACGTCCGCATCCTCCTCCGCTGTCCACTTCCTACCGGCATTGCCGGCGCTGCCGCTGGCGGCTAGGGCAGGATTCGGCTGCGCGGGTACTGGGCCTTTAAGCTCCTTGACGAAAGCGGACTGAAGAGCTTCCGCCTCACCGCGCTTGGCCGCGAGGCGCTCCTGCTCTTCCCCGGAGGCGCGGCGGAAATCGGCGTCCTTCTCCAAAGCCAGCGGGTGCACGCGCAGCGCCCGCTCGTTCCAGCCCAAAAGATGCAGGCCGCTTAAGGATCGCACGCGCGACAGCGCTACATAACCCTGGCCGTATTCGAAGGCGTTCGAGAGGTCCATCACCGCCGCATCGAGCGACATGCCCTGGCTCTTGTGCACGGTGATCGCCCAGGCGAGCCGCAACGGGATCTGCTCGATGCCGGCCTTGACGGTCTCGTCCTCGCTGACCTTCCACTCGGCGCGCTTGGTGAAGATCGTCTGGCCGCTCTTGGTAATAACCACCGGACATCCGTCCTCGCGGTCGAAGTCCGAGACGGCGCCCAGCGTGCCGTTCACGAAGCGGCCGTCGGGATCGTTCTTCGTGAACATCACCACCGCGCCGATTTTGAGATCGAGCTTCTCGGGCGAAAGGCAGCCGCGCTTCAGTCCTTCCGCCAGCAGCTTGTCTCCCATCGCGGTCATGAAGAAACTGTTGGGCTCGCCGGGAAGTTTGAGGAGCTCCGCCTGATTTATGCGGTCGACATCCATATTGTGCGTGAACAGCCGGGTGACGCTGCGCGGCAGGCTATCCTGCGCGAGCCGGCGGCTGGTAAGCAGGCCGGCATCGGCCTTGCCGAAACGGTTCGAGCGGATCGCTCCGAGGAGGCCCAAAAACTCGGCGTCCGTCTGCCGGTGCTGCTCGGTCAGATAGCAGATGCTGGGATCGAGCTCGCGCCAAGCCCGGGACGCATAGGCGAAGGGCGAATTGTCCTCCTCATCCTGGCTGTCCATTTCGGGGCCCGAGCGCTCGTCACGGCGGATGACGGGCGGAAGCTGGAAAAAGTCGCCCACGAGCACCATTTGCAAGCCCCCGAAGGGGGCATTGGTTTTGCGGACGAATTGGCAAACCTGGCTGACCGCGGTCAGCGTTTGGCCCGAGAGCATCGAGACTTCATCGACGATCAGCACGCGCGCCTTTTTGATGCGGTCGGTCACGCGCCGGTTTTTGACGATGGAGTCCAAATCGCCACGCGAGATGTGCGAGCGGGTGCCGATGCCGCTCCAGGCATGGATGGTGGTGCCGCCGATTTGGGCGGCGGCAATGCCTGTCGACGCCGTTATGCTGACGGGGATGTTCTCCCGGCGCAAATAGCTGACATAGCGGGCGGCGGCGTAGCTTTTGCCGCTGCCGGGCTCGCCGGTCAGAAAGACGTTGGCGCCGGTTTTCAGAATTTGCAGGGCTTCGTCTTGTGTCATACCAGATCCGGTTGATCGCTTCGCATAGCGCCCGCAAAAGACCCCCTCACCCTAGCCCTCTCCCCAAGGGGAGAGGGAGTTCCGGCGTGCCCGCTGAGAGGACGTCCCCTCGCCCCTTGGGGAGAGGGACAGGGTGAGGGGGTCTTCGCGAACGGTTCAATCGGATTCGGTATCATGTTCCTGGGCGGTGCGGGTAGCGAATCGCGAGCCTGCAACCCTGTCATCGCGAGGCGGCTCCCGGCCGCCGTTGCGATCCAGAAACTAGCGCGGCGTTTGCGGCTTCTGGATTGCTTCGGGGCTTAGCCCCTCGCAATGACGGAAAGGGTCACACTCACGAGAACTCGTATCATAACGCCGAAAAATCCGGAGCGCACGCGCGGCGTTCAAAGCTCCCACGCCGTGCCCTTATCGCCGGTCAATGCACTTGGCGGCTCGCTGCCCATCCGTTAGCAGTATACATGGTACCCGGCTGAACCTCGGCGTGAGGCTGTGTAACGCCCGCGCCAGCGCCATTCAGCTTCTCATTCGCAATCTCGGCGTCAAGGTCGATCCATTCCGTGTGCATGACATCGACGCTGCCGTCCTTAACTTCCTCTTTCGGAGAGGCAAGCCACCGCCCCGTTATCGTCGCGGTTTCGGGAGTATTGCGGAACACGTCCGTGCGCGCGAGCAACTGCGGGTCGGGCTGATAATATGTGTTCGAGACGACCTGGACGAACTTATATCCTTCCTTTTCAAGCTCGGTAAGGATGCCGTCGAGCGCTTCCGCAGTGGGCTTCTTGATGTCGTGGAACAGCACGATCCCTTTTCCAAGCGGATGGATGCGGCTAATCACGTCCCTGGTGATACGTGCCGCGCTCGACCCGCCAATATCGGCATCGCCGGAAATGACGTCGGTTCCCCACACGCTAATGTTGCGGCTGGCGAGATAGGTCACTGCCGCGCGGGAATCCCGGAAGCCCGGGAAACGGAAGAATGGCGAAATAGGCTTGCCCACCGCTTCGCTGACAGCGGCAAACCCTTTCTCGATTTCAAGCGCATTGTCTTCTGGCGACAATTGATGCATGGCCCGCGGATGAGACCATGTATGCGATCCGATCGTGTGCCCGCGCCGCTCGACCTCTTGAATAAGCTTCGGCTGGGCCATCGCCATCCGGCCGACGGAGAAGAATAGCGCCTTCACGCAATGCTTCTGCAGCGTGTCGAGAACCGATAGCGTATTGGCGCCGAGCGGTCCGTCGTCGAAGGTGAGCACAATCTCGTGGTCGTGCAGATCGAGGGTTCGGCGCTGAGATTTATTGTCGGCGTCGTTAATTGTCGCTCCGTAGACCGGACCGCCGGTCGAGTCCGCGGCAATTATCCTTGACAGATGCGTGGCCTTTGGATCGTAGGCGCAGTCGTAATCACTGGGGGCTGCCTGCGCGGCGGCCGTCCCAAGACTTAACAGCGCGAGAACGATCCGCAGCATGAAGCACCTGTACTGTAAGGGATGCACAACGCACTATAATACGGAAATAGGCCGGGGCCGAAGGACAAACAACCGGCTGGATGCGGTTTTCGCGCGCCTGTTGATTCAGTGCGACAGACGCGTCCGCGGCGTTTATATCTATATTTTTGTTTAACAGCGCGCGGCGCCGCCTTTGGAGGCAGCGCGGCGTGGCGCGCCGCAGGTGGGCGGGCTTTCGCCGCCGGCGCCTACAATTCATAGCGTTCCTCCGCGTTTCGAAGGTGTGGCCTACATAGTGTAAGTCGAACACGGCCACGCGTATCGCGATGTATAGAACAATAAGCCGTCACGTAGCCAAATATTCGCTAACAGATTTAATCTGTCTCCTGGATTAAGCGCGGCAATAGCACAAAATACCAATATGGAACGTTTAATGTTTTTTAGTGTTCGTCATTATGCTGCCTAAAGCTCTACGAAAGAGACTGCTTGACGAACGCCTATGAAATAGTTGGAATGGGATCCGGGGAGCACTCAGTGCGCCTCACTATTTATGTGCTTATATTTCTATTCATACTCGTATGGGTAAATTACAATTTGTGGAAAAGCTTTGCAACAATAGGTGTGGATAGGTTTAAGTCACGCCTCAGAAGGTTTCTATTTGATGAAAGTCTATGGGCAGGGACTGGGCTGGTGTTTGCTCCAGCTGCCGTGCTGGCGCTTTATTATACAATTAAATTCCATGGAATATGGTGGACGTTTGAATTCATACTCATGCTCGCATTGCTGGTTGTCCTGGTGTGGGCGATTGCCCGAATTATATGGCTTATTATTATTGCCGTTCCTTGGATTACGGTATGGGTAATTCTGGCAGGCAGCATTCTTCTCTTGAAATGGCTCTGGTGGCCCGTATACACCTCATAAAAGCGCAGCGGCCCTTTGCGATGCCTCCCCAAGGCGCTCCGCCCGTGCAATTCCGGCTGATCGCGGGATTGAATCCGATGGTTAACAAACAATTAGCAAAACTCATCGGGTTGCAGCAGTCACGCCTTTGGAACCTGAGGTTGGCAACGGATTTCTGCGCTGGGAAGCCCCATGCTGTAGATTGGCACAGGAAAGTTTTTGTTTTGGAGGGCGAACACTTTTTTGCTTGCAGCCTGAGCAGTGCGGACTTAAGCAGAAGCTTCCATGGCAGAGGTGAGCTCCGGCGGCGGTGGCCGGCGAGCAACCAACACTGAGTGCAGCGTAAAAATATGGCCGATGACCCAGTTCTTGGTTCCGCGCAGGCCGCCGGGCCCGATGAGCAACGTCTCAAAGATCAAAAGGAAAAGGTGCGCGCCTTCCGGAAAAGGCTGCACGCGCGCGAAACCTTCATCCTGCCCGAAGTTTGGGACGTAGTCTCCGCGCGGGTGATGGGCGATGCCGGGTTCAATTTGATCGGCATTTCCGCCAAAGCGGTTGCTTGGGCGCAGGGTCTGAAAAGAGACGAGCGCCTTACGCTGGAAATGCTGGTTGGAACCGCGCAGGCAATCGCGCGGGGCTTCGCGACCCCCGTGAATGCCGACCTCGAAGGTATCGTTGGACGGCATCCCGAAGAGACCGGACATGCGGTTGAGGCGGTGATATCCGAGGGCTGCGCCGGCGTGGTATTCGGCGATGGCGGCCGCGACGGCCGCGATGGCATTGCTCCGGTCAAGGAGATGGTGGCGGCGATACAAGCCGCCAAAGCTGCAGCGCTCAAGGCGAAGGTGCCCGCCGTTATCATCGCCCGGACCGAAGCCTTCCTCCTCGACCCGCCCCAGGCGTCTCCTTTCGAGACGGCGGTCGAGCGGGCGGAAGCCTATTTCGCGGCCGGCGCCGATTGTATTTCTGTACCTGGTGTGCAGCACATCCAGCTTATCGAGCGCTTGGCCGCGCATATCGATGGACCGCTGTGCGTCACGATCGGGTTGACGCCCGCTCCCAGTGTCAAGGAATTGCAGGTTGCCGGGGCCGCATGTGTGGCGCTGGGGCCGGCGTTGCTGCGCTCTCTCTTGGGTACTCTGCGCCACAACGCGGAGGAATTGCTCGCTTTCGGCCAATTTAACAATATCAGCAAAGCTATTCCCGAGGGTGCGCTCAATGAGCTGTTGCGCTGAGGCCGCGGACACTGAACCGCGCCGATGATGTTCGTCCTTTCCAAAGTCCTTTGGGGTCTGCTTCAACCTTCCTCGCTGATCGCTATCCTCTTGGCCGCGGGCGTGGTTTTCGCGATGTTCCGGAGAGCGGGGGCGGCTGCGCGCCTGTTTGCTGGCGGGACCGTCCTCTATGTCCTTTTCGGCTTTTCGCCGTTGGCAAACTGGGTGCTGGCTCCCCTTGAGGTCGACGCCAAGGCCGCGGCGGCGGAGAACCTCGATGGCGCGGCGGGCATCATCGTCCTCGGCGGAGCCTTGGACACCGCGACCTCGCTTGGGCGCGGCGCGCCGCATTTGAACGAGTCCGGGGACAGGATGGTTGAAGCTGTCCATCTTGCAGCCCGCTATCCTTCCTTGCCGGTGTTTTTCTCAGGCGGGAAAGCTGACCTCTTTCTGCGGCAGGATTTCGATTCGGAAGCGGCCTCCGCGCAGCGCTTTTTCGAAGCCTTCAACCTTACGCCGCCGCGGCTAAGGTTCGAGGACCGCTCCCGGAATACGCTCGAGAATGCGGTGGAGTCGGCAAAAGCGCTGCAGCCTAAACCCGGGCAGAAATGGATCCTTGTCACCTCGGCCTTCCACATGCCGCGGGCGAAAGCGCTCTTCGAGGGGCAGGGCTTCGAGATCCTGGCGCGGCCGGTGGATTTCAGGACGAACGGTTTCAATGGCTGGTGGCGGCCTTTTCCCAGGGCTTCGGAGGGTCTAAGGCGGCTCGATTTAGCCGCGAAGGAATGGGCCGGGATCGCGATGGCCTGGCTGGCCGGAGACTTAAAGCCGCACCGGACTTTTAGGGGAGTTCCCGGGACTTCAGCCGGTTTATGCCATAATCGCTCATTACCGGATGTGGGCGATTCGCTAAACTCCGGCTTCCCCCATCCTCTAGCTTAGGCTCCGCCCATGATAGCACATGATCCGAGCTTGGTGATTCTCTCGATCACGATCGCGATACTGGGCACTTTCACCGCCGCCGTCATGACCTCGAATGTCAGCGCGCTTTCAAGAGGCGAAGGCCGGATGCGCATCGTCATGGCCGCGCTGACGCTTGGCGGTGGCATCTGGGCAATGAATTTTGTCGGGCTGCTCTCGATGGAGGCGCCGGTCGATCTTCAGCGCGATCCGCTGCTGCTTGGCGGTTCTGCGGCAGTTTCCTTCATAGGCACGGCCGCCGCCCTCTTTCTGCTGTGGCCGAAAGGGGTTAGCGCCGCGCGGCTGCCGCCGGCAATCGTCCTGTTCGGCATTGCGATTTCCGCTACGAGCTACCTCGGCATGGCCGCGGTCGCGGGCCGGGAAATCGAGCTCTCGTGGTTTCTCGCGTCGATCTGCGCCGTGTTTGCGACGCAGAGCGGGATGATGCTGCTCGTGTTTCTGTTCCAGCCGCGGGGCGTAGTCTTGACGCTAGGCGGCGCCATCGCGCTCGGCCTGCTCCTGACGGCAGCGCATTACCTCGCCATCGCGTCCGCCCCCGGCCTTGAGGAGACGCTGCGCTTCATGCCCCGGAGCGGGAACGGAGTTTCGGAGCGTCACCTGGCCTGGGCTGCAACCATCATGATGTATTTTGTCTGCAGCATTTGCTTGAGCATTTTTGTGATCGCGCAATTCCGCGAGGACATCAAATAAGCTCCGCGGATTAGTCCTCCGCTGTGCCCGCGGTGACGCCCCCGATCAGATTGCTGCTCAAGAGCTGCTCCGCCGTGAGCGCATCCGGTCCGGCCAGCTCGATCGCGGCGGGGAGCGAAGCAAGCCAAGCCTGTTGCTCCTTGAGAAGCCGCACGGCCTCATCGCGGCCCACCTCACTGAAGCGTATGCTCATGCCGGGGGCAAGCCTGCCGGCGGCGGCAACGTCGGCGCCGGTCACCGTGGCGATGCGCGGATAGCCGCCGGTTGTCTGGCGGTCGGCCAGCAGCAGGATAGGCTGTCCATCGCCCGGCACTTGCAGGGCGCCCGCTGTGGTGCCTTGCGCTGGCAGCTCGCCCTCCTTGGCGCGATCGAGCGCGGGGCCGCGCAGGCGCAGGCCCATCCGGTCGGACGCGGGGGCCACGGTGAAGGCAGAGGTGAGCAGCGTTTGGAAAGCGCTGGCGCTGAAATACTCCGCATTCGGGCCGCGCAGGACGCGCAAGGACTGCGGCGCGCGGATATCGGCCTTAAGGCGCACGGCCGCACGGGAGGAGGAGGCGAGGCAGAGCGGAATGCGGTCGCCCGCCTGGAATGGCCGGCCCCAGTAGCCGCCAAGCGCCGCCCTGCGGTAAGTGGAGCGGCTGCCGAGTGCGGGTGCGATATCGAAGCCGCCTTGCACGGCGAGATAGGAGACCGCTCCGCCCTTCGGTGCTGGAATGCGGACGATTTCGCCGCGCAGGGCGTTGAAGCTGCGCAAGGCGGGGATCTGTAGGGGGGCCTTTCCGCCATGAAGCGTGAGGCCTTCCGCCATACCGGCCAGCGCAAGCGTTACGCTTTCCGCCTCGACCTCGAAGGCTAGCCCCGCGCCCAGGATTTCGATGGCGGCCGTACCTGGCGGATTGCCCGCGACGATATTGGCGATGGCCAGGCTGACGGCGTCGAGCGCGCCCGAGACCGGAACGCCGAAGCGCTGAAAGCCATGGCGTCCGCGGTCCTGGAGCGTTGCCGCGGCACCCGGTTCGAGAATTCTTAAAGCCGGCCTCATCCGGCCTCCACCGGTCCGGGCTGCCAGCCTGCCCGGACACGTTCCCGCAAGCCATGGGCTTGGCCGCTGCTAACGGGCACGAACCGCACCCGGTCGCCCGGCTTAAGCAAAGGCTCGTCCTGCCGCGCCATGTTCCAGAGCGCGACCGGCGTGGACCCAATCAGATGCCAGCCGCCAGGGCTTTCCAGCGGATAGATCGCGGTCATGTCCGCCACAATCGCGACCGATCCGGCGGGCACCCTGGCGCGCGGCGTGGCGCGGCGGGGCAGACGCAAAGCCTGCGGCAATTCGCCCATATAGGCGAACCCAGGCAAGAACCCCAGCATGTAAACATAGTAGAGCTGGTTTGCGTGAAGGCGCGCTACCTCTTCCGGCGCGATACCGGCGCTTGCCGACGCGTCATCGAGATCGGGTCCGTCTTCGCCGCCGTATATAACCGGAATCTCGAAGGTCCGGCCGCGGTCCAGGATCGGTTGTGAAGTATTGAAAAGCGTTACGATTTCTCGCACAAGCCGTTCTCTTGGAAGCTGCAAAGGATCGTAGAAGACCGTCAGCGAAGAGAGGGCGGGAAGGCACTCCCTCAAACCGTACAACCCAGCGTTGGCGAGCCGCTCGCTTGCATCGAGGATCGAGAGGCTGAGGCTTTTGTTGTAATTCTCCCCGAAATCCACAAGCAACGCACTTTCCGCGCAATCGAAGAATGTGAAAGAAGGTCGCATCGCAGGCCCGCAGCTTTGGTTTATACAGCTTCACATAAGGCTATGGTTGCAGGATTTCCCAGCCGCTGGAGCCTTCGCTGCCCCGCACGGCCCGCTGGCCGGCCCAGGACCAAGGGTTCGAGGTTTCCGCGCTGGAAAAGAAGCTTAACCTATTTCTTTAGCATATTATGAGACCCGCTCTCTTGCCCATTGCTGGGCACCTTTGCGCTACAAAAGCAAGCCGTAACTATAAGCTGGCCGGTTTTCCGGCGCGGGCGGCTGTCACCGCTGTATCCCAACTCGCTATTCCCGCTATGTGGGCTGCTGGCACGCAAGCTGTGAATTCGTGCAGCCTGCTATACCCACAGCTTCTTAAAAAGAAAGCACAATTCCTAAATGAGCAAAAGAGAGGATGTCTTTTGGGAGACACCGCCTCTTTTAAAACTAAAGTAAGGCGCCAAGTTTCCAAGAGAATTCTTGAGTAGTTGGGGTTCTGTGATATATGATATGTATTCGCTCCAGACTTCGAAAGGCAAACGATTGTGAAACAAGCAAATAGAGTCAAGGATCTAGCCGGAAAGCGCAAAAGCGAAGGACGCTGGCTTGACAAAACCGAGATCCAGGGCAACTCCTACAAAACGTTGGACAGTTCAGCCCAAGGCCGTTCTAGGAGCCCACAGATGATAGAAGAAAAATTTGAAAATAACGAGCTGGTTGAGTTCGTCACCCACATAGTTTCCGCCTATGTTAGCAATAACTCTGTAGTAGCGGGCGACCTGCCGGCGCTGATCGGCGATGTCCATACCGCGCTTAGCCGGGCCTCTTCCAATATGATCCAAGCTCCGAAGGAAGAGCTCAAGCCGGCTGTGGCGGTGAAGAAGTCGCTGACGCCGGAGTATATCATCTGCCTCGAAGATGGAAAGAAATTCAAGTCTTTAAAGCGGCATTTGCGCACTCACTACAACATGTCGCCGGAAGAATACCGCGAGAAGTGGGGGCTGGAGCCGGGCTACCCGATGGTTGCTCCCAAATACGCCGAAGCCCGCTCGACCCTAGCCAAAAAGATGGGCCTCGGCCAGCGCAAGGGCCGCTAGAGCGCGTCCCGAAAAGCATGCCTTCGGGCTAGCCCCGGAGGTGCGAAGCGGTTTTCCGACGCACGATGAAACAAAAACGTTAGACGCC
>JBKQNN010000127.1:0-19237 GCA_052145975.1 Rhodomicrobium sp. | reverse complement strand
TGATCTCCGGTCAATTCGCCCAGTTCCGCTATCAACTGCTGGAATTGCAAGTTATCCATCGAAAATCCCTCCCCTTTGAGAACGCAACGGGAACATAAGGGTTCCAACAGCGATTGTAAACAGCGCCATCCCAATCTGGGGTTGCTGAATTGGTTAACCGCAAGCATAGGTTAATAACGTAATTTCAATGGCTTATTCGTCTGTATACGGCTTTCGCGTTTGCGGAAAGGCTTTTTCTTCGCGGCGCGGCAGAGGAGAAAGAAAGTCAAGCCTGCGCGATGGTATTAGCACAATACATAGGTTTGCGGATATTTAAAAAATGCTCAGGCCGCAGTAAGCAGGTAAGACTATTTGCAAAGGAATACCGGCGCCGCCGGCTTTAAGGGCCAAGGCGAGCCGGGCACGGCAAATAGAGGGTGCCAGCTTGCAAAGGTTTGCCTGGGCGCCGCCGCGTTGTTTCTTCCTCCAGGCGCCTGCCGGGAATGGCGGAAAACCTCATCCGGTTCGCAAAGCGATTGCCCTGCGCGGCGTTAGCGCATCGGTAAGGAGCTGTGGGCCACGATAGAGCCATCGGAAGGCGTGGGCGCGGTCAGGAGGCTTGCCATGGCTTTATTTGCAGGACTTGAGAGCACAGCCGCAGCGGCTGCTGGGAGGCAAGCGGCTAGGCCAGGCTGCGCGAGCCGGGGCGTCCAGCGCGCGTCCCCCGCGCCAAAAAGTAAACGCGTTGCGCCGCGCCCAGTTACCGGAAATCGCAGGATTGGCAGCCATACCCTACCGAACGTGACTAACGAACCGCTAAGCCAGGCCACTCGCGGACGGCCGTAAAGCCCGGATCGGGCGGCCGCCGGAGAACCATCCGGAGCGCCGCTGCAAGCGGGAGCTGCGGCGCAGAGTGAAGTCGTTACTCTCACCCCGCGCGGGTGAAGTAATCCGCGAGCGTCAGGGGGAACATGATGATCAGCCAGAAGAATCCCGCCACCGCCGCGAGCCGCAAAAGCACCGTGCCGTGGATCAAGTCCATGAAAAACAGGAGCCCGATCAAGGCCATTATGCCTGCGATTGCCATGTTTATTGCGGTATTGTAGCCGCCCATCGGTATGAACGCCGCCCAGATCGAGATCGCGAGCAGCACGAACTCCACCAGAAGAATGGAGCCGTTCCGGATCCAAAGCTGTCTTACGGCATGCGAAGTGCGATCGTTCATCCTGCGCGCCCCGGTAGATACAAGATTGGGTAGAGAAAAATCCAGACGGTGTCGACGAAGTGCCAGTAGAGGGCGATGGTCACGAGGTCCGGCAGCAGGAGCGGCTCCAGCCGGCTCATGAACCAGGCGAGGCGCGCAACGAGGACGACGCCCACGGTCAAGTGAAGGGCGTGGACGCTGGTCATTACCCAGTATAGGCCCCAGAACAAGGCGGCGCCCCTTGCCGCGATGGAGAAATGCGCGCCCGGGACCAGGCCCTGCTCGATGTCGCCCCGATATTCGAATGCCTTGACGGCCAGGAACGCCACGCCCAAAGCCGCGGTGGCTGCGAGGCATTTCCAGACGAGGCCGCGCATGCCGAGGCGAGCGCCTTGAACGGCCACGATCATGGTCACGCTGCTGACGAGCAGGATCACGATGTTGATCGTGCCAAACGCGATCTCCGTCGCCCTGGCGCCCGCGAGGAAGCCTTGCGGATTGTTGACGCGATTGACGGCATAGATGAGGAACATGCCGCCGAAAAACAGGATTTCGGTTACGAGGAAGATCCACATGCCGAAGCTCGCGGCGTCCTGCTCCTCCTCCAGCGTTTCCCATGGCTCCGAAGGCGCCGGACCGGTGGCAATTGTGGCTTGCTCAGCGTGCGCGCTGCTCATGACGCTGGCCCCGCGGTTTGCGGCGCCACGTGCGCGTCCACGCCTTCGATATCGCCGTAATCGTAAGGGCCCTTATCGACAACGGGCGGCTTCAGGAAATTATGCGGCGGCGGCGGCGAGGTGGTTTGCCACTCAAGCCCCGCCGCGTTCCAGGGGTTGTTGGGAGCCTGGCGGTTCGTGAACAGCGACCAAGTGAGGTAGAACACCGGCAGCAGGTAAGCCGCCGCCAGCACGGTCGCGCCGGTAGACGACATGACGTTGAGCGCCTGGAACTCCGGCGGATAGACGTGATAGCGCCGCGGCATGCCCATGTAGCCGAGGATGAACTGCGGGAAGAAGGTGAAGTTGAAGCCGAAGAACATCAGGATGGCGGCAAAGCGCGCCCAGGCCTCCGAGTACAACTTGCCGGAAATTTTCGGCCACCAGAAATGCAGCGCCGCGTAAAGTGCCGAGACCGCGCCGCCAACCATGATGTAGTGGAAGTGCGCGATCACGAAGTAAGTGTCGTGGATGTGTACATCGAGGGGAATCGAGGCGACGAACAGTCCGGTCAGCCCGCCGATGGTGAACAGCCAAATGAAGCCCAGTGCATAGAGCATCGGCGATTCGAAGCTGATTTGGCCCCTATAGAGCGTGGCGGTCCAGTTGAACACTTTGATGGCGGACGGCACGGCGACGACGAAGGTCAGGAACGAGAAAAACAGCCCAGCATACCAGGACATGCCAGAGACGAACATGTGATGGCCCCAGACGAAGAAACCGGCCAGCACAATCGCGAAGAGCGCGTAGATCATGAATGCGTAGCCGAACACGCTGCGCCGCGCGAAGCAGGCAATAACCTCGGAAATCACGCCCATCGCGGGCAGGATCATGATGTAGACGGCGGGGTGGCTGTAGAACCAGAAGAGATGCTGGAAGAGCAGCGGGTCGCCGCCATTAGCCGCGTCGAAGATCGGCAAGCCGAAATAGCGCTCCGCCGCGATGAGGACGAGCGTGATGGCGAGCACGGGCGTCGCCAGCACGAAGACCAGGCTCACCGTATACATCGACCAGACGAACAGGGGCAGCCGGAACCAGGTCATGCCCTTGGTGCGCAGCATATGCGTCGTCGCGATGAAGTTGATGCCGGTGGCGATGGAGGAAAAGCCCGCAAGAAAGATCCCGCCGGCGGCCGCGAAGATCGAGCCCGCAGCGAACTGCGTCGAGTAGGGCGGATAGAAAGTCCAGCCCGTGTCCACGCCCCCGGATGCCAGCGCATAGAGCACAAGCAGGCCGCCGAAGAGATTGAGATACCAGCTCGCCAAATTCAGCCGCGGAAAAGCGACGTCCTTCGCCCCGATCATAAGCGGCAGCAGGAAGTTTCCGAAGATCGCCGGGATGGACGGGATCAGAAAGAACCAGACCATCACGATGCCGTGCGCAGTGAACAGCCGGTTATAGGCCTCGTCGCTGACAAGGCCCCCATACGGTGTCATCAGTTGCAGCCGGATTATCGCCATGGCGATGCTGCCGATGAAGAAGAACAGCGTCACGGTGATGGCGTAAAGGATCGCGATACGCTTGTGGTCCGTTGTGGTGAGCCAGGACCAAAGGCTCTTCGTCTCAAGATAGCTGTGCACCGGCGTAGGGATGGCCCGGGGTGCCGGTTCGGTTTGACCAATCGTGATGTCAGCCATCAGGGTCTTCCCTTATCTTTGAGCGAACGGATATAGGCGGTCAGGCGCAATATCTCGCTATCGTCGACGAGCCCATTGAAACTCGGCATTTCGTTCTTGAAACCAGCGACGATGTCTTTGCCCGGCTGGAGGATGGAATCGCGGATGTAGGCGTCATCCGCGACGACGGTGCGCCCGTCGCTCAACTGCACCGGCCCGCCATAGACGCCGTTGAGCCCCGGCGCGTGCACGGCGTTACTGTTTTCATGGCAGCCTGCACAGCCAAGCGAGACGAACAGCGCCCCGCCCTCCTTGGCAATGTCGTCCGCCTGCGGCTGCGCGCGGAGCCACTTGGCGAACTCGTCCTGCGGCATGACCACGACGCTGCCGATCATGCGCGAATGCTGCGTTCCGCAAAATTGCGTGCAGAAAAGATGGAAGGTTCCGGTTTTCGTTGCCTGGAACCAAGTCTCCAGATAGCGGCCGGGCAGCACGTCCCGCTTGATGCGGAAGGCCGGCACGAAAAAGGAGTGAATCACATCTTGCGAGGTCAAGATGAGCCGGACCGGCACGTTCACCGGCACATGCAGCGCGTTGATTTCGCGCGCGCCATTCGCGTGCTGAGTCTGCCACATCCACTGCTTGGCTAATACGTGCACCTGCATGGCGTTGCGGGGCGGCACGAGCGTCGTGAACTGCGCGCTGGCGGTGAACCAGAAGAGGAAGAAGAACAGGAAGAAAGTGGCGGAGGTCCAGCCGATTTCGAATTCGCGGCTCGTGAGTTCGCCGATGTGCCCTCGTTTGGCGCTTGTCCCGCGCCGGTAGCGAAGCGAAAAGGTGAGAATCAGACCCACGACAAGCACGATGATTACCGCCGAGACGCCTACCAGCAAGAGGTAAACGCCATCGACATTGGGGGCCTGGGTTGACGCCTGTTCGGGAAGAAGCTCCAGCCAGTTCATGATCGCGCGCCTTTCCGCCTGTGAAAGAAGGCGAGCGCGCCACCAATGCTCAGAACCGTCAGCAAGGCCCCGCCCTCAAGCGCGGCTTGAACGGTGGATGTGTACGCCCCTTGAAGCGGATTGTGCCCGTAGCAGAGCAGCCTGATGCCCTCCAACAGCGCGGAGAGTTTGCTTTTCCGGGCGTCGAGGATTGCCGCCCTAAGCGGGGCAGCGCTCAGGTTCAAGCCTTCAATCACATGGGAGACGCGGCCCGTGCCGGTCACGATTACCACGCCCAACGGATGCACGTACTCGCGCCTTCCGGCGTCGTAAACCGCCTTGTAATTGAGCGCAGCTGTCACGCTCTCGATAGAGCCGGCGCTGCCGCTTAAGAATTTCGCCGAAGCTAACAGACGCGGATAGGGCGCCAGATAAGCCGCTTTCATCGCTTCCGCGTCCGCCGGGATAGCCTTGGGATCGATACCGATGACCAGGAAGTTGTAGTCCCGCCCGGGTTCCAGCCCCGTTCGCGACAGCCCATCCGCCGCGATGGCGAGCGCAGTCCCGCACGTGAAGCGGCACTTGAAATCCACGAGCATCAAGACCGCGGGCTTGCCGCCGAGCGCGTCCTTAAGGCTCAGCCCGCCATTCCCGGCCGTCGCAAACCCCGCGTCGAGCGGCAGCGCCGCGCCAGGGCTCGGGTTCATCTCGATTTCCCTGAGCTGGTTCGGGGAAAGCTCCGCCCTGCACGGCGCGCAGCAGATAAGTATCAAAGCCAAGGTGGCGAGCGCACGTCTCAGACAAAAGACCCCCTCACTCTGTCTCTCTCCCTGCAAGCTAGGCTTGCCGAGCTTGCACTCTCGAGTGACCACATCCACAAGCGGATGCGGTGGGGAGAGAGTACGCTTGAATTCCGCTAGGGAGATTTTGGGCGTCCCTTCTCCCCGTCCGCATCCGCAACCGGATGCGGCAGCAAAGGATGCCAGCTCGCCAAGGCGAGCTGGCGCGGAGAAGGACAGGATGAGGGGGGACTTCGCAAAGCAGTCGAGCTGATTGCGGTTCATTGCTCGCCTCCTTTTAAAGCTCCGGCGGCTTTTTGCATAGCCTGGCCGGCCAGCTCAGCTGCACTTTGCGGGGGGCTTGGCGCCTGCTCCAACGGGTCCAAGCCGGCCGCCCCCTTGGAAACGACGATTTCCATCGCGCGCTCGATAGGGATTCGAAGCAGGCCCTTGCTCTGATCGATCCAGCCATAGCGCTCGATCCGCGCACGCTGGGCGCTCTGAAGTTTCTCCAAATCGGAGAGCGGCGTGGCTTGTAGTTCTGGCGCGGGGAATGGCCGGGGCGGCAGATAGAGGCCTGGTCCAACGACTGCATGGTAATAGGCCAAGAGCGCCACGCCACAGATGCCGGCCAAGACCGTAAAGCCGATGATTGTGGCCAGCACCGCCAGGGCGCGAACCTGATCCGGTTCGGTATGCGCGGTGTGATTATCAGGCATAGCTTGGCCTCCTGCCGGAAAGGAAGTTCTCTCCTATGGGCGCAAGCGCGATCAGGGCCGCCACCATGGCAACGATCGCAACTGCCGCTATGACAAGCGCAAGCGGCGTGGCAATCGGCGCAAAGAGCCAAATGTTATGCAGTGTCACGCCGCAAAGAACCGAAGCGCCCACGAGCCGCAAAGCGGTTCCGCTGGCTCGGACGGAGCTCCATAAGAGCGAGATAATGGGGAGGGCCGCCCCGAAGAGCACCGCTGCGCCGGCTACGGCGGCCCACGGGCCGGCGCGGTCCAGATACCACTCGGCCTGATCTGGCAGATCGCCGTACCAATTTATAGCTAAGGCCATGAGGTCAAAGTAAAAAACGGCGAGCGAACTGGCGAGGAGGAAGGCGCCAATGTCCGATCTTGCCCTCTCGTTTTCGACGGCTGGGGCGGATAGCGCGGCCGCTGCCAGCGCGGCTGCCATCGCCTGGACCGCCATCTCGGCGAAGAAGGAACTCGATATGAATGGAGCTCCAAGCGACATGATCCAGTCGTAGCCCAGCACATAGCCCGATACGCCATAAAAGGTGAGGCCCAGCGCAGCGGTCAGCCGCGCGATGCTTCCTCTTAATAGAAAGGCGGCAAAAAGAATCCAGCCCGCAAGCGCGATGACGGAGCGAAGCCAGAAACCGGCAGGATTGAGATAGAAGCGCGCCACATCGTGCGGGATCGACGCCGGCGAGGCGGCCCATGGGTAGAGCCCGCGCAAGTTGAGCGCGACGGCCACGAAGAAGATTGCCACAAGCGGCACACCCCACAAGAGGCGCCTGAACACCGGGCCAAAGGCCTCGCCCCAGCAAGTGCTTGTGAGATTATGGATCAGGAGCAGGGCCAGGCTGCCCAGTGCGATCTGGCTGAAAACGGAGAAAGCGATGAGCCAGCCGCGCGCCGCGTCCTTCGGGAAAATGAAGAACAGCACGGCGATCGCGATCGCCGCCGCGATGAAAATCCTTGGTGCACTGCTGCGCGAGCGGCCTGGAACAACGCCATTCATTTGATCTTCTCCGCTGCTTCCGGCGCCATGGCGAGCGTCGCATGCTGGGAAACCTGCAGTGCGCGGATGTATGCCGCGATGGCCCAGCGATCCTCCTCGGAAACGCGATCCGCGTAGGAATACATCACGCCAAAGCCCTTGGTTTGAGCGTTATAGAATTGCCGCACATCGGCCGCGAGGAGCCGCTGGCTGAAGAACGAGGGCGGATGTGGGAAGCCGCGCTGTGCAACCATCCCGTCGCCATATCCGGAGAGGCCATGGCACGGCGCGCAGAAGGCGTTGAAGCGTTCTTGGCCGCGGGTAAGCAAGGCCAGCGTCACCTCCGGCGGGTTTTTCGCGGCGGCGTCGCGGGCGAGGTCGCCTTGCGCGACGGTGTTTGCGGGGACCGGCCTGGCGGAGGCGCCGTTGGCCCAGAATTTCGACGGCGACTCGGGCGCATATTTGGGCTGCTGCGTCATCGACAGGTCGCAGCCGGCAAGCAACAAGGCCACCAGCGTCACCGCCCCGAAAAAGCGCCCCCGCACCCCCGCCCACTCCCCGAGGGGAGAGGGAGTCCGCTGCGGCTCGCGACAGCGTCCCTTCTCCCCTTGGGGAGAAGGACAGGATGAGGGGGTCTTAGCCACGATCCACTTCATCCCGCAATCTCCTCGATGGTAATAGCGCCTTCGCTTGTAAGGAGGCTGCGCGCGCGATCCTCCACGTCCGCGGCGAGATTGACGATCAAGAAGAAGCGGTCGGAGGTGGCGCGCTCGATGCCGCGGACTTCGAAAACCGGGTGGTAAAGGCCCGGCAGTCCGCAGGTATAAAGGAAGGTGACAAAGCCTGCGATGCCAGCCGCGAGCACCCCTGCTTCGAAGGGTACGAGCAAGAACACTTGCCAGCTAAAGTGAGGCCGGTCTCCTGAGTTGAACGGATAGCCGATGGCCAGGCTGAACCATTCCACGCCCCAGGCTAAAGCCGCCACGGAGAAGCCCGCGATGGCCATAGCGCGGCGTACGGCAGGCCTCTTGACATCGAGCGCCTCTTCGATCCCATGCACATGGAAAGGCGTCAGGGCATCCTCGGCCGGGCAGCCTTCGGCTTTCAGCTTGTCCGCGCCTTTGACGAGCGCTTCGGGGGTTTCAAACACAGCGACGAGCCGTTTCATGCCTTGGCCTCCTCGCGCCGCAACTCCTGAACCTCGTGGATGGAGACAGTTGGCAGGAACTTGGCAAAGAGCAGGAACAGAAGGGCGAAGAAGCCGAGCGGCGCCAAAATCAGGAGCCAGTCCGCCGGTTTCGTGAAGTAGAGCCGGAACATGCTTGGCAGGTAGTCGTGGCTCAGCGTCATCCAGACGATGAGGATGCGCTCCAGCCACATGCCAACGTTGATTAGGATCGAGACGAGGCAGATCAGAAGGATGCTTTGCCGCGCGGCGGGGAGCCAAAAAATCTGCGGCAAAACCACATTGAACAGTAGCATCGCCCAATAAAGCGGCGCGTAGGGGCCGGTGAAGAAATAGACAATAAGGCTCCGGTCTGCGGTCCGGCCGCCATACCACGCGGAGAACCATTCGGTGGCGTAGGAAATGCCCATGATGAGCGCCGACGCGGCCAGGATTTGCGCGATGATATCGAAATGCTTGAGCGTGACGAGCGCTTGCAGGCCGTATCCCCAGCGTATAGCTGCGGCCAGCACCACGACCATCGCGAAGCCCGAGAACATCGCACCCACGACGAAATAGGGCGGGAAGATCGGCTCCTGCCAGCCGGGCATCAGGCTCGCCGCGAAGTCGAGGCCCACGATGGAATGAACCGAGCAGACGAGGGGCACGGCCAGCGCCGCCATCGTCACCGAAAAGGTGCGGTAGACCTTCCAGTGCCGCGCCGAGCCGCGCCAGCCAAGCGACAGCGCGCCATAGACAAGCTGCGTGGGCCGCGTCCGCGCCCGGTCGCGCAAGGCCGCAAGATCGGGGATCATGCCGCTATACCAGAACATGATCGAGAACAGCAGGTAACTCAGGATCGCCCAGAAATCCCAGACCAGCGCGCTTCGCCATTGCGGCCACAGAGTCATCGTGTTCGGGTAGGGTGCGAGCCAGTAAAAATACATCGGCCGGCCGAGGTGAATAATCGGGAATATCCCCGCAATGGCGACGGCGAAGATGGTCATGGCTTCGGCGAACCGGTTGATCGAGGCGCGCCAGGGCTGACGCGTGATAAGCAGCAGGGCCGAAATAAGCGTGCCCGCGTTACCGATACCGATCCACCAGACATAGTTCGCAACCGGGCTGCCCCAGACAACGCTGGAGTTGATCCCCCAGACGCCAACACCGGAAGCGAAAATCCAGACGATGGTGGCGCCAAAGGCAAGCGTGCCGAGCGAGGCGACGAGAAACGCCAGCAGCCATCCTCGCCCCGGCCCCTCGAAAACCGGCCGCGCAACCAGGTCGACCGCGGTGCTGTCCTTGAAGGACGCCGGGACAAAGCGCACGCCTTCCGCCCCTGTAGAGCGTTCGGCTTGGAATGGAACGCCGGTAGCCGTCATCCTTCAGCCCCTGAAATGCAAGCCCAGCCAGTTAACGCCGGATCGCGTAATGAACGGGGGAATCTCCCCTCACCCTGTCCCTCTCCCCATGGGAGAGGGGACGCAAGAACTTCCGCTGCGGCTAGTTCAGGGGTCCCTTCTCCCATGGGGAGAAGGACAGGATGAGGGGAGATTCCCCTATTTGGGAGTTCATCCGGCATCGTGTTCGCTCACCTGCTGAAAAGCTGGGTTGGGATTGGTAACTTTCGCGAGATACGTCGTGCGGGGCTGCGTGCCGAGATGGCCAAGCAGCGCGTAATGCTGCGGCTCCTGCCGCAGCCGCGAAACCTCGGAGCCGGACTTCGTCAGATCGCCAAAGGAGATCGCGCGCGTAGGACATGCGGCTTCGCAGGCCGTCACAACCGCGCCCTCCGGGATGTCCTGGTTTTCTTTCGCCGCCATGTGGGTCGCGCGGGCGATGCGCTGAATGCAGTAGGTGCATTTCTCCATGACGCCGCGGGCGCGGACGGTAACTTCCGGATTCTTCTGTGCGCGAAGAACCTCGGCGCCGAGGTTCTTGTATTCCTGGCCGCTCGCGTAGCCGAAGAAATTGAAGCGCCGCACCTTGTAAGGGCAGTTCGCCTCGCAGAAGCGGGTGCCGATGCAGCGGTTGTAAACCTGCACGTTAAGACCTTGGCTATCGTGGACAGAAGCCTCGACCGGGCAGACCGGCTCGCATGGCGCCTTCTCGCAATGCATGCAAGGCACCGGCTCGAAGCCGCGCGCTGGCAAATGACCGGGCGGCGCGGACTTGCCTTCGTAATAGTCGATACGAAGCCAATGCATGACGCGGCCTTCCAAGATCTCTTCAGGGCCAACCACCGGCACGCTGTTCTCAGCCTGGCAGGCGATCACACAGGCGTTGCAGCCGATGCAGGCGGTATTATCGATAACCATTGCCCAGGCGGGCGCGAGTTCCATTACTTCCGGTAAAAGTGAGGGATGGTGCTCCCGGTTCCCGGCAAATTTCGCGGAAGGCGCCGCCGCCAGGCTCAGGATGGGGTAGAGGTCTTCGGTAGCGGCATCGAGCTTGGTGACTGCGGTTGCGAACGCAGGGCCGTTTCCCGATGGGACTCCCTCGATCTTGACGCCGTCCAAAACCCATGGCGATGTGGATTCGCGCAAGGCGAAGCCGTTTGTCCCTAGATCGCTGCCAATTGTGCCGGCCTTCCACCTGCCATAGCCGAGCGTAAGGCTTGCAACGCCGTCCGCTAGACCTTTTTGGACGAGAATGAGGGCTTCGGTATTATTGGTTTCGCGGACAATGCGAACTCTGTCGCCATCCCGAAGACCGGCCTTGTGGGCGGTTGCTTCATTCAGGGCGAGCGCGTTGCCCCAGACCTGTTTCGTGAAGGGCTTCGGGCATTCCTGCAGCCAAGGGTTGGCAGCGTAGCGCCCGTCCCACACGCAGGGGTCTGCCTGCAAGACCAGCGAGATTGCCGAGGCTTGCGGCGCGAGCTTGATTTCCGGAAGCGTGGGCTCGCCCGCATTCACGGGCTGGGCGGCGGTTCCTTCTATCACGCCGTCTTCGAGGCTCTTGCGCCAGCGGTCCTCAAAACCATCGGCGTTCCCTTGCGCCCGCCATGTCTCCTTCACAATCCGGTAAGAGGAAGGGGAGAGATTTCCGCCAAGCATCGCCAGGAATTCGTGGGCTGTGCGCGTATCGTAAAGCGGCTCGATAAGCGGCTGCACGATGCTGGCCTTGCCATCGGGGCCGCGCAGATCCGACCAGCTTTCAAGAGGATGGGAGGCCGGCAACTGCCAATCGCACAGCGCGGAGGTCTCGTTCTCCCAAAGCCCGAAATGCACGCGGAACGGCGCTTTCTCAAGCGCAGTTGCGAAGCTCAGGTCCGCGGGGCCGTCGTAAACGGGGTTGCATTCCAGGGTGGCGAGCGTCTTGACCTGCCCCGCTCTGAGCTTTTCCACCAGTTCCCGCAGGCCAGGCTGCGCGTCGCTGCCTGCCACCGGATCGATATATGTTACGGGCGCGCCGAGCTTTGCGTTGATCCAGTGGACGAGCGCCTGGACATCCGGCGAGAGCGTAGGACCTCCGAGAACAAGCGCGCGTCCTTGATGGGCATTAAGGTCCGCCAGAACGGCATCCGCTAATCGCGATAGCTCCTCGCTGAGGGCCGGGTTCGGCACGGCGCCCGCGCCTAACCGCAAGGCAATCGCGCATGCGAGGTGCCCGATTTCGGAGGGCGTAACCGCCAGCGCATGATCGGCGTTCGCGCCGGTCAGCGTGGGCGCCGCCTCGACCGCATAAAGCCGTAGCATTTCCTTGGTGCCGAGGCGGACACGGCGCTTATCCGCGAAGGCCCGGCTCAGCGCGATCTGCTGAGGCCCGGCGTCCAGGAAGCGCGAGTCGAGGCTCAGGATGACATCCGCATCGCCGATCCGCGGGAGAATATCGAGCGGCCGGTTGAAGGCGAGCTTCGCCGATTGCGCCGCACCGCTGTCCAGGGGTTCGTAGGCGTGCCAGGCCATCGCGGGAAACTGCGCCTGCAGAGCCTTTATTTGCCGGAGCAAAGTTGGCGACGTGATGCGCCCGGTTAAAAGGACGAGCCCCGCACCCTTGTCCTGCCGATGACCATCCGCCGCCGGCTGCCACGCCGTGAAGAAGTCCTCCCAGGCGCGGATTTCGCTCTCCTGGACCGGGGCTTGAGCGCGGGATGGATCGTAGAGGTTGAAGATTTCCGCTTCGGCGAAAACGTCGGTGGAACCGAGGCTTGCGGGATGCAGCGGGTTCCCCTCTATCTTGGTGGGGCGGCCTTCGTAGGAGGTTACAATTGCGCCGCGGCCATATCCGGCTAGAGGAAGCGCCGTCGCAAACCTAAGCGGAATGCCAGGAATTAGCCGTTCGGGCATGGTGACGTAAGGCACGATTTCTTCGTCGGGCTTCGAGCAGCCCGCGGCGATCAGCGCCATGTTCGCGGCCAGGAGCTGAAGCGCCTCGCGCCGGCGCACCCCCGAACCGCCGGCGTCCCGGCCTTGCTTCACGTGGCGATGTCCGATCTTCAGCGATGGCATGTGGAGCACTCAATCAAGCGGTTTGTGTCGATATGGTTGGCCTGCAACAGGGCGCCGCCGCTGCGGTCCTGGTCCGGCGGCGCCTCCCACGCCATGTTGAAGATTTGATCGCGCGGCCTAAGGTTGGGCGCGGGATTGCTGTGGCAATCGACGCACCAGCGCATGGTGAGCGGGGCTGCCTGGCTCGTGAGCGCCATCTCATCCATGCGCCCGTGGCATGTGCTACAGCCGACGCCCTTTGCGATGTGAACGCTATGATTGAAATAGACGTAGGCGGGCAAAACGTGCACGCGGTTCCAGCGGATCGGCCGGTTCGCCGCCAGGCTTTCGCGGACCGGCGCCAGCATGGCGGCGTTGGTCCAAATCTGCGAGTGGCACGACATGCAGATATGGGTGGCAGGGAGCCCTGCGAACGCCGACTTCTCCACGCCGGTGTGACAGTAGAGGCAGTGAATGCCGAGTTCGCCATTGTGATGCTTGTGGCTGAAAGGAATAGGCTGGTACCGGATGACACCTTGTCCGGTGACGTAAGCCGAATTCATAACGCCGTAAGTCACGCCGATTGCGGCGAACGGCAAAAGTGCCCCGGTAATCAAAATCGCGCGAGCGAGAACGTTCGCACTTGGCCGGAATAGCTGCATGGTAGCCCGTTCAGCTAAGGGTCGACGGTATGCCCAGGCTTCGGTATACCTAGGCTTCGCTGCCCTAAATGTTCGGGGGGCTGATAAAGTTCCTGCTACTTAAGCGGAACTTGACTCTCGTCTGAGCGGTTCGATGCGGAGGCACCGCTGTGCCGGAACGCCGCCTTTTGAGGCAGCGGCCACGCAACCTCGAGCGCGTTGGCGCACGCTCGCCAGGCGATCGCTTCCGATCCTGTTTCCATCCTGTGAATGAAGGGATCGGAACCCAAGCTTAGCCAAAATCCGGCCACAGTTGTACTCAAGCGTCTGTGCTAGTTATGCGTGTGTTGCGCCCCGTCGAGGCGCGGCTGACCTTGTGACCTTGTGCGGAGAGAAAGCATGGCCCAGCCCCATGAAGTTTTGGGAGTAGCTGCAAACGCGGACGAGGCAACAATCAACGCAGCCTTCCGGAGGGCGGCAAAAAAGTACCATCCCGACCTCAACAATGGCGACGCGTCCGGCATTCAGCGGCTAAGGCGCCTGATTGCGGCCCGCGATTTTCTCGCCAACCGGAGATGGCGCTCTTCCTGCGGGCCAAAGGTGAGATACCGGCTTCCTTCGATCCGCAAAGCCGGGATCGGCAAGAGCACGGTATTTGCCTTTGTGCTCGCGGGCACGTGCTCTCTTCTGCTGCTTGCTGCGCTCGTCCCCTATCCGGCCGGCAATCCGCCCAAGGTTAGCGTGGTCGCCAAGACAAGCAGCACGGCGCGAGTGGCTGCCGTTCCCGTGAGCCCCGTAGATACCGAAATTCCAGATGCCGGCTCGGCAGATATCAAGGCCATACGCGATTTTCGAGAAGAGCCGGGCTATTCGCCCGCGGAGGGGGCTAAGCGTCAGGCATCCTCGCCGGCGGCGGACATAAGAAATGCAATGAAGCGAGCCGGGGCTTTGATGTCCAAGACAATCCGGAGAATTGCTTCGGAGCTGTAGCTCAGCCGTACCCAGACCGGTTTTTGCAGGTGAGTCGCAACCGGCGCGCGGTGTACCACTTATGCACCGCCGGGTGCGCAGGCGTGAACGGCTTTCCAGTGCCCCGCGCATTAGTCCAAACGGCAACGCGCGGTTGTGTTCGCCAATGAGCTGCCGGGCCTACCCCGCGCCAGACAAAATTTGGCCCTCATTGCCCGGACAGTGATGGCGGTCCTGCGTAATACCGGCTTTCCACATTATGAAGGGCCCAACACGGGTCTGAAACCGGAGCTTACGATGATCCGCCACCGCAACATACATCTTCGCTTGGCACTCCTGCTGGTTGCCGCCACAGCGCTGTGCCTCCGCGTTCACTCGACTTGCGCCCAAAATTATCCGCCCCCGCCGGGGACGCCGGGCCCCTACGAAGCGCCGAGGCAGATAACGCCTCCCCCGGCATCGGGACCGTACAGCGGACCTGGCTATGGCGAGCCCTATGCGCCGCCTCCTCCGCCGCCGCCAGGCCCGGCGGCGACGGTGCCCTACGGCGCGCCCCCACCTACGGGCGCTTACTCTTCCAGCGAGATTCTCGACGCCGGCCATCACTTTTTCGGCGGCATTTCCGAAGGGCTCGCCAAAGTTGTCGAGCACGCGTTCTCCCGCAACGGCAATCCCAACGGCTACATTCTCGGCGAGGAGGCCGGAGGCGCTATCGTCGCCGGCTTGAGATATGGCGAGGGGACGCTTTACACCAAGAACTATCCGCCGCTAAAAATCTATTGGCAGGGGCCTTCGCTGGGCTACGATTTCGGCGGCGATGGCGACAAGGTCATGACGCTCGTCTATAACCTTCAGTATACACCGCAGCTTTTCGAGCGTTTTGGTGGCATCGATGGGTCTGCCTATCTTGTCGGAGGCGTTGGAATAACCTTTCTGCAACGCGATGATGTCATCTTGGCGCCAATTCGCGCAGGCTTGGGGTTGCGCTTGGGAGCCAATGTCGGTTATCTGAAGTATACACCTTCGGCAACGTGGAACCCGTTTTAGGAGGCGGCAGAGCCGGGCGGTGCCGCCGGGCGCGCTGGCGGAAACGGGACGTGCGGCTAACGAGATAGTGCTCCAGGCGGCAACCGTTTTTTCTTATGTGCCGTTGTACCCGGATGTTTGGCAAATGCAGGAGAGCCCAGATCAATGATCCAAGCAGTTTTGCTGATCGCGCTGGGCTTTCTAACCGCGAGCCTGATTGGCGTGCTGATTGCGCCGGCCCTCTGGCACCGCGCCTCCCGGCTTTCCCGCAAGCGGCTTGAGCAGACGCTTCCGATTACGCTTTCCGAGATCGAAGCGGCGCAAGATCAGCTTAAGGCGTCCTACGCCGTGCGTATGCGCCGGCTTGAAACCGCATTGGCCAGCGCCAAGCAAAAGACTGCAAGCCAGATCGTCGACAATAGCCGGCTGCAAATGCAGATCGCCGCGCTCAAGGACCAGTTAGCCGATCTCGATCTCAAATTGGCGGAACGGCGGAATGCGGCCACCGTGCTGGAGCAGACCATTACGATGCGCTTTCCTGAGCTCGATCGCGAGATTACAGAGGTCAAGACGCAGCTTCAGGAGCGCTCCTACGCCATACAGGACCTTTCGAACAAGCTTAGCCGGCGTAATGAGGAGCTGGAAGAAGCCCAGCGGACTGCCGCTTCTTATGAAGAGGAGCTTGCGCGCCTGCGGCAAGCGCTTGAGAAGAATAGTGCGGATCGCGGCGGCAGGCGGCTCCGGGGTGCCTCTAAATGGACCCTGGAAGATTACCGGGCTGAATACGATCGCTTGAACCTTGAGCTTTCGAAACTTCGACAGCAGCTCGCCCAGCTTCACGACCGCGACGCAGAGCAGTCCGGCGTCATCAGAGGGCAACTTCAAAAGCTCACGGAGCTAATCCTGGCGTCGGCCCAGCCCAAGGGCGGCTCAAACACGGAGCCGCTGCCGGTGATCAAGCGCTCCAAAAGTTCAGAGATACGCCGCGATCGCCCCGTCCCCTGGCCCGGAAGCGCCCCCAAACCCGGCGCGCAGGCAGCGGCCGCTGCGGAGCCTATGGATGGCGCTTCTCAAACCGCTCAAAAACTTGCCGGGATGCCTAAGGCGGCGCTGGATCCCGCCTTGGCCACGGCTTTTGGGGCGCCTCCGGACGGGACTGCAAAACCGGAGCCCGCTGCCGAGCCGGGCGCCGGCCCGCACGTTGCGCGCTCAAGGCTTTTGCTTGAAGCGGTCCCTGAAAAGGCCGTGCAGCAAGATGGCAGCGCATCCGCGAAGCAGGACGCCGGTTCTCCGGATACTCCCGCAGCGCCAGGTGCGGAGAAGCCCGCCGCGGAGGCCTCCGTCAACGGCTCGGGTCCTGGGCCGGATGACGCGTCATCCCGGAATGAGCAAACCGGCCGGAAGGCACCCACGCTTCTCGATAAACTTCGCGAAGCCGGAGGAGACGCGGTTTAGCAGACGCGCAAAACGCTCAAGTCGATAAGAACCAACGGCGCGGACCTTCCAGAGCCACAGCCGTGAGCGTGCCCGTTCGAAAGGCAAGTGTGTCGATGCCGATCCTGTTGTGAAGGTCTTCGGGAGCCCACACTGGACTGTGGCCATGGACGACAACCGCTCCAAAGCCGCCAGGATAATTCAGGAACTCGTCGCGTATCCAAATCAGGTCCGCCTCGGCTTGGGCATCAAGCGCCACGCCGGGCCGCACGCCGGCATGGGCGAAAAGGTAGCCGCCAGCGCGATAGCAGAGCTTCAGGCTCCGGAAGAATTGCAAGTGGTCCTCCGGCAGCAGGGCCCGGAAGGCGGCATTGGCCTCAATCAGCCCCTCCCGGCCCAGGAATAATGCGTCTTGAACGAGGTCCGGCTCGACGCCGTAAGAGAGGAGCGCCGCATCGCCCCCGTTATGAAGCCAGCTCAGTCCGGCCCCGGGCTTATCCAGGAACGTCAGAAGCAGGTTCTCGTGGTTTCCCTTTAGAAAAACCGGCGTGACCTCTGGCGGCATCCCGCTTATGAGGCGCGCCACCACGCCCTTCGAATTGGGGCCGCGATCGACATAATCGCCCAGGAAAACAAGCACCGTTTCAGCCTTGTCCCGGCCTTCGCTGTCGCTCCCGATGAGCTCCAGAATCCGGTCCAAAAGGTCAAGCCGGCCATGAATATCGCCCACGGCATAAATCCGCATGCCGTCAGGAACATTGGCGTTCGAGCGCGTGCTGACTTCGATTTCCAAAATGGCCTCGCTTAAAGAGTGTCTTCGCTCCGGGCGCAACCGGAACTTGGATCGTGGCACAGTTTCGCCGCTTTTTTCGCCCATTTAAAGAGGTACGAAATGGTGGGATATTGCCTCTTAGCCAGAGATGTTTTACTTCAATGCTAACTACAAATCCCAATTCAGCAAGGCCCAGGGGGCTCGCTTCTTGGATTTGAGAGGCTTCGTTATGACTTTAGGGCTTCTCGCCGCAAGCCTTTTTATCTTACTTGCCGGATCGGGAGGCGCAATGGCACAAGCCCCAGCCGCGCCTGCCGGTCCCGTTCAAACGGCGAAATCCGCGGGCCCCAGCACGGTGGGCATCATAGCGGGCGGCGTCGACAGCACGGGCCTCCGGATCGCGAGCGATCTTTCCCGGCTCATTGAGGGAAACGATCTGCGTTTGATTTCGATTGTGGGCAAGGGGTCGGTTCAAGATATCGGCGACCTTCTCACTCTCAAAAGCGCCGACATCGCAATCGTGCAATCCGATGTCATGGCGCACGCTCTCGCGGCGGGTGGCACGCCGGGCATACAGGCGCGCGTGAAATATGTAGCGAAGCTCTATTCCGAAGAATTTCACGTCCTGTCGCGGATGCAGTTTTTGTGCCTGGCGGACCTCAATACGCGGCGCGTTAATTTCGGCCCGAAGGGCAGCGGTTCGGCGATTACGGCGGAAGCTGTGTTCGAGGCAAATAACATCTCCGCCGATCCCGTCTATCTTGAGGCCGGGGAGGCGGTTGAGCGCTTGAAAAGGGGCGAACTCGATGCGCTCGTTTACGTTGGCGGAAAACCGTCTCACGCCTTCGATAGCATTAGTCATAAAGATAAGGTACATTTTCTTGACGTGGAATATTTGCCGCCGCTGCAGGCAAATTATCTCCCTGCCATTATAACGCCGGATGACTATCCGAAGCTGGTGGCGCCAAACGAGAGTGTGGCAACGATTGGCGTCTCGTATGTTATGGCGATTCACGATCGGCCGCCGCAATCGGAGCGCTTTAGGGTCATGTCGCAGTTTGTAGAGAAATTTTTGTCTGACTTCGGCAAGTTGAACGCGCCGGGCTTCAGCCCAAAATGGGGCGAAGTGAATTTGCGTGCCCCGGTGAAAGGCTGGCAAAGGTTCGAACCTGCTGAGCGATGGCTCGCAGTCAATACGCAGCCTGCCGCCGAAGCTGAGCCACAGCGGCTGGCGGCACGGATGAAAACGATGTTACAGAAGTTCGTTGAAAGCCAGAAGGGCGCTTCCAGCGATCAAGAGGCGCTCTTCAATCAATTCGTTCTGTGGTATCGGGAGTACGGCGTGCAAGCGCCGCAGCAGCGGTAAGGCCGTCACATAGGACACGCGGCCTAGCACCGTGCCGGAAGGAGAATATATGCCAGAGACAGACAACCGCGACGAAGGCAAAGGGCTGCCCAAAGGGTCTTCCGGCGCGCCTGCATCCGGTCCGGGCGAGGAAGAAGCGCAGGCGGCTGCGCACGATAGCCCAGCGCCCGGCCCCTGGATACAGCCAGTGCCTGCTGGTGGCATGGCCGCCGGCATAGATGAGCTGCCTGCCGAGGAGGACGTCACGGGCGGACAGAGTATCGGCGACTTCGCGGACAGCGTCGTGTCGGGCCTTGAGCAAGCAAGCTTTGACGCCGTAGAGACACAGGGCCCTGGCCTTCATGACTCGGATCTGGAGCATATGTCCGAGGCTTTCTTCGCGGGCTGGGGCAGCCCGGATGAAGAAACCGGCGAAAGCGATCTGCACGCTGCAGCGCAACCGGCAAACGTGCGAACGCTTTCCGA
>JBKQNN010000126.1:0-8321 GCA_052145975.1 Rhodomicrobium sp. | reverse complement strand
TCGACTCTTTCTGCGCCGCAAGCCTATGAAACACATCGTCGTGGTAGCGGCGAAGCTCGAAATACAGCCACTTGCGCCGGAACTTCGGAATAAAGACAACGTGATATTTGCAGTTCCAGACTGTGTGGCTTAGGCTATGATACTCGTCCATTGGTGGAGTTCCTTCCGTGTGCGTGGCTGCTCACGGTGGAATTCCGCTAATGGACCGCCGAAAACGTCAAACTGCTACTGCCTCCCCGGCAAAGCCGGGGGATCTCCCACTGACGTTAGTTCTTTTTAAATGGCGAAAGTTGATGCGGATATGTCAAGTTTTGTGTGCGGCGCAGTATGGCGCGCCGGTCTGAGGCGGAGCCTCGCTAGGCTTTGGACTGCTCTCTTCGCGATCATAGCTTTTAGCACTGTTTGCGCTGAACCATTCTGCGCCGTCCTCCGGCAAGGGGGAACGAATTGCTCGTTCACCGATTTCAGTTCTTGCGTTAATGCAGCCGGGAGTATGGCCTGTATAGCAAATAGAAAAGAAGATCAAGCGCCCGCTAATAAAGGCGCTCCTTTTTGTATGGAGCTTTCTTATGGAAAAAACTGCTGGTATTACGATGAAAACGCATGCAAACGGGAGTCTCAAACAAAAGCCGCCAAGTGCGTCAAGAATCCGAGTTGGGGAAAATAGCTAGGTCATAATTATACTTGACCGTAGCCGGGCAGGCGCGAGAGCAAGGCCGTCCCTTTTTTGTTCGCTGCGCACTGCCATGGCACTTTCGCCGGAGCAGCTCTTTGGACCGCCTAAGGTGACTTCTGCTAACCTGCCTTCGCTGACGGACAATGCAGATCCCCACAGGAGCACGCAGTGCACAACATCCTGGCAACAGACATGGCAGACAATCTAAGCAACTGCACGCACGAAACGCCAACCGGCGTCACACTCGCAAGCTTCTCCAATTCTGGCTTCCAGCGCGGGCGCCCTGCATTCGTGGAGGCGCTGTGGATTCTTATCCAGGCTTTGTTTATTAGCTCTTTCCTGCCTGGTTCAACGCATCGGCGTTTTTTGCTTAGATTGTTCGGCGCACAAATCGGCAACCGCGTAACGATCAAGCCAGGTGTACGGATTAAATTCCCTTGGCGTCTTATTGTCGCCAGCGATGTCTGGATCGGCGAGAACGTTTGGATCGACAACTTGGCCGAGGTGCGGCTTGAGGCTAATAGCTGCCTATCCCAGGGGGCTTACCTTTGTACGGGCAGTCATGATTGGACGTCTAACTCGTTCGATCTGATGGTCAAGCCGATCGTAATCGGCGAAAGCGCTTGGATCGCAGCCAAAGCGATGGTTGGACCTGGGGTTATCGTCCACGAGAGAGCCGTTCTCACCATGGGGAGCGTCGCCACTTCGGTCATGGCTCCGGGATGTATCTTTCAAGGAGTGCCAGCACGGAAGATCAAGTTGAGGATGATGCGAGAAAGCATCGACGCCGCACACGGCGCATAGAAGTGCTAAGTGCTCGGGACAAAATAACTGCGTCGAATGGCGCAGGATTTTTGTTCGATCCGCTTTGTTGCCAAAAGATCCAATGTACTGGACGTACATGATCTTTTGGCTGCGAAGCGGGCGGGCAAAAAGACCAGCCAGCCGATGCAGCTATTTTGTCCCGAGCCCTAAGTTCAGTTGCACGATGTTCCCATCTCCATCTGGTCCCTTTCAGGCTGGCTTTATCCCAGGTGCCCAGCGCCGGGCGTGTAATTCGCGATTATCGGCAGGCCGCACCAGGAGCTAATCGTTGCTAGTGGCCCTATCGCGCCGCAATATAGCGGGTGAAACTTCCGGCGCTGGCTACTAGCATTCTATCTAAAAAAGAGCGGTCATTGATAGTAGAATTTTTCTAATGCAACTCTTGCCAATACAAACGGCAACTGTCCGCATTACTATTACACGTGTGGTGCCAGCATTACTGCTTTGCATCGCCATCACGGAGATTTGTCTGCGCCTTATTTTTGGGCTCGGCACGCCAGTCCTAATATTGCCCGACAAGGGTGAGGCACAAGGCGGCTACGGCTATATTCCTGCTCCGGATCAAAATGTCCGGAGATTCTTTGCACGCAATAAAATCAACCACTTTTCGATGCGCTCTGACGATTTTAGTGTAACGAAACCTGCGAATCATTTTCGAGTGCTGTTCATAGGGGACTCAGTAACCTACGGTACTACCTATATCGATCAAACGCATATATTCACTTCGCTAGTGGCTAGCGGACTGCCTGAACGGATCGGATGCTCAGTCGATGTTCTCAACGTTTCCGCCGGTGGCTGGGCCCCGAGCAACGAGGTCGGCTTTCTCAAGCGTAAAGGTACATTTGAAGCAGATATTGTAATTATTGTTCTTAACACCGCAGACCTCAATCAGCCATTTGCCGGCTTTCAACCGGGGCCGGGCTTTCCAACCGAACAACCTTTAACTGCGTTGGGCGAGGCGTGGACGAGGTATTTAGCGCCCCGGCTTTTGGGTGCTCAAGGAGTCGCTCCAGATCCCGGATCGATTCCCTCGCAGCCAATCGCCATGGCGGAACAAACGAGTGGAGTTCTCGCAAAGTTAGAAGAAGCTCGCACTTATACGCTCGCGCACAATGCTGTCTTTGGGGTCGTCTACATACCGTCACGTAGCAAAATCTGGGATGGTGCCGATTTTCAGTTAGCAAAAAAAATGCTGGTAGATTGGGCCAAGTCAAATAACGTTCCGCTTGCAGATTTAACGAGGGATTTTGCCGGCAAAGCCCTGGACGAGGTCTATCTCGATAAGGGTGATGCCCATATTCACCTGACGTCACCGGGACATCGGATTGTCGCTTCCCGTCTGTTAGAATGGCTCACTGCCACACCGGATTTACCGCCCAAGATCTAGGAAGAAAGAGTTCAGCGAGCACAGTTGTCATGGCCCGGCTGGACCGGGCCATCCATGAAGAAACGCAAAGTTGTGAGTGTGTCTGGATGGCCGGGTAAAGTCGGTCAAGCCCGGCTATGACAACAGGAGATGACGGCATCGTTTCATACAGAAGGGCCGGCCGCGGCGGCCGGTGTGAAACTCGCAATCATGTTTTAGTTGCATCCCCGCTGGGATTCGCGTGGAATTAGTGGCAGGCTTTTCCAGACCGGCGGCAAACAGCGCTATCAAGGAATGGATCGGTCTTCCGGCCTATCGCTTGCGAGGATGGGCGTAACGGTTTTCGCCTCCGCCGTTTCCAGCCGCCGCCCTTGCATCTCGCGCAGCTCCAGCAATGACGCCGCGAGCTGACGTCGCCTGCGCCATGCTGAAAAACGGCACCCTCTTCAAGCCCTCGCTCGAAGCCCAAAATACCCCTTGCTAAAGGGTGGGGAGTCCAATTCGGCTCCGCGAGTTGCCTTACGCCTTTCGCCCACTCATTGACCCACGGCAATATGGTCCACGGCGGCCTCAGACCATCTTCTCAGATCGCATAGCTTCGCACCAGCGTACCGGGGTAGCCTAATGAAGCTCCTATTCGTAAACCGCTTCTTTTTCCCAGACCACTCCGCAACAAGTCAGATTCTTTCCGAACTTGCCTTTGCACTTGCCGGGCGCGGTCACCAGATCGAAGTGATAACATCCGTTCTATCTTACGATGGTTCCCGGAAATTGAAGCGCCGCGAAACCGTGCGCGGCGTTACCGTCATTAGGCTGCCAACAAGTGCCTTCGGCCGCGGGAAGCTTCTAGGCAGGGCCGTCGACTATTTGACTTTCTATCTTGCCGCCTTCTTCTGCTTAATGTGGAGGGTCCGGCGCGGGGATGTTGTCGTTGCCAAGACCGATCCTCCCCTGCTTTCGCTGCTGACAGCGCCGGTTTGCAGGTTGAAAGGGGCGGCATCCGTCAATTGGCACCAGGACCTCTTTCCTGAAGTAGCAGAGGCGCTGGGCCTCGGGAAGAGTGCGGCGCAAAAGACAGTGCTGTCTGCCTTGCACAGCTTGCGCAATGCAACGCTTAGAAATGCAGGGATGAATGTCGCCATCGGGGAACGAATGGCATCGCGGCTCTTAGGCCTGGGGGTGCCGGAGAGGCAAATCTGTATCATCCCCAATTGGGCAAGCGGGGGGCTCGTCCGACCTGTTGCCCGCAAGGATAATGCCCTTGCGAAGGAGTGGGGGCTTGAGGACACATTCGTCGCCGGTTATTCGGGAAACCTCGGGCGCGCGCACGACATCGGCACTTTTCTCGCCGCGATCGCTGCATTGGAACGCCACGCTTCGCCAGGAGAGGGGGGCAACTACGGCTTGGCGCGCGAAATTCGCTGGCTTTTCATTGGCGGGGGGGCGCAGATGGAAGCGCTCAAACGCGAGGTGCATGAGCGTAAGCTGAAAAGCATCCTGTTTAAGCCCTACCAGCCGCAGGAGCTCTTGTCCGAAAGCCTGTCGCTAGCGGACGTTCATCTCATCTCCCTGCGTCCCCAGCTTGAGGGGCTAATCGTTCCCAGTAAGTATTACGGCATCGCCGCGGCTGGCCGGCCTGCGATTTTCGTGGGAGACCCTGAGGGCGAAATAGCAAAGACGATCGAGCAAAGCGAGACCGGCTTTGTGGTGCGCGAGGGGGATGGATCTGGACTGGCCTCCGCTATTCTCACCCTGGCCAGGGAGCCTGGCCTTGCGAGCATTCAAGGCGAGAGGGCCCGCGCTCTGTTTGAAGCCAGGTTCGATTTTCCGATTGCTCTTGAGGCATGGGAACGGGTCTTGAGGCAAGTACTCGGGGCCACCTCTTCCGAAACACTGCAGCCGTTGGGGGAAGCCGGAGTGCCGGATCGAACCGGCGCCTGGAAGCAGCTTTAGGGCCCGGCCGGCTGGTTGGCCTACAAACTGCTTGCTTTCTGAAGCTCGGAGCAAGCAAGGTAGGACGCGATTGGCCGGACACTTTCGGCCACCGGCTGAATAATCGGAATAGATCGATAGGAGAAAGCAGTCGTGACCAAGAAGACCGCCCTCATTACAGGCGTTACGGGACAGGATGGCGCCTATCTCGCCCGGCTGCTCCTCGCGAAAGGCTACGAGGTGCACGGGGTCAAGCGCCGTGCTTCATCGCTCAACACCGATCGCGTCGACGCTCTCTATTTGGACCCGCACGAGCAGGAGATATCCTTCTTCCTGCATTACGGCGACATGACCGATGCCACGAACCTCATCCGGCTCATGCAATCGATCCGGCCGGATGAGGTCTATAACCTCGCAGCCCAAAGCCATGTCCAGGTGAGCTTCGAAACCCCGGAATATACCGCCAACGCCGACGCGCTTGGCACGCTCCGGCTGCTTGAGGCCATGCGCATTCTCGATATGCAGGCCACGCGGTTCTACCAGGCCTCGACCTCGGAGCTTTACGGAAAGGTCCGGGAGACGCCTCAAAGCGAAACGACGCCGTTCTATCCGCGCTCGCCCTATGCGGCTGCCAAGCTTTACGGGTACTGGATCACGGTCAATTACCGCGAGGCTTATGGATTTCATGCCTCCAACGGCATCCTGTTCAACCACGAAAGCCCGGTACGCGGCGAAACCTTCGTGACGCGCAAGATCACCCGTGCCGTCGCCCATATCGAGCACGGCATGCAGGACTGCCTCTATCTCGGCAATCTCGACGCCAAACGCGACTGGGGGCACGCCCGCGACTATGTCGAGGGCATGTGGCGCATCGTGCAGCAGCCTGAGCCGGACGATTACGTACTTGCGACCGGGGAGACCCACTCGGTCCGCGAATTTGTGGAACTCGCATTTATGCAAGTGGAACGGCACATCGTCTGGTCCGGCAAAGGCGTTGAGGAAACGGGCAAGGACCGCCGCACAGGCCAGGTTCTTGTCCGCATCGACCCCACCTACTTCCGTCCCACCGAGGTCGATCTCCTGCAGGGCGATCCGCGAAAAGCCCGCGAAAAACTTGGCTGGCAGCACCGGACGCCGTTTGCTGGGCTAGTCGCCGAAATGGTTGCGGCCGACATGCGCTTCGCAAGCCTCGAAAAGGAGGGCGGCAAGGCAGCTCTTCAGGAAGTGCTGGGCGATACCGTCTTCGGGGATAGGCACGAATGAAGCCTTTCGATCTTTCAGGAAAGCGTGTTTTTGTAGCCGGGCACAGGGGGCTGGCGGGCTCCGCGATTGTGCGCCGGCTCGCGCAAGAATCGTGCACGGTGCTCACGGCCACCCGCGCCGAACTCGATCTGCGACGCCAGGAATCCGTGGAGCGCTGGCTGGACACGGAGCGCCCGGACGCCGTGTTTATCGCCGCGGCCAAGGTGGGCGGCATTTTCGCGAATTCCACCTATCCGGCTCAGTTCCTTTACGACAACCTCACCATCGAAACGAACCTCATCCACGCCGCCCACTTAGCTGGCGTAAAGAAGCTCGTGTTCCTGGGCTCCTCTTGCATCTATCCCAAACTCGCACCGCAGCCCATCGAGGAAGACGCGCTGCTTACCGGGCCGCTCGAGCCTACGAACGAATGGTATGCGATTGCCAAAATCGCCGGCATCAAGCTGTGCGAGGCTTACCGCCGCCAATACGCTTGCGATTTCGTATCGGCGATGCCCACCAATCTTTATGGGACCGGCGACAATTTCGATCTTGAAACAAGCCACGTTCTGCCGGCGCTGATCCGCAAGATGCACGACGCGAAAATGGCCCAAGCGGCCGAGGTGGTGCTTTGGGGCACCGGCTCGCCGCTGCGGGAATTCCTGCACGTGGACGATTGCGCCGGCGCGCTGGTGCACATCATGAAATTCTACTCGGAAAACGAACACATCAACGTTGGCTCCGGAGAAGAACTGTCCATCCTGGAGCTGGCCAAGCTTGCGGCTGGCGTGGTGGGCTTCGAAGGGAAAATCGTGCACGATTTGTCGAAGCCCGACGGTACGCCAAGAAAGCTCATGGATAGCAGCAAGCTCAGGGCGCTCGGCTGGCAGCCACAAATCGGCCTGGAAGAGGGAATTAAGGCAACCTACCGCTGGTTTCTCGACCGCCAGGGCCAGGATTAGCCGCGGCCTTCGTTCGCCTGCGGCGTTTCGGCAGCGCTCCGCAGATCGCCCACCGGCCGGCACACGTGGTATATTTCCGCGCACCGTTTAGCCGATAAGATTGGGTTTCGATGTTCGACCTTCATAGTCATTTGCTACCGGGCATCGACGACGGTGCCCCCGATTTGGAGACGTCCTTGGCGATGGCCCGCGCTTATGCGGATCAAGGGGTCGAGTGCGTCGCCTGCACTCCGCACATTCTGCCGGGCCTTTACAACAATACAGGGCCTCAAATCCGCCAGGCGATCGACGCGCTGCAAATGAGGCTCGACGATGCCGGCATCCCGCTCAGGCTTACGTCCGGCGCCGACAATCATATCGTTCCTACCTTTGTTGAAGGGCTCAAAAGCGGGCATCTCCTTACGCTTGGCGGCTCGAACTACGTTTTAGTGGAGCCGCCCCACCATGTCGCCCCTGCCCGGCTGGAGGACCTGTTTTTCGATATCCTTTTGGGGGGCTACTTTCCCATTCTGACCCATCCAGAACGGCTTTCCTGGATTGAAAACAAGTACGATGTCATGGAGAGGCTTGCTAAACGCGGCGTCTGGATGCAAATCACTTCCGGTTCGCTCTCGGGCGCTTTCGGCAAGAGGCCCAGGTACTGGGCCGAGCGCATGCTCGATGAAGGTCTCGTGCACATTATTGCCACCGACGCCCACAACATGAGACGCCGCCGGCCGGACCTTCTCGAAGGGCGAATGCGGGCCGAAAAGCTCGCCGGAGCGGCAGAAGCCGGGCATTTGGTGCTAACCCGGCCGCAGGGCGTCTTGCTCAATAAACTACCCAATTCCATGCCCCTCCCGCATGTCAAATTGGCGAATGAAAATTTGCGCGCGGCCGAGGCTTCCAACCCCAAGAGGCCAGGCGGCATCGTTCAGCGGCTGCGGCGGCTTTTCAGCTAAGGGCGAGCCCTAATTGCAGGGCGATGGAGCAAGCCTTCCACAACATTCCACAGCGCCTCGCAAGACGCATTCAGAGTTGGATAAACGTAGTAGTAGCTTTCGCTTAAGCTCTGCGGCATGCTGCAAACAGAACATGCCGATGCCTGCTAGGTGGGGGAGATGAGCGAACGCAGTCCCGAGGCGCTCCATGCCGCCTTAGCCATAATGAGCCAGCCGCAGCTCTTGCAGCGCGCGCGGCGCTCGTCGTTGCCCCGGGGCATGACACTCCTTTTGCAGGTTGCCGCGGGCGATCCAGATGCCATCCGCGAGGCCCAGGCAGCCACGGGTAGATCCGAAGATCACCTGACAAAGGCTGCAGGTTTTTACACAGAGCAGGT
>JBKQNN010000125.1:0-27107 GCA_052145975.1 Rhodomicrobium sp. | reverse complement strand
GGGCGCACCGACACCGCGTGACCGCCACATCGAGATGATCGCCGCCAAGGGCCGACTGGGATGGCAGAAGGCCGTCGGCTACGGCCGGCGCTCGCTCGTCGAGACCGGGATGCTGCGCTACAAGACCATCGTCGGCAAAACGCTCCGCGCCCGGACTCTGCCCGCACAAAAGGTCGAGGCCAGGGTCGGCTGCAAGGTGCTCAACCGCATGACCGCTCTCGGCATGCCCGTCTCTGGAAGGCTCGCCTGAAACCTCCGCGAGGGCCACCGCTGCCCCCGATCTCAGGTTGTGCACCAACGCCCTGCAACAGAACCTGCCCGGTGGTGCGGGACGGGTGGCGTCGCGAGGCGTCCCCCTATCCCGATCAAGGGGCGAAACCGGTCACGCCAATCGGGTTTTGACCTACCCAAGGGAGGCGGGCGCAAACGAATCCGCCCGCGCCATGTCCCACCAGCCGCGCCAACGCTTGTCGCGCGCGCCTGCGATAAGCTCGCCGCGCTCGAGCGCGGGGTAGAGTTCGGCGAAGGTCATCGTCTCGTGCGCGCTGACCCGACGTGAAAAATGCTCCGGCCTGAAATCCTGCGGGTGCTCGAGGCCCGCGGCCGCGGTGAGTTCGGCGAGCGCGTGCAGCATCGAGTCGTGATAGCGGCGCACCCGCTCCATCTTGTCCTCTACCACGAGGGCGCGGGCGCGGGCCTTGTCCTGCGTCGCAACGCCGGTCGGGCAGCGATCAGTGTGGCAGCTCAGAGACTGGATGCATCCAAGCGCAAACATGAAGCCCCGACCAGCGTTGCACCAGTCGGCGCCGAGCGCCATAGCGCGGGCCATGTCGAAAGCGTTGACGATCTTGCCCGAGCAGCCGATGCGAACGCGCCCGCGCGCGTTGATCCCGATCAGCGCATTGCGCACGAACACGAGGCCCTCGCGCAGCGGCATGCCGAGATGATCGGCGAACTCGAGAGGCGCGGCGCCCGTGCCCCCTTCCATGCCGTCCACGACAATGAAGTCAGGAAAGATTTCGATGTCGATCATCGCCTTGCAGACGCCGAGGAACTCCCAAGGGTGGCCGACGCAGAACTTGAAGCCCACCGGCTTGCCGCCGGAAAGGTCGCGCATCTTCGCAATGAGGCCGACGAGTTCGAGCGGGGTCGAGAAGGCGCTGTGGGCAGCGGGAGAGACACAATCCTTGCCCGCCTCGACGCCGCGGATCGACGCGATCTCCTCCGTGACCTTCGGACCCGGCAGCACGCCGCCGTGACCGGGCTTGGCGCCCTGCGACAGCTTGATCTCGACCATCTTAATCTGGTCGTCGGCGGCGACAGCTACGAATTTTTCGGGGTCGAACCGTGCGTCCCGCGTTCGACAGCCGAAATAGCCCGATCCGATCTCCCAGACGATGTCGCCGCCGCCCTGTCGATGATAGGGGCTCACGCCCCCCTCTCCTGTGTCCTGGGCGAAGCCGCCGAGCGCGGCGCCCTTGTTGAGGGCGACGATGGCGTTGGCGCTAAGAGCGCCGAAGCTCATGGCCGAGACGTTGAGCACCGACATTGAATAGGGCTTCAAGCATTCAGGGCCGCCGACAACAATCCTGAAACCCTCCTCGGAGACAGGCTTCGGCGTCATCGAATGCCGCACCCATTCGTGGCCCGGAGCGTTGGTGTCAAGGAGCGTGCCGAACGGCCTCTTGTCGATGACCCTCTTTGCCCGCTGATAGACGGCGGCGCGCTCAGTTCGCGAAAACGGCAGCCCGTCCGTTTCACTCTCGAAGAAATACTGCCGCATCTCGGGCCGGATTTCTTCGAGAACGAAGCGCAGATGGGCGGAGATCGGATAGTTGCGCAGGATCGCGTGCCGGGTCTGGACGAGATCGTGGACGCCGAGTGCGGTCAGGGCGGCGAATAGCGCCGCGACTGTCAAGAAGACGCCGTTGATCGTCGGCGCAGCCCCCGTCGCGATCAGCGTCACGAAAAACAGCGCGAGCAGCACGACGAGCGTCAGGACGACGAACCGCGGCGAAAACATCAAACTGAGCGCGGGCAAAACGACCCTCCACGAATGAGCCCGCATCCGCCACGCAGCGCCACCGTCCTTCGACGAGCGCGGCGATTGCGCTGTCGCTTGCGGGATTCCTTGACTGCATACCTCGAAATGCCAGCCGAGGATTTGATCTCGATCACGAGTGGACCCGCGAAACAGCCGGATCCAAACGGCGACACAGTCGAGGAAGGGATGTCATTCGGCATGGGGTCCGAATGCCGATCGGCATCCCAAGTCCCTGAACAAATTGGAATCGGTGGGGTCAATTGACCCCCTTCCGGCTGGCGGGCTGCGCCTCTACCGGGAGGGCGTCGAACCCTTTGGACCGCTGCGAAAGGTTTCAGGTCACATTTCCCTCCTCCCTTCCAGGGCTTGCCCTGTCGCAAGCAGAATCTGCCCGAAAGTGCACGCTAAGAACGTCCGCGAAGCCGTCCGCAAATTCGGTTGTCCGCCAATCCGTCAGAACGCCCGATTTTCGGACAGAATGCGAGCTGTCCGGCGAAGGTTCGATTTTCGGACCAGATTCAAAACCCTCTGGAATTAGACGATTATCCGCTTAGGGCGTGTGTTCAGTTGAGGAGGATGGCGGCGCAGGCGAGCTGAACGCCGGCGAGGAAAATCTTGGCGAGCTTGTCGTATCGTGTCGCAATGGCCCGGAAGTGTTTGAGCTTGTTGAAAAAACGCTCAATGAGATTGCGTTCGCAGTAGAGGGCGAAATCGCAGGAGCGCGGAGTCTTTCGGTTGGATTTTGGTGGGATGACTGGCGTGATCGCTCGAGCGTTGAGGGCGGCGATGAAGGGATCGGCGTCGAACGCCTTGTCGGCGAGCAAAGCGCCGGGGTCGACGGCTTCGATGAGAGATTCAGCACAAGTCAGATCGTGATCCTGGCCCGGGCTGAGCATCACCTCGACGGGATTGCCGAGGGCGTCGACGAGCACGTGAATCTTGGTGGTCAATCCGCCGCGGGATCGGCCGATGGCTTGCGCACCGTCTTTTTTTTGGTGCCGGCGCTGTGTTGGTGAGCGCGCACGATGGTGGCGTCAATCATCATGTACTCGTTGTCGTGATCGCTGGCCAAGAGCTTGAAAACCCGCTTGAACACGCCGCTCTTGGCCCATCGGTTGAAGCGCTGATAGACGATCTTCCAGTCGCCAAAGCGCTCGGGCAGATCGCGCCAAGGGATGCCGGCGCGAAACCTGAAAAGAACGGCTTCGACGAACAGGCGATTGTCCGCCGCCGTGCCGCCCACATGGCCCTCACGGCCCGGCAGAATGTCTTTGATCCGATCCCACTGGTCGTCGCGCAGCGCATATCGTCGCATCGGTCAGCCCCTCCTCGGGCCAACCACTCACGAGTCAGACATTTGTTGATTCGGGAATCCCTCGCGTATCCGAAACACAAAACGTTCTGCGTCCGATTCCAATCCGTTCTCGCGTCAACTGAAGACAGGCCCTAATTATGAGGGGTCCCCATTCCGTGCAAAATGACATCGAAGACTACGCCAACCTAATTCCAATCACCTCCGCGAAGGGGCCCGCTGAAACACAATGTAGATTCGGAACCTACTGGCCCCGAACCGGCACCCCAAGACCACTCGCAGTGTGACGCGGATCACAGCCGGTACGGCGTTCTTCTGTTAACGTCGGTTCTCGTGTGGCCCCCGGGAAAAGTCTTTTTACTATGTGGCAGCGTCCTTGAGTTTGAAGCGGTGGAGGAAGCCATGCTGACGGCCAAATGTGATCGGATCCCTTGGACCGCACACAAGCAGGGCGGCATAGGGCGGCGTGGTGTCGCGCGCCCGGCGGCAGCGGGACCTGCTTGCCCCAGATGGAGGCCCGGCGACGAACTCCATTGCGTCTACTACGGCGAAATGTTTACCTCTCCTCACTTCTCGGGCTCGGCCGCGTCTTGATCATCGAGGCACACGCGATCCTCTCGGCCATTGCGGGGTTGTCGTATTCGTTCCTCTTTGTACGATCCTTGACGTGTAAAAACAAACTGTAACCGGCTTGGCAGCAATGTTGAGGACGGGCAATGGGAAATCAGGCTTTCGAAGCTGACCCAAACGGCCCGGCGACTTCGGCAGAACCTCGGCCGTTCAATGCGCCGCACCTGAGCCTGCCGACAGGTGGTGGCGCCATACGGGGTATTGGCGAAAAGTTTGCCGCCAATCTGGTAACGGGAACCGGGTCTCTAACAATCCCGATCTCTACCAGTCCGGGCCGTTCCGGTTTCGGCCCGCAGGTGTCACTGGCCTATAATTCCGGCATTGGCAGTGGCGCATTCGGCCTGGGCTGGAGCTTGTCTCTCCCGAGCATCACGCGGCGAACCGACAAGGGTCTCCCGCGCTACAACGATTTCAGCCCTGCCGAACTACCCGATATATTTATTCTCTCCGGCGCTGAGGATCTCGTCCCAGCCCTGCAGGAGGATAGCAACGGGACCTCGATCCATGAAGATCAGACGGACCGCGATGGCTATCAGGTCGAAGCGTACCGACCGCGCACCGAAGGTCTGTTTGCCAGAATCGAACGCTGGACTTGCCGCGAAACCGGCATTGCGCACTGGCGCTCGATTTCGCGAGACAATATTCTTACCGTCTACGGTCTCGATGCAGCGTCTCGCATCGCCGATCCGGACCAACCGCTGCACGTGTTCAGTTGGCTGATCTGCCGCAGTTATGACGCTAGCGGCAACGCCATCGTCTATGAGTACACCGCCGAGAACGGCGCTAACGTCGATGTTTCGCTCCCTAGCGAGCGCAACCGTCAACGCGAAGCGAACCGCTATCTGAGACGCATTCGCTACGGCAATCGCCGCCCGATCCTGCTCGATCCCACGGCCCCAGGTTTCCGTGCGCCGCATCTCAGCGCGCAGGATCCCGACTCCGCGGATTGGACGTTCAGCGTCGTCTTCGACTATGGCGAGGGGCGATATCGCGAGGAGCCCCCCGATCCAGAGGGCCGGGTGTTCGTCCTGGCGAGCGTGGAGTCACGTGTTCCATGGCCGGCGCGGTTGGATCCCTTCTCGACGTTCCGCTCCGGTTTCGAGGTCAGAACCCACCGTCTCTGCCGCCACGTTCTGATGTTTCATCACTTCCCCGGACATCTTGGGGCGGACGAATGTCTGGTGAGGAGCACAACTTTCCACTACCGCGAACGCCCCTTCGGATCCTTCATCGATCGGGTCGTCCAGGCGGGACACACACGCCGGCCTGACGGGCAATATTTGACGCGCGCCCTTCCGACGCTCGACCTCGCGTACACGCGCAGCCCGCTCGAAGACTCGGGCTTCGAAACCTTCGTACCGCGTGATGTCGACGAGGAGAGCCTTGCGAATCTCCCCGGCGGCGTCGACGGCCAGACCTACCGATGGCTGGACCTGGACGGCGAGGGCATTGCGGGGGTTCTCGCGGATCAGGGCGGCGCGTGGCTCTACAAACATAATCTCGGTGAGGGCCGGTTCGGCACGGTGGAGACCGTGAAGGCTCGCCCGGCCCTGGCCGAACGCCGGGATCCGCTGATTCATCTTATGGATGTCGCGGGCGACGGGAACCTGGATCTCGTAGACCTGTCAATTTTGGCGCCCGGTTTCCACGGACGCACTTTCGACGCCGGCTGGCAAGGGTTCCGCGCCTTCCGCTCGCTCCCGGTCTTGAACTGGAACGACCCTAACCTCCGCTTCGTCGATCTAACCGGCGATGGCATCGCTGACATCCTCATCACCGAGGATGACGCCTACAAATGGCATCCATCCTTGCTCGAGGAAGGATTTGGCCGCGGCGTAAGGGTGAATGTCCCGCTGGACGAGGAAGCCACCGGCCCACGCGCCATCTTCGCCGACCCCGAAAAGTCGATCTATCTCGCGGACATGACCGGAGACGGCCTATCCGACATCGTGCGGATTCGGAACGGCGAGGTCTGCTATTGGCCGAACCGCGGCTATGGACGGTTCGCCGCCAAAGTCACAATGGATCGCGCGCCCTGGTTCGATGAGCCCGACCTGTTCGACCAGCGCCGGATTCGTCTTTCCGACACCGACGGATCCGGCACGACGGATATCCTCTATCTGGGCCGAGACGGGGTGCAAGTCTACCTGAATCTCGCGGGCAACGCCTTAAGCGAGGCGCGTCACATTGGGCGTTTCCCGGGCGCGGACAACGTGACCGCGGTCGATGTGGCGGATCTGCTCGGCCGCGGAACCGCTTGCCTCATCTGGTCGTCGCCGTTGCCGCGCGATGCGCGACGGCAGTTGCGCTACATCGATCTGATGTGCGGACGGAAACCGCACCTTCTTTCGCACGTGAACAACAACATGGGCGCTTCGACGCGGATCGAATACGCGTCGTCGACCGAGTTCTATCTCGCAGACAAGGCGGCCGGCGCGCCCTGGATCACTCGCCTTGCGTTTCCGGTTCATGTGGTGCGGCGCGTCGAGACCTACGATGAGGTCAGCCGCAACCGGATGGTCACGCGTTACACCTACCATCACGGCTTTTTCGATGGCCTGGAGCGCGAGTTTCGCGGCTTCGCGCGCGTCGACCAGCTCGATACCGAATCCTTCGCCGACATTCCGCAAACGGAAGACTTTCCGGTCGGCGACAATTGGGCCGAAGCCTCCAACGTCCCACCGGTCCTGACCCGCACCTGGTTCCATACCGGCGTGTTCCTGAACGGCGGTCGTGTCTCGCGCCATCTGTCGCACGAGTATTTCCGTGAGCCCGGCTTCGACGCCGCCTCGCTGCCGGACACGATCCTGCCGAGCGGGCTCACCGCGTTCGAGACGCGCGAAGCATGCCGCGCGTTGAAAGGCTCGATGCTGCGCCAGGAGGTTTACGCTCTCGACGGCGGCGCAAAAGAAAAGACGCCGTACACGGTCTCGGAGAGCAACTTCACCATCGTGACGGTGCAGCCGAAAGGCTGCAATCGCTACGCCGTGTTTTTCACCCACCCGCGCGAGGCCGTGGCCTACCACTGCGAGCGCAACGCGACCGACCCGCGCATCGGCCACGAGTTGACGCTTGCGGTCGACCGCTTCGGGAACGTCCTTCGCTCCGCTGCGATCGGTTACCAGCGCCGCGACCCGGCCTTCCCCGAACAGGGCCAGACGCTGGCGACTTTGACGGAACAGACCTACACCAATCCCGTCTTCGAACCGGACGCTTATCGCACGCCTTCTCCTGCCGAGGTGAAAACCTACCAGCTGACCGCTCCGGAGCTGAACGGGGCGGACCTTCTGACCTTTGCGCAGGTCGACGCGCTCACCGCCTCGGCGATCGAGATCGCCTACGAAATGGAACCGACCCCGGGCCAGACGCAAAAGCGACTCGTCGAGCGCGCGCGATCGATCTATCGAAAAAACGATCTGTCCGCACTGCTTCCCGCGGGACGGCAGGAGAGTCTCGCGCTGCCGGGCGTATCCTACAAGCTCGCGCTTACCGAGGGTCTCCTCGACGTGTACGGCGCAAAGGCGTTGCCGGCGGAGCTGAAGCAAATCCTCGCCGGCCCCGACGCCGGCTATCGCGATGTCGACGGCGACGGGCCCTTCTGGGTCTCCTCTGGTCGTGTCTTTTGTGCCCCCGATCAGAAGGACGATGAGCTCGATTTCGCGGTGCGGCATTTCTTCCTCCCGCATCGCTATGTCGATCCGTTCGGCCGCGCGACGATCGTCGGCTATGATGACGTCTTCAATCTCATGCCGGTCATGACGCGCGACGCGGCCGGAAACGAGACGCACGCCGAGCTCGACTATCGCGTCCTGCAACCTCGGCACCTGATCGACCCCAACCGCAATCGCTCGGAGGCCCGTTTCGACGCGCTGGGCATGCTTGCGGGAACCGCGGTGATGGGAAAGGCTGACGGGCCCGTCGAGGGCGATTCCTTCGACGATTTCGTCACCGACCTCTCGCCGCACGCGATCAAGCGCTATTTCGACGCAAAGTCGCCGCGGGACCACGCCGTCGCGCATCTCGGGACGGCGACCACCCGCATCCTTTACGACCTCGATTGCGTGCCGGTCTGCGCCGCCTCGATCGCGCGGGAGACCCATGTCAGCGATCTCGCGCCGGGCCAAAAGACCCGCGTGCGATTGCATTTCGTCTATTCCGACGGATTCGGCCGCGAGGCGCAAACCAAGATCCAGGCGGAGCCGGGACCGCTCAACCTCGACGACCCTGACTCGCCTGTCGCCGATCCCCGCTGGGTCGGAACCGGCGCAAAAATGTACAACAACAAGGGCAAACCGGTTCGGCAATACGAACCGTTCTTCAGCGCGACGCCGCAATTCGGCATCGAGACCTGGGGCGTCAGCAGCTTGCTGTTCTACGACCCGGTCGAGCGCGTCGTGGCGACGTTGCAGCCCAACCATACTTTCGAGAAGGTCGTTTTCGACGCCTGGAAGCAGGCATCGTTCGACGCCAACGACACCATAATGTTCGACCCCTGGAGCGACCCGGACGTCGGCGGTTTCGTGCGGGACTTGCCCGAGAGCGACTATCTGCCAACCTGGTATCGGCGCCGCATCGCCGGCGAACTGGGGCCGCACGAAAAGATCGCGGCCGAAAAGGCCGCGGCCTGCGCGAACACGCCAACGGTGATCCATTTCGACTCGCTCGGCCGCCACTTTCTCACCGTCGCCGACAACGGCCGTGACGCCGAAGGCGTCGCAAGGCTCTACGCCGCCCGCACCGTGTTCGACATCGAGGGCAACCCGCGCGCCGTGATCGACGCGCTCGACCGCGTGGTGATGCGTTACGAGTACGACGTGCTCGGAACGCGCATTCGCCAGCAGAGCATGGAGGTCGGTGAGCGCTGGATGCTGAACGACGCCGTCGGCAAGCCGCTGCGGTCGTGGAACAGCCGCGACTTCGCGTTCCGCATGGAATACGATGAACTCCACCGCCCGCTGCGGTCGTTCGTGCGCGGCGGCGAACCGTCGGATCCCGACTCCCAGTTCTTCGCCGACGAGACTCTGTTCGAGCGAATGATTTATGGCGACAGCGGCCAAACGGACCTATCCGAGTCGCAGCGGCGCGAGCGGAACCTGCGCGGCAAGCCGTTCCAGCATTTCGACAACGCCGGCGTCGTTGCGACAGAACACTATGATTTCAAGGGCAACGCGCTGACGAGCACGCGGCAATTCGCCGAGGACTTCAAGACGACGCCCGATTGGTCGGCGGACGTCACGCTCGAGGCGAAAATCTTTCATAGCGCGAGCGCCTATGACGCGCTGAATCGCGCGGTCGCCGTCACCGCGCCGGACGGCAGCATCTACCGGCCGACGTTCAACGACGCCAGTCTCTTGCTGGCCGTGGACGTGGCGCTGCGCGGCGCGGCGCGCGAGGGCAAGCCTTTCTGGACGCCGTTCGTTTCCTTCATCAACTACGACGCCAAAGGGCAGCGTACGTTGATCCGCTACGCCAACGGGGCGAGCACGACCTACGAGTACGACTTCGCGACCTTCCGGCTCGCCAATCTGAGGACCACGCGCAAGACTCGCGACGCCGGCTTCGCCGCGGAGATCTTCCGGACCCCCGAGACCGTGCAGGATCTCCACTACACTTATGATCCCGTCGGCAACATCACCCGGATCGAGGACGCCGCGCTGAAGACCGTGTTCCACGCCAACCATCGCGTGGACGCCGTCAACGACTATACCTACGATCCGCTCTATCGATTGTTGGACGCGACCGGGCGGGAGAACGCGGGCCAGTCGGCGTTCTCCTTCATGCCGAAGGACGGCGAATATCGCGACTTTCCCTTCGTCGGCGCCGCGCGTCGGCACGATCTGCAGGCGCTGCGGCGCTTCGTGGAGCGGTACGACTACGATCCCGTCGGCAATTTTCGAACGACGGCGCACCAAGCCGAAGGCGGCAACTGGGAACGGCGCTATGTCTATGAAGAGCCGAGCCTTATCGAGCCGGAAAAGGTCAGCAATCGGCTGAGCCGGACCTCCGTTGAAGAGGGGCCTTCGACTCTCGTCGAGCGCTATCGGCACGACGCGCACGGCAACATGACCCGGATGCCGCATCTGCCGCGTATGCGTTGGGATTTTCACGACCAGATGCGCGCGACGACGCGGCAGGTGCTGAACGAGGGAACCCCGGAGGAGACTTGGTACGTCTACGATTCCGCCGGCCAGCGCGTGCGCAAAGTCACGACGCGGCGGGACGTCGGGCGCAAGAACGAGCGGCTGTATCTCGGCGGGTTCGAGTTGTTTCGCACGTTCAATGCCGGCGGCGGGGTGGAGTTGGAACGCGAGACGCTGCATGTGATGGACGACAAGCGTCGCATTGCGTTGGTCGAAACGCTGGCGGTCGACGACGGCCGCGCGATCGTGATTCCAGGCCCAAAGGCGCGGTATCAACTCGCCAATCATCTAGGGTCAGCGAGTTTGGAACTCGCCGTCGACTGCGGGCTGATTTCTTACGAGGAGTACAGCCCGTACGGGAGTTCGACGTTTCAGGCGGGGTATAGTGCTACGGAACTGAGCCTGAAACGTTATCGCTATACCGGGAAGGAGCGGGATGAGGAGAACGGGTTCTCCTATCATCGGGCGAGGTATTACGCGCCGTGGCTTGGTCGGTGGGCAGCAGGCGACGCGTTATTCAAGCCCGAATTCAGCAACGCCTATCAATATGTCCGCTTAAATCCCATCATTTTTAACGACCCGACGGGACGCGACTGGAAGAAGTTCTGGGGCGGAGTAAGAGCGGCCGGCGGTCTCGTGCAAGCGGTGGGTGGTGTCGCATTCGCTGCCGTTACAGCGGAAACTGGCGTTGGCATAGCCGGTGGCCTTCTCGTTGCGGCACATGGATTGTCGGACTACGAGGCCGGCATCAGGCAAATGCAAACGGGCAAGGAAGCAACAAGCATCACTGAGGTCGCCATCTCCTCAACCCTGCAGGCGGCGCATGTCGACAAGGACACGGCCGATTCCGCTGCGAAAGCCGCGGACATCACACTCGGCTTTGTCAACCCGTCGGGTCCCATCACCGGCGGACCCAGGGCCGCTCTGGCGCTCGCTTCCGGGGGACAAAGACTGCAAGCGGCGGCGCAAGTTTTGCCACAGCTCGCGGCGGTGTCTGGTGGCATTCATAGCGCGGAGGCCGCGCATAGCCTGATGGAGGCCCACAATGAGGGCGGTGGGTCGTCCGACAAGCCGTCTGACAGCTCAGGTGGTGCAAAAGAGCCGCCACCGAAGGAGCCATCCGCACAACCCGCGGCTGGGGGCGACGCCAATGCCACGAAACCCGCAGTGCCCGCTGCGTCAGTCCCAAATCCAGATCGAGCAGCGGCTGTGCAGAATGTCCTCTCACAGGTCGGTGTCGGCGGAGAGCAAGCGGCCGGCTTACTCAGAGGAGAGGCAACCGTCTTTTCACTCCCGGCAGCCGGCGGTGAGCCGACATTGATCGCCGTGAAACTGGAAGGAAGTCGCCTTAGCAGTGGAATTGTGAGCATCAAGTTCCCAGAAGGGGCAAGCGTTGCAGACAAACTGAAGGCATTCGCCTCCTTCCGAGGTATTTCAAGGCAAATCGCTCAAGCCGCTGGCGCAACCGAGTTGGAGATCCACGGAATCGCGGTCATAAACCCAGAGATCAAGGAAATGCTCCTTCGACAAGGCTTCAAGTTAACCACGATCGACGTGCCTGCGGCACTTGGCGGCGGAAAAGCGGAGTCCTTTTCAAAAGTATTCCCTGTAAACAGGGCTCAATAGAAACGGAGGTCAACATGGAAGATTTCGTCAAGTACCGCCAAATGCAAGCTCGCGGGGCGACATCGTCTACGGTCTATAAAGCTGCCAAAATAGATGGCCTGGACGAGATTACCGCAATTCGTATGTTGCGATCGATATTCGGTCTATCTTTGTTGGAGGCAAAGCAGGCGATTTCGCTGGCCGAAGGGCGCGGCAAAGGTTTAAGCGAACAACAGGCGGAGTTAAAAGATGCTATTGACGCATCGCTAAAACAGAATGACGACGTGTGATAATTGTTGCTTCCCAATGAAATAAGTCATTTTGGAATTATGGCAGCGAGTAGATGAATCAGGCTCCAACTCCTGACGCCCGGGCGATGTTCGGCAGTTTTCTGTATGGTCCATTCCCGACTGTTGATCGGACGGTCAAGCAGCTTTCAAAGAAATGGGCAAAACATTACAAGAACTCCAGCAACTTTCCGGCGTGCCCCGAGATTGCGGCGACGTCGGGCTCGCTCGTTATCACGAATGAAATCGCTGATCTTGCCAGAAACTCAGCGCATTGGCGAGTGTATTTCGTCAGACCTCTGGGCAGTGGAATTGCGCAAGAACTGGAATGGCAAGATCATAAGAACGTTTTGGCAGCCTTTGAGTCGCAAATGCTACAATGTGCCTGGGGCGCTCTCGATTACGTGATAGGGCACGTTGCTCCGAACGCGCTTGAAAACGTTACGAGTCGATTGGAAGCTCTAGCGCAGTTTTGGTGCCCGCTTGAGGCTCTACGTTACATCGATCTGGATTTTGCGCGACCAGTAAGTCTGCAAGAAATGGTTGCACGCCACTACGCCATTCTGTTTGAATACTGGTGTACAAGCGGCAACATAGCCGGGCCGAACCAGCTAATCGATACGGTCGCCGCGATGCGCCGAGCGACTGCCGCAGACGTGGAAACTGCGATCAAGGAGGCTTTGCTGCAACTCACGAAAACCGACAGCCGCGTAAAAAATCGTGCAGCGCTGTTCGATAAAAGCAGCTTAGAAAGCCTCTGGTCCGAAATCTTAACTAGTGATGAGCGAGCGGATCTGACCGGATTTCATATCGGCGCGCTCCGGCGTGCCATGTATACGCTTGATGAGGCTTTAGTTGCTAAACGTCCGTAGAATAAAGGTCCTACAACGTGAACTTATCCGGTCAAATATTTCCGCACCAGCTAGCGGCTTGGCCAGCGACCCACCAATATGCCCGGAGCATGAATGACCGTGACCATAAATTTCAAACGCTACATCAACACGACAATCCTCGTGTCGATGCCAACGCTGTTCCACGATTCCAAATGCCGGCCATTCAAGCTGCTCGGCGTGGAACTGCCGGGAGTCTGGCTGCAATCCGATGAGCTGACCACACGGCTGCTGCCGGATCAAATGCAGCAATACGCCACCGCCGGTCCGGCCGTGTTCGTACCGTTCGCGCATATCGCGGGCATTCTGGTGCCGACGGCCCGACCCGCGACAACGACCCCGGCGCCTTCGCCTGCGCCTGCCACAACAACACCCGCGCCTGCCGCGGCCGCGACAACCCCCAACGCCGCGCCCGTCAAAGGCGACACCAGCACGAAAGCACGGACACCAAAGACGAAAACATCCTGATCCAGCAACGCGATTCACAGGAGACGGAAGATGCCGAATTACCTCGTGGTCCGGATCGTGCCGCAGACGCCGGTGGACGCGGAAACCTTCGCGAACGACTATCTCGCCCCGCTTGGCGGGCTCACCATCACCGCCTACCAGCTTGATTTCGCGACCGCGGGCAGCCAGCCGGCCGGCCCCAGCATCGGCTCGGTCGCCTATAACGCCATCACCCCTGCAGGCTTCTGGACCTCCGATGGCGCTTCGCCGCCGAATTACGTGTCCGTGCTCCCGCCTCCGTACCCAAACGGCACGACCACGGGGCTCGTCCAGCAGGTCGACTTCGGTTTCAATTCAAACCTGTTGACCGATGTCTACACCCTCGAATCGGTCGCGACGGCGGTGATCGAGGTGAACTCGGTCGCACCGCTCGAAAACATCCAGCTCGCCGTGCAATGGGCCAGCCAGACGACACCCAGCTTCACCAGCTACTATGACCTCACGCTGCCGAGCGGGAACGCGACCGATTTGAGCACCTGGCTAGGAAGTTCCGCATCGGATCCCTGGTCAACTTTGACGCCCAATATTTACATTTCTTTGCCGGTGGCGCCTTCGGCGGCTAATCCGTTGACATTGCAACTGCCGGCCAACGGCGCGCCGCCGGCCTTCGATGCGCTGTTGACGGCGGTGAACGCGGTGCTGGCGAAAGATCCCGGCGGGCCGCTCGCCGTTGCACCCACCACCGCGGGCCCGGGTGCCACGCAACTGACCGTGCCGGCCGGCACCACAGGAATCACCCCGGGCATGACGGTCACCGGCACTGGTATTGCCGCCGGCACGGTCGTCACCGGCTTTAGCGGCACCACCGTCACGCTTAACCAAGAACCCTCGGGGGCGGTCTCGGGGGCGGTCAACTTCGCCTTCAATCTCGCGGCCCTCAGCGTCGCTCAGTGCCAAAACATCGCCAACGAGATTCTCTGGAGCCAAGAGCCGGCGCTGCCGACGCCACCAGACCCGCTCGAAGAGCTGTACACCACTCCGCCAAATGACGGCAGCCTGCTCGCCAGCGGCAACTCGGCAAACCAGGACGAAGGCGACCGCCAGCAATTCGAAGCGAAGCTGAAAACCTACTACGCCGCGACGAATGCCAATGCGAACCAGTTGGCGACTTTCATCTACGCGCTTTCGGCGGCAGTGGCCTGCGAGCAGCTCAGCCTGGCGGCAACTCAGGTGCTACTGACAATCCCGGCCAATCCCGGGCAGCCGAGCAACGCGCCGAGCAGCGAGACAGAGGTAATTCTGACCGGTATTGGCGTCGGCGCCGGCAACCTCGCGCCGCCCGCTGGGTTCGGCGTGCCGGCGGCATATTTCTATGGTCTCGGCAATACGCTGCCTAGCAGCATGGCGGCGGCGCAGCGGTATGCCCTGGCCACCGGCGACCAGTTGCCGCATCTGTTGTCGCAACTCACCAGCGCGATTTCGATCGGCGCGATCACGGACGCGGAGACGTTTGTCACGACAGGGGCGCCCGCGGTCAATTCCGCGCAGGCGGCCCGGCGAATGGCTGCGCTCGGCGTGCCCGCCGGCTCCGCGACGCCACTCGCGCCGCTCGGCGCCATCACCCTGCAGACCAGCGCCATGACGGCGGCGGGCAGCGGCCTGACCTTCGCCAGCACGGCGGGGCTGGCCCAGTTGATGCTCGTGAGTGGCCCCAGCATCGCCGCCGGCGCCACTATTTCGTCCGCACCGACCGCCACCACCGTAACGCTGTCGGCGCCGGTGCTGAACAGCGTGCCCGCGGGCGCCGCCATCACCTTCACGCCGGCCTTTGCTGGCGCCGCACCCGTGCTGGCCCAGTTGCCGGCGCTGATCCAGTCCTGGCTTGCGTTTCCGACCAGCAGCCAGGGCTATCAGCCAGGGGACGATACGGCGATCTTCTGGCCGGGCGCAGCGGCGGCTCAGCCGCAGGCTGTTCTGGGGCTGGTGCTCTCCGCGCTCACGCAAGGCTATATCATTCCGGCTCCGTTCCAGACCGCGCTGGGCATCGAGATTCTCGCGCAGTTGGCGCCGCCGACGCTGGCCACCCTCGCAGGTTATACCGCCGCTCAATGGACCACGCTGTTCAAGACCAACCCGACCTGGCTGCCGCCCACGCCGGGCGGTACGACGGCTGGCATCGCCGCCTTCATCCAGGCAGTGCGCCAATTCTTTCAGGTAACCGAGATCGGAACGATCAGCGCAATCGATCTTGCCACCAGCGCGCAAACCCTCTCGGGCGGCAGTACGCTGACTTTCGCCTCTGTCAACAACCTCGCTATCGGGATGTCCGTCAGCAGTCTGGTGATGACTGTTGGGACGCCAGGGAATCCGCCGCAGCCCGCGATCCCGGCCGGAACCATCATCACGGCCATCAATAGCGCGGCAACCCCGCCGACCGTCACGATCGGCAACAGCGCCCAGTCGACCATCCCGGTCAAGGCGACAATCCCGGCCCTGACCAACATCCATTTCACGCCAAATGTCACAGCGGCAGCGGCCGGCGGCGGCCTGCCGCAGCTCCAGATGCCCTCGACCGACTGGCTGGGCGCCTGCATCACGGCCTATAACGCGGCCAACGCTGGTAACCCGCCTTACGCGTTCGGAAATGGGATCGCCAATGCGGCGGCGCTTGGCACGGCGGCGGCCGTGGTCTTCGCCGATCCCAGGGCGCAGGCGTGGCTCGTCGGCGCCATCACCACGATCGACGCGCTCTGCGGCCTCGTCGCCAGCGCCGGCTACCCAGTGCTTGCGAACGCCGCGCCCTCGCCCAATACCGGTGTGCTGGGTTTCTCGCTGGTAGAGGCGCTCTACGCCTGCGGCTTCCGTTCGGCGTCAGAGATCGCCGCCCTTACCGCGGCCGAATTCCAGCAGGCTATCACGGGCACGGTCGCCTACGGCGCCGCTGGCACCGCGATCTACAACAAGGCCACGTCCGGAAACCCGACTGGGGGACAAGCCGGCGGGGGTACGTTCAAGCCGATCAATCCGGACGGCTCGCTCACCAACTGCATCCCACCGCCCTGCCTCTCGCCGCTTGGCCCCGTGGCTTATTTCAGCGAGATGCTGAAGCTCTCGGAGCGCTCGAGCTGCGGCGATCCATTTCCCAAGCCGCCGTCATCGCGCAGTAAGTCCGAGGAAGACAAGATAGAATTCCATGCCGAGCTGTTGTGGGAAAAGGCGGGTAAGCCGGAGGGGAAGGAGCAACGTGACGCTTTCTATTTCCAAGCCTTATCAGCTCTGCAATCTCAGAGCGCAATTTCGGTTTTCCCACCGCCGACGCTTGGATCAGTGCTCGCACAGCGCCGAGGTCCGCTAGGAACTCTCCTCGCCACATGCGCCAACCTTGAGACGCCTCTGCCGCTGGTGGACATTGTGAACGAGAATCTGGAGGCCCTAGGTGCGGCGGTGATTGCCGCGCCCGGCACGCAACCGGCCGGCGTGGTATATAATACCAGCGCCGACGAACTGGCGGGCTTCACGCTGTGCGTGGAAACGCCATGCCCGCCCAATCGCGATACCTGTCACGATCCGGCGACCCTGTTCGGGGCACTCCCGGAATATTCGACGCCGGCAACGCCACTCCCGGCCAACGCCGCCGTGACGCCGGCGGTGTACAACGCACTTGAGGTGGATTTTTCGTCTTGCCAGCTGCCGTACTCGCAGGCGCTGGACGTCAATCGCAGCTATGTGGCGTGGCTACGGAGCTGCAGGTTCCAGGAGATGCGCAGCTTCCGCCGGTGCATCACCGAGTTCGTGCTCGACCCTGGGCTGCAGCCGCTCGGATTCTGGGACTATCTCTGGCGGTATCCGGTGCGAATCGATATCGCGATCGAATATCTCGGGATCACGCCGCAGGAATACCGGCTGCTGTTCAACGGCCAGCCAGCCTATCCGTGCGTGAGCGACGATCAGCGACAGCCTGACCCGCTAGTTGCGAATAATGCCGTTGCAGCAGGCAATGGCGTCGCGGTCTGGCAGCTCTATGGATACGCGGCCGCGCGTGAGCCTGACAAGTGGACCGAAACGGTGCTGCAGGTGCCGGAGTTCCTGCGTCTCACCTGCTTGAGTTATTGCGAGTTCATCGAGCTGTGGAAAAGCGGTTACGTGCCATTTGGCAGCAGCGGCGGAGATGATCGCGACCCCGTCCAGCGCCAAGGCGGCTTTCCGATCTGCGAACCGTGCTGCCTGGATAAGTTGGTGATTACTTTTCCGCGGGAGCAGCCAATTGAGCTCGGACTGTTGAAGCTCGCGGTATTCATCCGGCTCTGGCGGAAGCTGCGCGAGCATTGCTGCTGCGGTTACAGTTTCAATGAGCTTCGGGACATCTGCGACGTGCTGGAGCTTTTTATCGGAGGCGCCCTCAACCCCGACTTCATCCGCCAGCTCGCTGCCTTCCAGATGCTGCGCGACGACTTCCGCCTAGCGCTGAGCGACCCGGCGAACCCGCCGCCGGCCAATGCAGCGGATGCCGACCGGAGCCAGCTTTTGGCGCTTTGGGTGCAGCCGCCCGCGACGACACGGGGCTGGGCGGAACGGCAGTTCGTGCTCGGGGTGGCCGACCATGCGGGCCGGCACCATGGTTCGCGCCGCGACCGTGCCTTCGTCGAGGCCCTGACCAATCACCTCGACCCGCTGTCCCGCCTGGCCGGGTTCGATCCGGCCTCGCCGACCAATAACTGGCACGCCCACCCGACCCATACGCTCCGCTTCGCCGAGGTGCTGGCGAAGATTCATGCTTCGCCGTTCAGCCTTGAAGACCTGATCTATCTCTTTACGGTCGACGGGCCGGCCGGGCGCGGCTCGCCGTTCCCGCTGCAAGACGAGGCCGATGCGATGGTACGGCCGCTCGATCTGCCGGAGACGGATCCTACGCGGGAGCACGATCATGCTCACACGCTATGGGAGCTGCGTCGAAAGCTGCTGGCGGCGGCGTGCACTGAAGAGGACTTGGAGGCCTGGACCTGGCCACGCATTGCCGCCGTGCTGCAAACCGATTTCGGCTTCGCGGCGGCCGATGTGCTGTCGTTCGGACAGCATTTTTTCGCCCGCGTGCTGGATCACAGCGGCACCCATGTCGATCCCGCGGCGGCGCTCTTCTCCAGTCCGCTGCACGCGGCTGACACCTCGCTGCCGGCCTGGAACACCCCGCCCGGTGGACCATTCCAGTATGATTCCGGCGCCGCGCAACTGACCGCGGCATTGCCAATGAGCGATGCGGCGGTGCTGCGACGGCTCGAAAGCGGCCATGATTTCACTGACCCCGAACAGCAGGCAATCCAGGACCTGTATTTCCAGCCGCGCGCGTTGCTTGCGAAATTCGCGCTGCTGTTCACAGATTTTCACGAGGCGCAGGCCCGCATGGTGGAAGGCCACGCCGGGGACGAGCGCTTCCGGTGGTTCCGCCACCAATTCGCTTTGTGCCACGCGCGCATAAAGATCATCGCGGCGCATCTGGCCAGCCATGCGGCGGTGGCCTGCGGCGGGCCGCAGGAGCATGGCGAGGCGGTGGCAGCGATGATGCTGCGCAACCTCGCCGCGGACGAGAATTTCCTGGCCCCGACCGCCGCCGACCCAACCCCGGTGTGGGAGAATTCCAACGGCGCTCATGCGGCGCTCATCTGGACAGCGCCCAATGGCGGCGCGCTGGCAGCCCTTCTGGCGCTGGCCGGCACGGGACTCGTGGGCGAGTACAGCGTGGCCGGCGGCGGCGTGGTGTGGCGCGAGCCGGGCGGCGGGCTTGGCGGCTTCGACCGCGAGCGGGACCGCAGCAATTGCCCGGTGCCGTGCGTCCTGCCATCGCTGGCCGCGCCCCTCGCGGCCGGGCAAGGGCCATTCGTCGCGGTGCATAACGGTTTGCTGCAGAAAGATCTTTCGCACGAGTGGCTGGGCGGCGCGCAAGGCTTCACCGTGACCTGGCGCGGTGCACTGCTGATCGACCAGGAGGGCCATTACGAATTCACAGGTGGCGATTGGACACCACAGGGCGAGCCGCCCAACTACGACGCCGCGACAGGTCGGAGCTGGCGGCTGGTGCTCAAGCGCGGTCCGCGCAGTTGGACCTTGCTCAGCCACACCTGGCCGGGCGAAACGGATCGACGTTTCGGGGAGGAAACGCTGCGACGGGGCGCATACGAGATCACCTTATCCCTGACCCAACCAGCTCCGCTGTTTGCCAGTGCCGACCAGGTCGGGCCGGTGCAAACCGGTTTTCAGATAAAGTATAAGGGGCCGGACAGTCGGCACCAGCAGATCGAGATCCCCCACGACCGGCTGTTCCAGATTGACAAGAGCGCGACGCTTGGCGCTGGGCTAGCGCCCGTGAGCCCCGGCGCGAACGAGTTTCTGGCGCAGCTCTATACCGGCTCGCTGAGGGATATTCGCCGCACCTATCAGCGTGCCTTCAAGGCGATGCTGTTCAGCCATCGCCTGGGGCTGTCGGCCTTGCCGCACGCCGATGCGCCCTCCGAGCTCGGCACCATACTGATGGAGCCGTCGGTGTTCGCCGGTGCGGGATATTTCCAGCCCATTCCAGGCGCTCGGTTCGCGCAGCAGCTGGCGCAGTTCGACTTCAACTATCTGCCGGTGCGCGATGACTACGTTGCTCCGACAAACGACCAACGCACCAATCCGTCTCCACAACGGATTCAGGCGCTGTTCGACTGGTGGGAGCGGTTGTTCGACTACGCTGTCATGCGCGGGGCGGCCGGGCGGCATGACGGACGGGAGGTCTGGCGGATCTTCCAGGAGGCGGCGGAGAAGCGGCCGGCCGACCCGGCCTATCTGCTCCAGCAGATCGGCATCGCGCCGCCCAATTGGCCTCTGGAGCTGCGCTATTTCGTGACCCAGGCCGCGCCAGTGTATCGCCTCGAATACACCGACTTCCTCGACGAGCGCTGGGTGATTCGGGCTTGGCATGCGGACCGCTGGCTCGGCGCGATGCGAAGGCACTTCGCTTCGGGGAAGCTTGCTGATATCCGGCCCGATCTCTGGGCCGCCGACGATCCGAGTGTGGTGATGACCGCGGAAACGCAGACCGGCAACGCCAACCTGCTCGCTTTCGTGCTGGCCGGGGCATTCGATAACGGCAAGCCGCGACGCTATGAAGATGTCAAGCGGCTGAATGACGGGCTGCGGCGGCGCGGGCGCGACGCATTGCTGGCCTATCTGTGCCAAGACAACCGCGTCCCGCTGCCGTGGCAGGCCGGTCTCTACGCGACAGCGCCGCAGGAACTGAGCGATCTTCTGTTGCTGGACGTGCAAGCCGGTTTGCCCGAGCGCGCCAGCCGGATCGATGACGCGATCAGCGCGGCGCAGGCGTTTATCCGCCGCGCCCGTTTGGGCCTGGAGCCGGGGTGGACCGTCACCCGCGACTTCGCCTGGATGTGGGACCGCGAATTCGCCACCTTCGAAGTCTGGCAGGCGTGCAAGCGCCGGCACCTCTACAAGGAGAATTGGCTGGAGTGGGAGGAACTTGGGAAGGCCAGGCAGGTGGCGGCATTCCGCTTCCTGGAGGACAGGCTGAAGGGTGCGGCGCTGACCTGCGCCGTGCCGGGCGGGCTGGAATGGTGGCCAGACGAATCCGTGCCGGCGCATGACGGGCTTCAGATCGCGCAGGCGCGTGAGCCGGCCACATTGCGGATATTGACAGCACCCGTTGCACCACCCGTCGAGGGCCTCGGCCTGATTGGCACACCGGAGCGCGACGCGCGACCCTCATGGCTGGCCGCGATCACGCCGACACCCCCACCCCCTGCCCAGCCGGCTGGCGGCAGCACGGCGACCGAACTGCCGCTCTGGATGCAGGCGGCGATCCGCCTCGGAAAGAACTTCGTTCGGGTCGCTGCCGCGGGCGTGCCTGCGGCTGCCACGCCGTTCGCCCCGCATGACGGCGACGGGCCGGGGTGCGTGAGTTGCTGCCAGGAATGTGGCGGCGAGCACCTCGCCGGAATCGATGAATATTACTTCTGGCTGGTCGACGGCGAATACTATGACAGCGCCCCGCTGCCGAGTACGCCGCCGCCGTCGGAGAGCAATGACGGCTATCAGTACGGCTTCCAGGACGACTATTACGACCCGTCGCAGCAGCAATCGGCTTATTGGGAAGACCCGACGCAACTGCCGCCACTGCTCGCCTGGGCGCCGCTGCCGATGGTGCGGCTGGCCTGGTGCCGCGTTCATGCCGGGGTGTTCCAGCAGACGCGGCGCTCGCATCTGGGAGTTGCGGTGTCCACCGGACAGACGCCCGCGCTGGTGTTCGAGGGCCGGAGTGTCGATTCCCTGTTCTTCAGCGTCACCGGCGGCCAGAGCCCGCAGGGAAACGCCAGCAGCCCGTCGCCGGGTTTCCGTTACGATCTCGCTTGGGACGGGGCGCTCGTGATGCCGCAGGTGGCTCCGCCGCCGAACGTCACGCCGTTTGCCGGCGAGCTACCCTCGTATCCGTATTTTGCCTACGTGGAACTGGGCAAGCCAGCGTTTCCGCTGTCGAATTTTGCGCCCGCGTTGACGGTGGCGCAGTGGCTTCGGACCCACTGCCGGTTTGAGGCCGCGCTGCGCTGGTACCGCCTGGCCTATGACCCGCTCACCAATGATTGCACCTGGATCGACTGCAAACCGGCCACGCCGCCGCGGGCGGCGGGCAACGCGCCGCAACCAGCCGTCGCCCAGCAGCAGCAGCCGGCAGCACCGGGCGCCTGTTGCGACAGCACCGATATCTCCTGCGCCGAGGCCGAGCATCGTGCCGTCGTCCTGCATTATCTGGAGACGCTGGTCGAATGGGGCCATGCGATGATGCGCCGCCGGCATTCACCGGAAGCCTTCGCACAGGCTCGCGTCCTGTTCGACACGGCGCGGATGGTGCTGGGCAGCAGGCCGCGCGCGGTGACGCTCGCGCCGCCTGCGAACCCGCCGGCGATCAGCGCCTTCACAGCTGCCACCCCGCCGCTAAACCCGCGGCTGCTTGACCTGTACGGGATCGTCGAGGACCGGCTCGCACTGATCCACCACGACCTTAGCACGCACAGACTGCGAAACGGCCAGGTCGGCCGCGACATGCCCTATTTCGGTGACGCTCCGTGGCGTGAAGGCTGGCGCAGCAATCTCGACCCCTGCGCGGAGGATGAGGCGTGGTGCCATCCGCCCAGCCCCTATCGCTTCACGTTCCTAATCCAGAAGGCACTGGAATATGCCGGCAAGGTACAGGAGCTGGGCGCCGAATTGCTCGGCGCCTTCGAGAAGGGCGATGCGGAGTACCTCGCCGCGATGCGGGCTGGGCATGAGAGAGAATTGCTCACCATCGGGCTGGCGGCGAAGAAGGACCAGTGGCGTGATGCTGACTGGCAGATCGAGTCGCTGCAGAAGACCAAGGCAGTGAGCCAAGCCAACCTGATCTACTATACCGGCCTGATCAATGCCGGACCGGGAGGCCTGATCAACGACGAGATCCAGTACGAAAGCCTCATGAATTCAGCGCTCTCGTTGCATGCCGCAGCGAACGTCATCGAGGGGATCGGCGAAGGCTTGAGTCTAATCCCGGACTTTGTGGTCGGCGGCGCCGGTTTTGGGGGCAGCCCGGTCGCGATTTCCTGGCTTCCCCTTGGCACAAAGCTCGGCGGCATGTTCGCCGCGATCGCTCGCATCATCAACAACGAGGCGCAGATCCAGAGCGAGAACGCATCGCTCGACAGTACCGAGGCCGGCTGGATCCGCCGCCTCGCCGAATGGGTGCACCAGACGCAGATCCTGACCATCGAGATCCAGCAGGCCGAGCGGCAGATACTGGGCGCACAGCAACGCCGCGACCAGGTGCTGGTGGAGTTGAACGCCCATCAGCGACAGATGGAGAACGCCGCCGAGGTGCAGAATTTTCTGCGCGACAAGTTCACCAGCCACGATCTGTATCTGTATCTGCAACGCGAGGCGGCCGCTCTCTATTACCAGACCTACGACCTGGCCTTGCATGCGGCCCGCCAAGCGCAGCACGCGTTCAATTTGGAGCGCGGGCATACCACCCGGCATTTCCTGCCGCCCGGCACCTGGGATGACTTGCATGACGGGCTGATGGCCGGCGAGCGGCTCTCAAGCGCCCTGCGACACATGGAGAAGTCCTATTTCGACGAGAACATCCGCGAGTTCGAACTTACCAAGCATATCTCGCTACGCTTGGCCTTCCCTCTCGACTATTTGAGTCTGCGCAATAAGGGCGCATGCGAGATCGAGCTCGCCGAATGGATGTTCGATCAAGATTTTCCTGGCCACTACATGCGGCGTATCCGTAACGTTACCCTCACGATCCCGTGCGTGACCGGGCCTTATACCGGGGTGCATTGCCGCCTCACCCTGCTCAACAGCGTGACGCGGATCGACCCGCGACTGAGCCCGCCGACGCATGACTGCTGCTGCCCGCAACTCGCAAGTTGCTGCACGGAGTTGCCGGGTGAGGCCGATGGCTACACGCTGTGCCCCGACGATCCGCGGATGGTAAAAATTTACGGCGCGCGCGAGGCGGTGGCGACATCGAGTGGGCAGAACGATTCAGGAATGTTCGAGCTCAGTTTCAGCGACCCGCGCTACCTGCCGTTTGAATACATGGGTGCGGTCAGCCGCTGGCGCGTCGAGCTGCCGCCCGAGAACAACTACTTTGACCCGAACACCATGACCGATGCAGTGCTGCATATGAATTACACGGCGCGGGAGGGCGGGGAGATGCTTCGCACCGCAGGGATGGCTGCATGTCGGGGGCGGCTGCCTGGCGATGGCTGGGCGTTCTTCGACGTGCGGCACGATTTCCCCGATGCGTGGGAACTGTTCCGCCGTGGCTCCGAAAACAGGTTGCCGACGCGCGATCTTGCCACCCGGATACGACGCAAGTTCCTGCCCTATCTACCCGGCAACCCAGAGATCTACCTGATCAAATTCGCGTTGATGTTTGAAACTGCGGAGATGGCCGAGGATAGGTGCTGGCAAGCCGAGGGTTGCCCGTGTCCCGAGCCGCAGTCTGCAGCGTTCTGTCAAGTGGGCTTCCGGCAGCGCGGCGAGGAGAGGGAGCTGCGACAATTTACATGCTATGCTGCGGCAGAATGGCCACGGCTATACACCGGAGAAATCGACGTTGACTTGCACCCATTTCACCGTGACGCCGATGACTGCGAAGTGCTGTTCGGCTTCCCTACCGAATTGGGCGAGATATTGAAGGTGTATCTGTTCTGCCGATATGCCACCGTGACGGTGTGCTGCGCGGAGGAAGGAGTGCTTAGTCGGGAACTTTGGACGAAAGAACGACTTTAATTCGCGTTTAAAAACTCCATGAAGCATTTCAATACGGGTACCTTCCCCAACCCCAAGAGTTGTGATAGTACATCAACTTAGGGCCTTCGTGCGAAATGGAGTCACGAGCATGACCGAAATTACTATTACCAAAAATAGTCGGGCGGAGTGGAGGAAATTTTCCGACAAGCTGGACTGTGTTCCCGACCCAATGATAATCCGGACAGCCGAACTGTTCCTCAATGGGAAAAGCGGATGTTCGAGGCTTGGTGAAGACATAGTCTGGCAAACGATCGAGACAAACCTTCACGGCCTACTCACTTTTTTTAATATGCTCATGACCCGGCCAGCAATTCCGCTGATAGCCTATTTTGAGACCTTTCATCAAGACGAGTCGATGTGGCAAGTGGCCGACTATAATATAGTTGCGCTTTTGCACCGTCATGCCAAGGATCTCGTTATCACTGTTCATGTCGCCAAAGAGCCCTATCAGGAAATTAGGAACGCGGCCTGGAAGAACCTCCGAAGGCTTGATTTCGATTCCCCTTCCAAGGATGCCGAGGCTGAAATTTTAGGCCAGTTGGCCGCTTATCAATATGACTGGAAGCCAAGTCTGGGTGAATTGCGGGTTCCGACTGACCGGCTGCCTTTGGCCCGCTTCCTCCTTGGCGGACTGATCTTCGGCGCATATGCGCAGGCAGCGGATGCCGACCACGTCATCCAGGACAGACGCTCTCAGCTCTTTCTCGCAGCCACAAAGCCTGACGGGTTGAAGGGCGTAACCCTTAATGATCGCGAGGAGGAGCTTTTCATAGCGCTGAAAGAGACTTGTTTGAGAGCTGATAGCGCTGCGCGGTTTTCCGAACTGCCGGCTCTGCCAAGTATTCTGGCCGACATTGTTCTCCGTCGGGATCCCCCAGTTACCCGCGTAACAGACATTTTACCAAGGGCTATTGAAATTCGTAAAAGTGGGGCAGGCAAGGCATACCGGAGGTGGTTTACGCAATTACGTAGCGCTCTCGGCGACGGGACATATGCGACCGCAGCCAAACGCGACATCGAAGAGGTGCGCTTGGAAGCGGAACATCGGCTGAAAGGCGAGTACCCCAAATGGGGCATGACTTTCACACCGACATTGTCAGCTGGAGCGTCACTCGATATATCAGCTGAGGCGCTTGGAGCCTTAAGCGGTAAGGCTTCAGTGTCCCTCGGGGAAATGAAGCTTGTTGGCGAAAAGTTAAGGATCGCAATCCCGGATTGGATTCGCAACATGATAGTTGACGCGCTTCCTTTCGGGAGGCATCGAAAGTTGCTGTTGCGCTCGGCTCTTGCACAGGCGGAATTTCAGGATCTACCAGCGAAATTGAAGAAAATTTGGTATGATAGCTGAGGATGTTAATTGTCTGAGCCTACGTTGCGGACTTCCCTGTGTCCGTTCCTTGTCACAGCTGCTCGGGGGCCGGTCCCGCTGGATTTAGACATTCGGCTGTGACCCAGGTCACACACCGCCTAGGTCCGAACAGCCCGGCAGGACGATTCCGGGGAGTCTTCGAGGAAGAGCTCACCCGCTTGCTCGCCAATTGAAACATTACAGGCCATAATGGTATTGCCAGACCGGGAAGGCTTGCTGATCTATTCGCGGGTCATGAAAGCATTGTCGCTAGGCAAACGGATCCTGTACGCTCGGCGGAAGGGATAGCGAATTTACTTAACCACTAACGTCTGCGAAGAGCGTCTCAGATCGACTGCCAAATTCTGCGCGCTTTGGACTGAGTATGGGAAATATCCTTTCGTTAGATTATAGTGAAATTTTCGCCGTTATCACAAAGATCGACCACTCGTTTGAGAAATCATAGCGCAAGGAAAACATCCGGGTTTGGTTCACTACCATTCCCGGCTGCCCGATGCGGACTCGCGTCAAGGCGGGCGATACACGGAGGCACCGATGTCTTCCCCATCGCCGACGCAGTGCTAATTCTCCGCGGTTATACCAACCGCCCTAGACATTGACTGTCGCCCAATCGCGGGTGCCGATGGACTTGATACGGTCTGTGTCGTGGACGAACCAGTTCCAGGCTTTGGCGCAGGCGTCGAGGATTTCATCGTAGCTGTCCCACACCGTCGCCGAGAGCTTGTTGGCGCGCAGAAATTCCCAGACGTTCTCCATTGGGTTGAGTTCGGGAGAATAGGGCGGCAGGGGCACGAGAACGATGTTGTCGGGCAGTTCGAGCGCGCCTCCGCTCTGATGCCAGCCGGCGCCGTCGCAGATCAGCGCGGCGATGGAGCCTGGCGCGACTTGGGCGCTGATCTCGGCCAGATGAAGGGTACGCCTCCGAGATGCGCCCGGGGTGTTGGCTGGCGGTAGCAGCGACGTGCTGAAGCTGGTTACGCGGCGACGGCGGTCGTGACGCGGGCGGCGTCTTGGCGAGCTTTCCAGGCCCAGGGCATCAT
>JBKQNN010000124.1:0-10486 GCA_052145975.1 Rhodomicrobium sp. | reverse complement strand
CGATCTGCGGTTTGAAGCCCAGGGTGTAGTGCTTCGAGCCCTCGTAAAGTGGCTCCAGCACCCCGTAGCCGCCAAAATCGACGATCCAGGCGGAAGGCGTCGCAGTATCGAGGGAGGCGATGTCGAGGGCGCGCGCACCGCTTCCCGCGCAGCAGACTGCGCCAAGCAGGAACACAACTCTAGGAAGCCACGCGCCGATCATGCACTCCTTTTCCTTGCAGGGTCATAAGCTTAGCCGTACCGAGGGCCTGAAGATACCCCCTTTTTGTATTCAAGCACACCCATTTTTACGCAGAGTGGCTCTTTTCCCATAGCTGTATCGTTCTTATGCGAAATCCGGTTGATTGCTTCGCGAAGTCCCCCCTCATCCTGTCCTTCTCCCCGAGGGGAGAAGGGACGCCTGAATTTTCCGCAGCGGCAATTCTAGGGTCCTCTCTCCCATCCGCATCCGCTTGCGGATGCGGACACTTAGAAGTGCAAGCTCGCCAAGGCGAGCTTGCGGGGAGAGAGACAGAGTGAGGGGGTCTTTGCCGAAGCAATCAACCGGATTCGGTATTATTCAATGCCGTGCCGGCAGCCTTCATGCCCGCCGCCTTTTCCATGTTGGCGCAGCCTCAGCTTATGCGGGGTTGAGCCCGGCCACGGCAACCCTGTGTTAAACACTCTTGGAGTGGCTGTATGACGGACTTTGAAGCGCGGATGGTGCAGGAGATACGGGAAGCGCCCGAGGCGCTGCGAAGGCAGGAGCGGAGCTTGACGCAGCCAGTTGCGGAGCTTGCTTCCCGGCTCAAGAGCCGTCCGCCCCTTGTTGCCGTTACCTGCGCGCGCGGTAGCTCGGCTCACGCCGCGACCTTCGGCAAGCACTTGATCGAGCGGTATCTGGGCATCCCCGTTGCCGCCGCCGCGCCAAATATTGCCAGCGTTTACCGGCAAGAGCTTCGCCTGAAAGACCAGCTCTTCCTGGCAATTTCGCAGTCCGGGAGAAGCGACGACCTCGTCGGGGCGGCGGCCGCCGCGAAGAGGGCGGGGGCGCTGACCGCCGCCATTTTGAACGACACCGGAAGTCCGCTTGCGGCGCATTGCGATCTGGTGCTGCCCATGTGCGCAGGGCCAGAGCTGAGCGTCGCGGCGACGAAGACCTTTGTGGCGACGCTGGCCGCGCTCCTGCGGCTGGCCGCGGCTTGGACGGGAAACGCCGGGCTTGAAGCGGCGATTGGGAGATTGCCGGACCGGCTTGCCGCGGCTAGCGATTTGGATTGGAGCGGTGCGGTGAGCGCGCTTGCCGGCGCGCAGAGCCTCGTTACCATCGGGCGCGGGCCCACGCTCGCGATTGCTCGCGAGGCGGCGCTTAAGCTCAAGGAAACCTGCAATTTGCACGCCGAGGCGTTCAGCGGTGCGGAATTCATGCATGGCCCCGTGGCGCTGGTGTCCTCGCACTATCCGATCCTTATGTTCATGCCTACGGATGCGGCGGCAGAAGGTATGCAGCGCCTGGCGGCGGACTTGCGCGGGAAAGGCGCGGCGCTATTCGCAAGCGCGCCGGAGGCCGCGAGCGGGGTGCTGCCTGCACTCGCGCCGGACCAGCCGGAAACGGATGCGGTGTGCCTGATCCAGAGTTTTTATTGTATGATTGTCCGGCTGGCGGACGCGCTCGGCATGGACGCCGGCCAGCCCCGCCATTTGCATAAGGTCACGCGCACCCTATGAACCTGGATGGTGTGTTGAACGAGGGAATCGCCCCTCACCCTGTCCCTCTCCCAGCAAGCTCGCCTTGGCGAGCTTGCCGCTCGAGTATCCGCATCCGCAAGCGGATGCGGATGGGAGAGGGAACGCTAGAATTCTCGCTGCGGATAGTTCAGGGGTTCCTTCTCCCATGGGGAGAAGGACAGGATGAGGGGCGATTCCCTCGTTCAGTGCGAGTTACCCTCCAGGTGCGCCTTCGCGCCGCCATGCAACGGAATGCGCCATGAGCGAGCCGAACCGCCACGCCGTCGTGGCCTCGACTGTTTTCGATGGAGAGGAATGCCACCGCGATTGCGCGGTGCTGATCGAGGGGGAGAAAATCCTCGGGCTTGTTCCCCGGTGCGAGCTGCCACCGCCGATCCCGGCCACGGTGTTGCCGGAGGGCGCTTGGCTCGCTCCAGGCTTCATCGATTGCCAAGTGAATGGCGGCGGCGATGTTCTCTTCAATGACGAGCCAACCGTAGACGGCATTGCCGCCATAGCGGCGGCGCACCGGAAGTCCGGCACAACCTCGCTCCTGCCAACGCTGATTACGGACCGGCAAGACGGGATGCGCTCAGCACTTGACGCGGCCGATGAGGCAGCCGCCACAAATCCAAGCGTGGCGGGCATTCACATTGAGGGGCCGTTCATTTCGCCGGAAAAGCCGGGCGTTCACAATCCTGCGTTCATCCGCCCGCCAACGGCACAAGATTTGGAGCTGCTGACAGCGCCGCGAAGGGGCGTGACATTGGTGACGCTGGCGCCGGAGCGCGTGCCGGCCGGATTCATCGCCGCGCTCGCGAAGGCGGGGGTGCGCGTTTCGCTTGGGCATTCGATGGCCGATTACCGGCAAACCAAGGCCGCGCTGGCCGAGGGCCTCACCGGCTTCACCCATCTTTTTAACGCAATGCGTCAGCTATCGAGCCGCGATCCGGGGCCGATCGCGGCAGCGCTTGAGACGCCCGGCGCTTGGTTCGGCATGATCGTGGATGGCGAGCACGCCGATCCCGCGATGCTTCGGCTGGCGCTGCGCGGCGCGGCGCATCCGATGCTTGTCACTGACGCGATGCCGCCCGTAGGCGGGAATAAGGCCGGCTTCAGGCTTTATGGGCAGGAGATCGCGGTTCGCCAGGGCCGCTGCGTGAGGGCAGACGGGGCCTTGGCGGGATCGGCGCTAGACATGGCAACAGCGGTGCGAAACTGCGTGGAGCTGCTTCAAGTGCCGCTCACGCTGGCCCTGCGTTTCGCCTCGGCCGGGCCCGCGCGCTTCCTGGGGCTCGATGGCTCGCTCGGCCGCCTGGCGCCCGGCTACCGCGCAGACATGGCCGCCTTCGACCCAAGCAGCATGCAGATTTACGAGACTTGGATTGCCGGGACGGCTTGCACCGCCGCTTAACCTTGCCGCGAAGCTGGAGCTTATGCGAAACTTGAACGTGGGGCACGCCGATATACCTATAGGATCTTCGTGGACCGCCCCGCTGCTGCTTCAGCCGCGGGCCATTCACGTTTCTTCGCACAAAGCGAAAGGACCCCCATGATCGACCTCTACTACTGGACAACACCGAACGGCCACAAGATCACGATGTTTCTGGAAGAGACTGGGGTGCCTTACAAGGTTATCCCCGTGAACATCGGCGCAGGCGAGCAGTTCAAGCCTGAATTCCTGGCTATATCGCCGAATAACCGCATGCCGGCCATTGTCGATCACCAGCCAAAAGACGGAAACAAGGCCATCTCCATCTTCGAATCTGGGGCCATCCTGCTTTACCTGGCCGAAAAGACCGGCAAATTCATTCCGCTCGATCTGCGCGGGCGCGTCCAGGTGCTCGAATGGCTGATGTGGCAGATGGCCGGGCTCGGGCCGATGTTGGGCCAAAACCATCATTTCTCGGTCTATGCGCCCGAAAAGATTCCCTACGCCATCGACCGCTACGTGAAGGAGACAAACCGCCTCTACGGCGTCTTGAACAAGCGTCTGGAGTCCCGGCCTTTCGTCGCGGGCGACTATTCCATCGCCGACATGGCCTGCTATCCCTGGATCGTGCCCTATGAGCGGCAGGGCCAGAAGCTTGAGGATTTTCCGCATCTGAAGCGCTGGTTCGAGGAAATCAAAGGCCGCCCCGCGACCGTTCGGGCTTATGCGCTCGCGAAGGATATCAACCCTCAGTTATCTGCGCCGATGAGCGAGGAGGCCAAGAAGGTGCTGTTCGGGCAGACCGCCGCCGTGGTGAAGAATTAGTTATACGAAATCCGGTTGAATAGTTCCGCACCTATCATCCCGGAACGGCGCTTGCGCCGTATCCGGGATCTTAAAGGGCGCCGGCATTTGTAACGATCCCGGATAACGCCGTTGGCGTTTCCGGGATGACGGCTGTGGAAGCAATCGAGCGGATCCGGTATCATTCTTTTACGTAGGAGCCGGGCGCATCCTCGATTGGCTCGAAGGCGCCGCCGCCGGGAACGCGCGGGGCAACCTGTCCGCCGGAAAGGGAGCCCAGCCACTTTTTGTAGTCGGGCCACCACGACCCCGCGAATTCCATCGCTCTGGAAATGAACGCCTCAACTGTGGGCAGGGCCTTCATGTCCCCGTCCTCCAGTATCCAGTGCATATATTTTGGCTTGGCGGGCGGGTTGATAACGCCAGCGATATGCCCCGATCCGGCCAGCACATAGCGCACCGGCCCGCCGAAGAGCTTCGAGCCGATGAAAACCGATTGGGCGGGAGCGATATGGTCTTCCCTGGTGGCGAGCTCGTAAATCGGCATACTCACGCGGCTCAGGTCCAGCGGCACGCCGCCGAACTTCAAGAGGCCCTGGCTAAGCTTGTTGTAGCGGTAGAACTCGCGCAGATAGAAGCTGTGATTGGCGGGCGGCATCCGCGTCGAGTCCGCGTTCCAGTAGAGCAGGTCGAATGGAAAAGGCTGCTTGCCAAGCAGGTAGTTGTTGACGATGTAAGGCCAAACCAGATCCTTGGGCCGCAGCGAGTTGAACACGGCCGACATGCGCGCGCCATCGAGGAAGCCGGCCTTTGCCATGACTTCGTCCAGCGCCTTGAGCTGCTCGTCGTCGATGAAGACGAGCAAATCGCCGGCCTTGCTGAAATCGGTTTGTGCCGCCAAAAAAGTCGCCGAGCGGATGCGCTCGTCGCCGGTCGCGCCCATGTAGGCCAGCGCGCTCGCCAGCAGCGTCCCGCCCACGCAGTATCCTAGCGCGTTCGTTTGCGGCTCCCCCGTGATTTTGAGCACGGCATCGGCGGCCTCGAACACGCCTTCACGCATGTAGTCTTCGAAGGTCTTTCCGGCGAGGCTCTCGTCCGGGTTCACCCAGGAGACGACGAAAACCGTGAAGCCTTGATCCACCAGCCACTTAACGAACGACTTCGGCGGCGTCAGATCGAGGATGTAATACTTATTGATCCATGGCGGAACGATCAGCAGCGGGATCTCGTAAACGGTCTCTGTCGCCGGCGAATATTGAATAAGCTGCATGATGGCGTTTTGGAAGACGACCTTGCCGGGCGTTATCGCGAGGTTCTTGCCGACTTCGAACGCCGACATATCGGTCTGGCGGATGCGGAGCAACTCGCCGGACTGATGCATATCCTCCAAAAGCTGGGCCAGCCCTTTGGCGAGGTTGTGCCCGCCCGTCGAGAAGGTCGTGCGGATCACCTCGGGGTTGGTGAAAGGAAAGTTCGAGGGCGACAGGGCGCTGACGATCTGGTTCAGGTAAAACTGGGCGCGGTGTTTGGTGTGCTGATCCACGGTGGCGGCGTTTTCGATCAGCTCCTCCGCCCATTGGCCAGTCAGCAAATAAGCCTGCTTCAGGAAATCGAAGAAGGCATTCTCGGTCCAATCCCGGTCTTGGAAGCGCGGATCGCCGGGCGAATGCTTGACCATCGGCGCGACCTCTTCGCCCAGAAAGCGCTTGTAGGTGCGCCCCCACAGCTCGATTAAGTCGTGGTTCAGCTTCGTCTGCGCTGCCTGGAACTTCTGAGGTTCGCTCATCCAGTATTGCGCGATGGGCGCGAACAGCTTCGGGGCATCGGCCAGGCCGCCCATAACCGTGAAGGCTCCGTCGCGCTTCTCCCTATCCTCGACCATCTTGCGCACGATCTCGCCGCTCAGCTCGAAGGCGCGCAGAATGTTCGCGGTGAACTGCTCCGGAGATTCGAAAGCCGGCAGCGGCACGGACGGCACCGTGCTTACGGCGTTCCCTGGCTTTTTGGCTGATTTATCGCCCTTATTTGCCATGAAGCGTTTCCTGGTTCCCTTGCACTATACGCAAAAATATATCTCATCCCTATGACGTTCGCACCCGGAGGCAAGGCCTTTCCGGTATACATTTAGTTGAACGGAAAAACCGGCCGGTAGTTCCCTGCCGTAACCCTCTTCGCAAATAGTTATAACTCCGGGTCAGGCTGAATAGTTCGCAACCGTCCCGGAAATGCCCGAGGCTTTATGCCGAATCCGGTTGAGTAGTTCCGCGCCCGTCATCCCGGAACGGTGCCAAGCGCCGTATCCGGGATCGTAACGGACGCCGGCATTTGTAACGATCCCGGATATCGCCTTCGGCGTTTCCGGGATGACGGCTGCGGAAGCAATCGAGCGGCATCGGTGTTATCCGGGATGACGCCAACAAGGGCGCCTGTCAATAACGACGGAGCAGAGCTACAAGCTTGCCCTGGATCTTCACGCGGTCCGGGCCAAAGATGCGCGTTTCGAAGGCCGGGTTTGCCGGCTCAAGGGCAATCGACTGCCCCTTCCTGCGCAATCGCTTGAGCGTCGCCTCCTCGTCATCGATCAGCGCAACCACGATCTCGCCGCTCTCCGCGCTCGTGGTCTTTTTGAGGATGACGGTGTCGCCTTCGCGGATGCCGGCCTCGATCATGGAATCGCCGCGCACTTCCAGCGCGAAATGCTCACCTTGCGAGAGAAACTCGGGCGGCATGACGAGGGCGTGGCTCGGGTCCTCAATCGCGGACCTGGGAACGCCGGCCGCGATCCGGCCCATCACCGGCACCTGCACACCGCCATCCTCGCGATCCCTAAGGAGCGGCGCTTGCAGGCTCTCCTCGAACGAGCGCTTCGTTCCTTCTATGACCGTGGGCATAAAGCCGCGCACGCGCCTCTCCGCCTCGAAAGCCGCGCGCCCGCGCTCCGGCATTTTCATCACTTCGAGCGCCCGCGCCCTGTGCGGCAGTCTGCGGATGAAGCCGCGCTCCTCCAGAGCCATTATGAGGCGATGGATGCCCGATTTGGACTTCAAATCCAAAGCCTCTTTCATCTCGTCGAAGGAGGGTGGAACGCCGGACGCTTCTATGCGCTCGTTGATAAAAAGAAGAAGCTGCTTTTGCTTAGGTGTCAGCATGAAAGCCCCAATGGCGGCTGGCTGTGGAGTATTGTACAAACCAAGAACACCAATAAGAGTTCTCTTTAAGTTCCGCAAGGAAAAAGCCCGGCTATTAACAACAAGGGTTAAAAATCGAGGGAGAGTATTGGAACGAGCGCGCCCGCGGGGAGCGCCGGCGCGTCTGCGGGCCTGACGAGGAGGCAATTTGCTCTGGCGTATGCAGCGACGAGCGAGCTGTCCTGGTCGGAGAGCGGCGAAACGGTGCCGCCTGAAGCGATGGCGCGCATATAATGCTCGCGGTCGCCATTCGCCTCGATGGGGCCGGCGAGCGGCACTTGGTGCATCAGCTCATCGGTTGGCAAGCCGAGCAGCGCCGCGATCAGCGGCTTCAAGAACACCCGCGCGCAGATCATCGCAGAGGCCGGATTGCCCGGCAGGCTCAGTACCCGCTGGGCGCCCATGACCCCGAACATGACCGGCTTGCCAGGCCGCAAGGCGGCTTTGAGCACCTCGAAGCGGGCGCCTTTTACCTCAAGCGTGCCGCGCACGAGATCGTGCTCGCCAACCGAAGCGCCGCCGATGGTCGCAAGCACATCCGCAGCCGTGGCGGCATCGGCCAGCGCCGCAATGCTTTCCTTCGTGTCCTTCGCGATGTCCAGAAGCAGCGCCTCGCCGCCCCAAGCCTCGATGGCGGCTTTCAACCCCGCTGGGATCGACGAAACGATCTGGCCCGGCTTGGGCGTATCTCCAGGCGGCACAAGCTCATCGCCATTGGCGAGCAGCGCGATCACGGGCTTGCGCCTGACCGAAACGGTGGCGTGGTTCATGGCGGCGGCCAGCATGAGGTGGCGGCTGCTAAGCCTCGTCCCGGCCTCAAGCGCGATGTGGCCTGCCTCGAAATCGTATCCCCGCCGGCGGATATGCCTGCCCTCGGGAGCCCCCTCGAAAATCGTAACTGCGTCCGGCGGTTCGGGCTTGGTATTTTCCTGGATGACGATGGTGTCCGCGCCTTCGGGCAGCGGCGCGCCCGTGAAGATGCGGACGGCTTCGCCTGAGCCAGCCTTGCCGGCAAAGCCGTGGCCCGCCGCAGAAGCGCCGATGACTTTCAGCGAGACCGGCACCGCCGCCACGTCCGCCGCGTGGACCGCATAGCCATCCATGGCGGAGGCGTCGAAAGGCGGCTGCGTAAGCTTGGCCGCCATCCCCTCCGCGAGCACGCGGCCGGTGGCATCGTAAATCGAAACGCTCTCGCCCGGCAGCGGCATTACACCGTCGAGAATGCGGGCTCTTGCCTCCGCAACCGTCATCAGCGCCACGATCAGGCCTCCGTTCCGGCAGGGGCCGCGCAGTAATCGCCGGACTTGCCGCCGGTTTTGGCGAGCAAACGGATGCCGTCGATGCGCATGGCCTTGTCCTTCGCTTTAAGCATGTCGTAGAGCGTGAGGCAGCTTACCGCGACAGCCGTCAGCGCTTCCATCTCGACGCCGGTCTGGCCCGTCGCCTTCGCCAGCGCCTCGACGCGCACGCAAGAGCGCTCCGGCACAAGCCCAAAATCCACGGCAACCTTGGTGAGCGCCAGCGGATGGCACAGCGGGATAAGCTCAGCCGCCTTCTTGGCCGCCATGATGCCGGCGATGCGGGCTGTGGCGAGCACATCGCCTTTCGGCGCGTCGCCTGCTTCGATCAGCGCCAAAGTCCCGGCGGCCATGAAGACATAGCCCTCGGCGACGGCGGTGCGGGATGTGGTGGCCTTTCCGTCCACGTCCACCATGGTGGCCTCGCCCTTGGCGTTGATGTGGCTGAGCTCGCTCATACGGACACCCCATAGCTCGCAGGTTCGGAGTCGAGCGTCAGCAGGGCGCGGGTGGCGCGTTCCACATCGGCTTGGCGCATCAGGCTCTCGCCCACAAGGAACGCGGCGGCGCCGCAGTGCATCAGCCGTGCAATATCGGCATGTGTGAAGATGCCGCTTTCCGCTACAACGAGCCGGCCCGGCGGAACGCGGCCGATAAGCCTTTCCGTCGTCTCAAGATGCGTCTCGAAGGTGTTCAGATCGCGGTTATTGATGCCGATCAGCCAGGCATCGAGCGCAAGCGCCCGTTCGAGCTCGTTTTCATTATGCACCTCGACCAGGACGGACATATCCCGCTCGCGGCCGGCGCAGAAAAGCTCCTCCGCAAGGCCGTCCGGGGTGCAGGCCATGATGACGAGGATGCAGTCGGCGCCCATGGCGCGGGCCTCGTCCACCTGGTAGGGATCGACCATGAAATCCTTGCGCAGCACCGGCAAGGACACGGCCTCGCGCGCGGCGATCAGCGCCTCGGGCGAGCCCTGGAACGAGGGGCCGTCGGTCAGCACCGATAGGCAGGCTGCCCCGCCCCGCTCGTAAGCGCGCGCTATGGCGGCGGGGTCGAAATCCGGCCGGATGAGCCCCTTCGATGGGCTGGCCTTCTTCACCTCCGCGATCAAACCAGGCTCCAGGCGCGCCCATTTTTGGCCGAGCGCTTCGAAGAAGTCCCGCAATGCCGGCGCGGCGCGGACTTGGGCTTCGAGCGCGGAAGGCGGCACTTTCGCTTTCGCAGCGGCGACTTCTTCCTTTTTGTAGGCGACGATCTTATCGAGAATGCTCATATCCGGTTCTGCCACGCTCTGACTTGAAGGGCTTCTCATTTTAGAGCGCCGCACGCAAGATAGGAATTGCGTCCTTCCGGTAACATGCCTCCCGCCGCAGCCGCTCTCTTGACGCCCCGGGCTTCTTACATATTGGCTGGAGGGCGGCGTAGCGCACTACCATAGTAAATTTTCAGTTGGTTAATGCGCACCCGCCATCTTTTCCGCCGCCGTCTTTCTGCGAATCTTTTGCCACTTTAGGTCGATTTTTGCGATTCCAAAATACCCGTTAATATTAGATTCTTGCGCGGGTTTACCACAAATCCCAATCTGGGGTTGCGGAATTAGTTAACAGCAAGCACTGGTAATTTGTTTGTTTTCAATGTCTTATTAGTCCGCATACGTGCGATATTCTATCAGAATGCTTTTTTCTTGGCAGCGCGCCGGAGGAAGAAGAAAGTCAAGCCCGTGGCTATGTATTGGCAGACTATATTGGTTTGCGATCATTTAAAAAATGCGGCGGCCACAGTATGCAAGGAGGACTATTTGCATGAAAATGCCTGCGCCACGAGCCTTGAGGGCCAGCGCGCGCCGGGCATGGCAAATAGAAGGCCGTCTCTCGCGAAGGGTTGCCTGTGCACCGCCGCTTCGTTTCTTCCTCCAGGCACCGGCCGCTTTCCCGCAGCGCCATGGCCCGGCTTGACCGCATGGGCGCTAACATAACGGGGGTCACTCCCCTCACCCCAGCCCTCTCCCCATGGGAGAGGGAGTCCGCTCGCAGCCGTTGAGAAGGCGTCCCCTC
>JBKQNN010000123.1:0-7606 GCA_052145975.1 Rhodomicrobium sp. | reverse complement strand
TAAAGAATGAACATGACGCCATGGGCGCTAACACGACTAAAAAGAATGCAGCTAAGTGAGCTATCACAGCCCAACGGACCACAAATGCAGCCCTCTCAACCACATGTTATAAATAGGATAGAAACAGCAACAAGTCAATTCGAAAGTACAACTATGGATTGCCGGGCTGCCTCATGCGCTATCCGTTTGCTCGCCCTGCCGTCCGCGCCTCCATTCATGCCGCCCGTGAATCTAGGCATGCTTCCAAACAATTTGTCAAAATCGCGAACGGCTAGCGGGCTCGTTACCTCAATATCGTCAACGGCCACTTCCAGGACCTTGTTCTTGGTCCGGTCCCACTTGATCTTGCCATAAACGTGGATCACCACGCGATCATGCTCAGCGGCAGCCACGATCTTGGCGCGCAACTCCTGTTTATAGTTGCACCGGACCAAATCCCCGCTCGCCAGATCGCGAAGCTGCAAAAAGGGCTGGTCGGCGCCCATCGCCCAGGCGTGAATAATCCCCTGGACGGAGCCATAAGAGATGATGGGCGTGGTTAGCAGCTTCCGTAACTCGGCCACCTTTTGATAGGTAACTGGGCGCCATTCCGGCTTTGCATCGGCCTCGTATATGCCGACCATGAATTGCTCGTGCGGGTCCAATATCTGCCCTATCTGAGAGAATTCGGCAGCCGTCTTGAACTCGATTATTTTTCTGTCGCAAGCGTCGAGCGGAGTGTCTCCCGTAAGAAGCTCCAGAGCCTTTTTTCCGCGAGCAGCCGCTTTTTCCGGCACGGCTTCAGCGAATTCGCTGTCGAACGCAACCGACTCATTGGTGAAATTGACGGCTAGCCATTTGCCTTTTTCCATGGGCAAATCGAGGTCGCAAGCGAGCGAGCGGAGAAACCTCTCCGTTCGAACGGCAAATTCCCCCAGCTTATCGAGCGGTGCCCCGGTTCGCCCTGGGTTAAAGCGGAACCGGAAACGAAGCTGTGCCATCGAAGCTACCTGGGCAAGTCCTTTGTAGGAGTTTAACTCAACGCGGCTCGTTATGACAGCCTTATGCCAAAATGCGGTTGTTGGCAGGCATACTACCCGGCCTTGCTTTTGCCGGCGAGGTCACGTACATTTGAGCCATGACCGGACGCGAGAAAGTCATCACAGAGCAGGCGCTAGCGTTGCCGCGAGACGAGCGGGAGGTGCTGTATCTCGCTTTGGCGGAGAGCCTTGGGAAGCCGGATGCTGCCATCGACGAAGCTTGGCTCGATGAGGCCGAGGACCGGCTTGCGGCTTACGACCAGGGCGAAATCGCTTCGGTCACGCTGGACGAAATGATTGCGGCGCGGAAGAACCGGTGAAAGCGCTGGCCATTGCGCAATAGCGGCGGCCTCAATGGCAGAGTCCCTGCGCTCAGATCAGGTGCGAGGCGGTAGCTTCGCGATCCACCCCGCATAGGTCAGCCACAGCCCGGCGAGAACCAACGCGCCGAAGCCGATCCGCACGAATGTTAGCGCACCCATCGCACCCACGCTCGTAAAGCTCCGGCACGGTCAAGAGCGCCAGGCCGCGAAGGGCCAGAAACCAGCCGAAGAGGGAAATCAAGATCGCGGCCGCGCTCGCCCAATATTGATGCTGGGCGATGACGAAAATGCCCCCGAACAGCATCAGCGCGTCCGTGATCCAAACCAGCGCTGGATTTCCGAAAAAGGGCGCTATGTAAGCACCCATGTCCGGCCCGCGCACAGCAACGATGCCGGGGACGATAACGAGGAACGGGCCGAGGACGCGTGCGAATGCGCGGGTGTTCGCTTGGGCTTCTGGCGTGGCGGGCATGGGGTCCTCCATAGGGCTGTACCATGGTTAATTTTTTCATGGTAAATGGGCACGCGCCATCTTTTCCGCCGCCGTCTTTCTGCGAATCTTTTGCCACTTTAGGTCGAATTCCACGATTCCAAAATACCCGTTAATATTAGATTGTTGCGCGGGGTAACCACAAATCCCAATCTTCGGTTGCGGAAATAGTTAACGGCAAGCTACAGTTATCGCAGTAATATCAATAGCATAATAGTCCGTATACATATCGCGCTTTGCCGCAACGCCTTTTTCTTGGCAGCGCATCCAGAGGAGGAAGCAAGTCGAGCCTGCGGCGATGTAGAAGCAGAAGATATAGGTTTGCGAGCGCTTAAAAAATGCGGCATCCGCAGTATGCGAGGAAGACTATTTGCATGGAAATACCGGCGCCGCGGGGTCTAAGGGCCAGCGCCGGCCCGGCATCGCAAAATAGAAGGCGCTCTCTTGTGAGGTGTTGCTTTGGCACGAGCGCTTCGGCTCTTCCTCCACACACCGGCCCGGAATGGCGAAGCCCTCGTCCGGCTGGGCGAGCGATTGCACTGCGCGGCGTTAGCGCATCGGTAAGGAGCTATGGTCCAGTATTGAGTCATGGGAAGGCGAGGACGCGGTCAGGCGGCTCTGCGCTGGGGTTATTTAGAGGATTGAGAGCGGGGCCGGGAGGCAGGCGGCAGCGGGCGGCGCGGGGCAGGGAGGTTCGCAGCGAGCGCCGCTTGCGCCAAAAAGTAAATGCGCCGGGCGGCGCTTAGCGGGTGCGAATCTCGGGGTTGGCGGGCGGCGCTCCGCCGGCATGGCTAACAAATCTTTAAACCGGGGCGCCGCCCGGGGGAGAACACCGGCAGCAGCACGCCCTCATTGCGGGTGTTCGCCTCGTTCGTCAACTGCCAGGTCCGGCTGCCATCGGCGGCGATCAGCCAGAGATCGTCATGCCGGCCGAAGCCTGGAAGCGCCTCGTAATCGGGGTTGCCGAACAGGCGTATGCCCTTCCAATCCTGCTTTTGCGCCACGAACAGGAGGCAGCGGCCCGATGGGGGCCAGTAGGGCACGCCCTGGTGTTTATCGGGCAGATCCCGGTGGCCTTCCGTGATCATGCGGACATCGCTGCCGTCCGGCCGCGCAGTGAAGACGCGAAAATAGCCCGAGGCGCCCGCCTGCATATACGCGAACCGGTTGGCAGCCGCATTCCAGCGCACGCCGTAAGCGTTCCTCAGCAGGGGCTCAGGGTCGATGCTTGTGCCGTTCGCCCGGTCGAGCGTGCAGACCGGCGCCGCCATCGCGTCCGCGCCCGTGACGATCAGCGCGAGGACTATAACAAATAAGCGCAGGCGCATCGTATGAGCCTCCCTCTGGCTGCCGTCCGCTCAGCGTCCCTACGGAATGTAATTGATAATAAATGTCCTGTCGCCAACTGGAAGTCCCGCCGGCGCCGCCGGCATGGGTATATGCTGCACGGTCATAAGCACGGAGTTGTCGAGCCATTTATCGCCGCTGCTCTTCAGAAGCTTCAAGCCTTCGACGTGGCCCGTGGCCGACACCGTGAACGTCACGGTGGTAATGCCCCACGTGCCGTTCCACATGGGCCTGTGGCCGTTCAGCTCCCAGATGACAGCCTTTGCGAATTCGTCGGATTTCCCTACATGGGTAGCACCCGGCCGCGAGAATTCGATACCGCCGGCCCTCTGCGCGGTTCGTTGCTGCGCCGGCCGCTGCTGCGCATCGCGGCGGGCCTCGGCCGCCTTGAACGCGTGATCGAGCTGCGCCGAAAACTGCTGGGACGCCATTTCGATGAAGGCCGTGGGATCGTAGGCCCTAGCAGGGCCGGACTGGCTCGCCTCCTTGATCTCGGGCTGCTGAGGCGGCGGAGCCGGTGGCTGCTCCTGCGGCGTTGTCCCGTCCTTGTTGGGAGAGCGGTTCCCGTCCCGGCGAAAGGGATCGGAGCTGAGGCGTGCGAGATCGGCCGAGCTGATAATCCCGACGTTCAACGTTTCTGGTACGCCGTCCTCCGCCCCGCGCTTACTCGACGGCGGCGGCCATAGGAGATTATTTAGCAGCGGCCACAGGATAATAATCGCCGGCACCATGAGATGAAGGGCAAGTGCTGCGGCCGTGGCCCGGTAAGGCCAGCGCCTTCGCCGCGCGTCTGGCCCATCTAGCTTTATTATGTCCACCGCAAGCGCGTAGTGCGGTGGAACCGGTCCCTCTGGGATGGCTACGTCTATGGAAAGCGCCTGGCCCGGCGGCGGCGGTTTCGCGTGCGCGTTCCGGTCGGCAAACAAGGTATAGTCCGCCGCCGCACCTGCCGCGTGCGCCGGGGCGGTGTTCCAGCCGTCTCCGGCGGCCGGTATGGCAAGGCGATGAATGCGATTAGCCAACAGCTTTCCCCCGGCGAAGTATAGCCGCGGCGCCAGCCTTGACTACATATTCTGTGAGCCTTGTGGCACAAGGCGCGGTGGATCGAACTTTCCGGGGATCTGTATCGGATGAGCAACGGCAAGCAGCACGATGACGGCCGGCAATCGCCGGACCCGTTTGACCTTGAACGGTTCGTGGAGGCGCATCGCGGCACCTACGAAAGAGCCGTGGCCGAGCTGCGGCAGGGCGCCAAGCAGAGCCATTGGATGTGGTACATCTTTCCGCAACTGCGGGGCTTGGGCCGCAGCCCGCTGGCGCAGAAATACGGGATCGCCTCCGCGGACGAGGCACGCGCCTATGCCGCCCATCCCGTCCTCGGCCCGCGGCTGATCGAGTGCACGCAACTCACGCTCGATGCGAACAAAGCCTCCGCCAGCGAAATTTTCCCCTATCCCGACGAGCTCAAATTCCACTCCTGCATGACGCTGTTCGCGCTGGTGGCCCCGGAGCCGCGCGTCTTCACCGCCGCCCTGCACAAATATTGCGGCGGCGCGCCCGACCCCGAAACCCTCCGCCTGCTTGTTGGCGGGTAGCCATTTGCGCGGGCCGCAGCATGTCTTGCGGCATGCGTGCGATCATGCAGCGCGCCGGCTCGCTTTGAGCATTTATGTAACGCCAAATTAACCCTCCGGCTCCCGTGTGGGGGCACATTTCAATCTTGAAATAATATAGCAGAAATGTCTTGAGTAAGCGTTAAGTGCAGATGCGGCTGCGGATGCGCTGCCTATGTTATTGATATAGAACGATAAAGTGCAGCGCGGCGAGCCTCCACTTTGGTTAATTTCAAATCTTGGCGTATATTTAATAGTATTTTGGAGTCGCAGAAATCGACCTAAAGCGGGAAAAGATTCGCAGAAAGACGGCGGCGGAAAATATGCCGCGGCGCCGTTTACCATCCTCGCATTAACTATGGTAAGGCCCTACGCAAAACAACGGTGCGTTAATCCATAGCGAAGCTGGAGCGAACCTGGTGGAAATCGGGGGCGCGCCGCCTCCAGCCGCGCCACCTCCGCCGCAAACTCGCGCCACAATTCGGCGGCTTCCTCCTCCGGCAGCCAATTCGCCATCTGCGGGAAGATCACCTTGTTCAGCCCCAGCTTATACTCGTTCCACGGGCACTCCTCGGCACCCTTGATTTCCGCAAGCATGGCAAGCATCATCTGCCGCACCTTCTCAGGCTTCGGCGCGTAGCTCACCGGTGGCGGCGGCCCGAACAAATCGCCCTGTGGTCCGTCCTGAAAAAAAACGCGCTGCTCCATCCGATCCCCGCCGGTTCCCATTAGCCCGAATCATTGAGAGTGTAGGTCCAAGTGCCCGGACGCACACGCGGATTTGCGCGTATTCACAGGCTTTGCGTATCGGCGGCTGGCGCAGATGAAGGGGCGCCCTGCACCTCAAGCGCCGCCCGGTCGACAAGCTTGCCCGCCAGTATGGCCTCCAAGAGTTCAGCCTGTTTCGGCTCAAGAAGCACGAGGCGGCCAAGCACCTTTCTCTTCGTCTATCGTCAAAATTGAAAACCGAATAGGCCTCCAGCCGGATCCACGTCAGACAACCGCGGCTTGGCGACCACGGCTTCACGATCAAAGTCGGCAGGGAATGGCAAACGATCAAAAATGTCAGAATTCATTGTCACGATGTACTGGCCGCCAAGACTTTTGGTGAGATCAGCTCCGATCACCAGGGCACGAGCGACCTGACGTTCGTCAACACCATCGAACAAGTGGCTGTCATGCACCAGGAAGCCAGGCCCTTTCTTCTGCTCCAGCATAATTGTAAAAAGGGCAAGGTCGAAGCAGAATATCTCCATGTGAGCTATGCCGCCACCTTGATCGCCTTGGATCGAAATTCGGAACTCAGGACCGTTGTTAGTTGCCTCGACGACAAAACCTCCTGTACGATCTTCGTACAAGGTGTGGATTGCCTTCGATATAAGAAGTGTAAACGCGTTTAATCGCGAGGTCTTTCTGGTGTGATCTGTCTGGAGCTTCTTCTTTATATTCGCCCTATCAATGTCCAGCTCTGTAGATTCACCCTCTAACATCTCCGCAGCCTTGAAGCGCTCTTGGAGTGAAGCTGCTTCTGCGTCGAGAGCCGCAAGCCTCTTCTGAAGCGCGAGAAAGTCTTCGAGAGCACCGCTGCCTTCAAGGTTACGCAAGATTTCACTTCTTTCGGCATCGAGAGCCGCCTTTGCTGCCTCTCCTGCCTCAACTTGGGCCTCGATACTTAAAATCTCGTCTTTCAGGTGTTCCCGCCGGTTCTCAACAACAGACATGTGAAACTGCTCAACATGTTCAAACCTGCGCCGGACAGTCTCTGGCAGTTCAATTCCGATGGCTTTGTACACCCGCGTTACATCCTCACGCTTAGGCGACGCTTCTTCCTTGAGCGCCTCTTTCAGATGCAATAGGGTCTCCTTAAGGGAAACCGCGCGGCGTTCGATTGCCTGCATTTCGGCCTTTGCACGGGATGCCCGGTCAGAAAGCTCGCTATAGGAATCAAGAACACGAAATTCCTTTAGCTGCTTACGAAGTTCTCTCGCTTTCGACTCTGCCACCGCTAAGGTTGGCCGCAGTTCCGCGACAGTGCCAATAACGGACCCGAGTGTGCCGCCGGCAGCAGCCTTCTTCAGTTCTTCCAAAGAGCGTTCGCGCTCGCGAACACGTTGAAGTTCGAAAGGAATTCGCCAATCGAGCCCCAAAATATAGGACAAGTTCTCCTGATAGTCCCATCTTGATTGGCTGCTTGTCGACTTTTCGGGTGAGATGAACCCCCCAGAATTGTCTCGGCGGACAAAATAGCCAAATATTGATCGGAAGCCAGGAGTGTACGGCTCGCTATACTCGGTGCCGCTAAGTTGGGGCGGAAACCCGAAGAGCCTATGACCTAACACCTCTTTCCACTGTTGATTCGAGATATAGGTTTGGCCGTTTTTCTTGTCAGTCTTAACGGAAAGAGCAAGCTTTGCCGCATAGCTCTGATGCATCCAGATCCGGGACGCCTCTTTTCCTTGCCTGGATACTTCAACGCGATCAGTTCCGATTTGCAACGAGGCGCGAAACGTATATTTTTCAAGCGCCGCGTTTCTGAGCAAGGTGCCTGTCTCGGCTTTCGATCCGTACATGAAGCTGAGGATTTCGACCAAGCTCGTCTTGCCGGCGCTGTTACGCGTTTTCTTGTCGTTCGACTTGGAAAACTTGTCCGCCAATATGACGTTCAAGCCCTCGTGAAAAACAACCGGTTTAAACGTGGGCAGATCACTTTCAATCGAGAGGATCATTTTGGACTCTCATCGCTGCCGTAGAAATCAATCCCTCTGACATCTCCACGGCCGTCACAGCAAAAAGAAACGTTAGGGCGAGCGTAAA
>JBKQNN010000122.1:0-18329 GCA_052145975.1 Rhodomicrobium sp. | reverse complement strand
AACAGGCTGCAGCTATCGCCGGTTTCCCGTTCCGAAAGCCAAAGCAGAAGCCGGATTACGCGCCCGCGGGCCGTTCCCGTCGAAAGCTCGGTGATCCAGCGGTCGGCATCGCTGAGCGCGCGATACCATTGCGCCATAAGGGTATGAAACAGCCGCGGGTTGCCGTGCAGCAGGCTTTTCACCGCGCTCACCGGCAAGCGGCAGACCTCGGCCGCCTGCAGCGCGATGGCGGAATGCTGGTACACATCCGAAATCATGCACTCCAATCCGAGTACATCGGTTTTGCCCAGAAGCCGGACGATGCGCTGGCTGCCGTCCGGCAGGTAATGCGTGAGCTTCACAAGGCCCGTGCGAACGGTGAAAAGCGAAGTCCCTTCGCTAGCCTCCCGGTAGATCGTTGCGCCCGCCGGATAGTGAAGCTGGCCGATTGGACGGTGAAGGTCGCTAAAGCCGGTCTCCCCCAAGCCGGCGAACAGAACCGACTGCCGGATATTGCAGTTCTGGCAATCGGCAACGCCGGTCCAAGCCTCGGCGGATGTGACTGGGTTCAAGGGACAAGCCTCATGGTGCCGGCGGCGCTCTTCGCCTAATCGCCCTGCCTCGTGGCGCGAACGATTGCGCATTCGCAATGACAGCGAAGTTAATCACAGTAACATTTTTGCGGTCGACAAATGCGATGCGCATCCCCCCGCAAGAAGGCTTACGGCAGGAGATTACCATGAGGATTGGCGTCACGAGTCAAAACTTTCGCACCATTACGGCGCACGCCGGCAGGGCAAGGCGCTTCATGATTTTCGAGGATTTGCTGGATGGTCAAATACAGGAAACGGGCAAACTCGATTTGCCGATGGAAATGAGCATTCACGAATATCCGCGCAGCGCCGCACACCCAATCGATGGCCTCGACGTGCTGATCACCGTAAGCTGCGGCGATGGTTTCCGAAGAAAACTGGCAGCCCGCGGCATCCGGGTCGTCGTGACCTCCGAGACCGATCCCATCGCCGCCATTGCGGCGCTGTTATCGGGCGCAGCCCTTCCGCCCGCTGCCGAAGAAGACGATCACGATGACTGTGGATGCTGTAGTGGCGGCGGCAACGGGCGTTAGCACAAGGAGCGATGCGCATGGAAGCGGCAGAAACCCTGCGGGAAGACGGCCCATCGCGGCGCGATTTCATTTACATTGCAACGGGCGCATTCGCGGCGATTGGGGCGACGGCCGCTCTGTGGCCGCTCATCGATCAGTTGAACCCCGACGCGAGCGCGCTTTCGCTGGCATCGATTGAAGTGGATCTGTCCCCGATAGGAGTGGGCCAGGCTGCTACGCTTTTATGGCGTGGAAAGCCGATTTTCATTCGCCACAGGACACAAGACGAAATCGAAAGGGCGAAGGCAACGCCGCTTTCGGATCTCAAGGATCCATTCGCCCGTGTCTTGGAAGCCCCGGAGGATCTGCCGGCGACGGACCAAAACAGAACCAAGACCGGGGAAGAGAATTGGCTAATTATGATCGGAATCTGCACACATCTCGGCTGCCTCCCGAAGGGACAATCCCCCGGCGATCCGAAGGGGCCTTATGGCGGCTGGTTTTGCGTCTGTCACGGTTCCGTCTACGATACGGCAGGCCGCATCCGCCAAGGTCCAGCGCCGCGCAACCTCGATATTCCCCCCTACCGATTTATCGCAGAGAAGAAAATCAAGATCGGCTGAGCAAGGTGGCTAGCTCAGGGTACTAAGAAAGCTGCGGCAGGGCTTAAGCGGCCTCCCGCAGCGCCGCGGCGGCACGGCGCGACCCGGCCAATGCCTGCTCTTCCAGTTCGTCGCTCAAGAAATCGAAATCGAAGCCGGCGTCCGCGAGCAGGGTTAGCACCTCGCCGGCCGCCTGTGTGCGGGCGCTTGCCGCCGCCCAGACGATCGCGCTACGGGTGCCCGACTTGCAGTAGGCCAGCACCGGTCCGCTGCCGGCGGAGATGGCATTTTCGGCGGCATCCACGACGGGATCGGAGAACAGATCGAGCTTGCCTGAAGGGATGTAACGATAGGACAGGCCGGACTTTAAAGCATGCGCGGCGGCGGCATGGCTAGGAAGCTGGCCGTCCTCCTCGCCGTCCGGCCGGTTATTGATGACGGTCTTGAAACCGAGCCGGGCTATTTCCGGGAAATCCTCGGCATCGAGCTGGCCGGCGACCGCGAAATTGGGAGTGATAAAGACGAACTTTGCCATGCGCTAGCCCCTTCGATTTGCATCCAAGGCCAGAGCGGCCTCTAGCTTAAAAGTAATTCGGCTGTGGCCCTTCCGGCAAGGGGAGGCGGCGCTCGCGGGAGAAAAAAATACTATTTTCTGCCGCTGAAGCCCAAGCCAGCAACAAAACGGTTTCCTTTCCTTGGTCGCGCGATACGGAATTTTCGCCTTCCACCCCCGCAGTCAGAAATATGCAAGCGCCGCTTTTGCCAGAAGATGCTTCCGTTCGGGACCGTAAAGCCCCCTCACCCCTCCCCTCTCCCAGCAAGCTGCTTCAAAAATCTTTTCGCGTCTCGTGAACCTCTCTTGCGGGGCCCGCGACAAATAGCTGACGCACAGCACGCGCCAGTATAATGGAGAGCAGATGGCCCACCCGTCTCAGTTCTCCTCGCTAGCAAATCGATCCGAAGGAGATCGCCATGTTGAAGTTTCTATCCCTGACCGCTCTCGCGTCAGTAGTTGTCCTCACTACAGCAGCCGTTACACCAGTATCCGCGATGCGGCTTGGCGGCGGTGGCGGCGGCCATTACCACTTCTCTCAACATTTCAACGGTAGCCGCTTCTCGGGACGCCCACATAATTTCAGCCATTATTCCCATTACGGGCATTACGGGCATTACAACCACTTTCATAACTTCCACTGGCGGCATGGTTCCTACGGCTGGGCCTATGGCGTGCCGGTGGGGGTAGGCGTAGGCGTAGCCACCTATGCGGCAGCGGCTCCGGCGCCGGTTTGCACATGCCTTACCAAGGACTATCTGGACGACGGCGCCGTGCGCTTCACCGATACCTGCACCAGGGAAACCGCCATCAGCATGCCTGCTCCTCCCGCTCCCCGCAACTGAGCTGCAGGCTGCCGATTCCCCTCCCCCAGGGGGACGAAGGCTCGCGATTGCAACATCGCGAGCCTTTTGCCGTGAACGGCGTTTCCGCCTTGAAGCGAGCGGCGGAAAGGACGAAGCTCCGCCGGCATGGAAGCAAACAGAGATCGAGCCATGGTAGCCGCCCCCGCAAATGCACCGCTTCTCCTGCCCTTCGACGGCGTCGAGCCGCGTTTTGGCGAAGGCGCGCGCTTCCTTGGCCCAGGCGCGAGCGTGCTGGGCAAGGTCGAGACGGGCGCTAATGCCGCGATCGCGGGAGGTGCCGCGATCCGGGGCGACGGCCATTTCGTGCGCATCGGGGACGAATTCTTCATAGGCGAGATGGGCACCGTTCATATCGCGCAAGACCTCTATCCCACGATTATCGGGAACCGCGTCACGGTGGGGCGCAACGCTGTCGTACACGCCTGTACGGTGGGCGAAGATTGCGTGATCGAGGACAACGCCGCCGTTCTCGATGGCTCCGTGCTGGAGAATGGCGCGCTGATCGAGGCGGATTCGATCGTTTTCCCGAAATCGAAGCTCGCGGGCGGGTTAATATATGCGGGAATTCCGGCGAAGCCCGTCCGCGCCGTGACACCGGAGGAGCGCGAAGCCCGCGCCCAGCGTCTGCGGCAAGCCCCGGCTAGCGTGTTCCTGGCCCGGAAGGCCGCGAATGTCATAGCCCCTGAAACTGCGTTCATCGCCAAAACGGCGCGGCTCAGCGGCCTTATCGAACTGCAAGACCGGGCGAGCGTCTTCTTCGGCTGCGATTTCGACGCCGCCGGCTTCCGCATTGTTATCGGCGAGCGTACCAACATCCAGGACAATACAAGCATCTGCTGCGAGGCGGCCGAAACGGTCATCGGGCGCGATACGACGCTGGGCCACAATGTCCGCCTAGCCTCCTGCCGCATCGGCGAGCGCGCGCTGATCGGCATCGGCGCCGTCCTGGCCGCCGGCACTATCGTCGAGGACGGCACGATGCTCGCCGCCGGGGCCACGACACTGCCCGGCCAGAGGCTCGAAAGCGGATGGCTCTGGGGCGGAAGGCCCGCGCGTCCGTTGTCGCGGCTCGACGATGCCAAGCGCGGCATGATGCAGACCATCGCCGGGCACTACTGCGCTTACGCCGCAGCCTACGCCCGCGCGCAGGAGCAGCTCGGCCGCCTTTGAAGAAACTGCCGCATCCCCGGTTGTCATGGCCGCACTTGGCCAACCTTTGCGGCGGCGGAAAATGTCGCGCGGCTGCATTATCCGTTCGAAATCTAACCATGCCCCGCCCCTACGAGGCAAAACCGCCTTCTCTCGCCGGGAGATATATGCTTCGTAGGCGCTGTCTAGAGCCTGTCCGCTCTTGATAGAATCAAAAGCGGACAGGCTCTAGGTCTTTGTTTAACCGTGCGTCTTACCGGAAAAACCGCTCACACCTCCGGGTCAAGCCCGAAGGCATGCTTTTTCCGGACGCACTCTAGAGCATCCGCTCTTGCGGATCATCATGCTCTAAGCCGGCGAGCCGAGGGGGTATGCGATGCCGCTTTCCGAGTTGAAGATGGAGTGGCCCGATGCCGATGGGCGGGTTTGCGATGCCCGCGATCTCAGCCTTGAGATCGAACTTCTCGAACGGCGCATCCGGCGGGTGCACCGGGAGCTGGCGGCCGGGCATTTCGCGGCCGCGCGCGGCGCCCTGGCAGCAGCCAGGAACAGCAGCGCGCCCGCCCGGGAGGTAGCGGCGGCGGCAGATGCACTTCGCGGAGCCTACAACGCCTGCAAACAGGAAAGCGTGGCGACCCAGACTGTGGGCTTCCTCATCCCGCGCAGAGCACCTGTGGTTGAAAACCCGATCGCACTCCACAAGGAACTGGCGTGCATCGCCAGCATGGCGGCGGTTCTGTATCGCTACTTGGGGCTGGTCAAAGAGGAGCGGGAATGGCGGGTTGCCGCGACTTTGGACTTCGACGAGGCAGTCGAAAAGTTCGCGGAGCGCATCGGAAGGTTGCACCGGCCAGCCTTGGTCCCCAGCCCCGTGCAGGGCCGGTTCTTCAAGGACGTCGAGGCGCTGGACCCCGATTTCGTGCTCGAAAGAGCCGATGGCGGCACCATTCCCCGCCTCAGCAGAAGGGGCAAACGCTACTTCGAGACCGCCTGCCAGGAGGCCCGCGAGAGGTTCAAAACCGCAGTGGGCAGCGTGCAATTCACGCTGTAGACTGCTTCGGCGCCGCTTAAGCTGGCATCAGCCCCGGCTCTCGCGCAGCACTTCGCGCATGACCTCGGCGATCATCCCAGGCAGCGTAGCCTCAAGCCGGTCAAACTTTTGTTCAAGCCTATCGAACCTGCCCTCAAGCTTATCGACCTTGCCCTCGATACGCTCGACACGCACTTTGAGCACGGCCAAATCGTCGCCATTTTGCCGCGTCTGCTGCAAAATGTAGCGCGAGAGCAGCTTCTCGCCCTCAACTTCCTGCGCGACGAACTCCACGCGCGTCTCGACGCGCTTCAGATCTTCGCGGGTGACTTCCGGTTCCGGCATGCGGCGTCCCTCTGGCAACGCCCCTATTACAGCCCATTTTCAAATTTTTGCAACACCTGCCGTGCAGTTCTGCCACAGTTTGCCGGCATTGCGGAAAGCGCCAGAAACAGCGATGTCATGCCGGAAAAGCCGAAGGCTTTATCCGGCATCTTCGTGGAGCAAGCCGCAAGATGCCAGATACCGGCTGCTTGCCCCGGTCTGCGCGCCGGGGAAGCCGGTTCCGGCATGACAATAGCCCCTACCGCCGGAACAGCCGCGGGCTATTCCCGCATGGTCAGCGTGCCGCCGTTCAGCTCGAAGCCGGAGAGCTGCCGGATGAAGCTCATGCCGAGCAGGTTCTGCGTCATCCGCCCCGGCTCGGCCACCACGGCCTGCACGCCCTTCACCGCGATCTCGCCGATGCGGATCTCGGCGATGTCGATGGAGGCGACCCGCGCGACGCCGTTCGCGGTTGTCGAGCGGCCGGTAAAGCGCAGGTTCTGCGGCGCAAGCCCCAGCTTTTGCGCCGTCTCGTAGCTCAGCGCGACGTAGGTTGCGCCCGTATCCGTCATGAACTCGACCTGCTGGCCGTTGATCGAGGCGACAGCCTGGAAATGCCCATAGGTATTCGCGTTCAAGACAACGGTCTTGCGCGCGGCAGCCTGCTTGCCCTGGCCGGCCGGGATGGTGCCACGGAAGGGCGGCGAAACGCCGGCAACGCGGGTGTCGAACCGGGGAACGGCTGCGGCGGCGCCGATGTCGAAGCCTAAATAGCGGACGTAGCCGCCTTCAAGTGCTGCGCGCTGAACGCGGTCGTAAAGCGGCTCGAAATATTGGAAGGTAAGCACGCCTCCAGCGATTGCGGCGCCCCAAACCATGAGCTCCTTCAAAACCGTTTGTCCAAGAGTCTGGCTTGCCATTGAGATTACCGCCGTCCGTGGTCCCCGAAGCTGGGCCTGGCTGCGCTGTGCCTGGAGCGTTTTCAATCTAACTTGAGCTGGAGACCGTCATACCCGCGCAAGCGGGTATCCATCTAAACGCTTGTTCTGCCTATGTCGATATGGATTCCCGCCTTCGCGGGAATGACGGCCGGCGGCCCGGCTTTGACTGAAACTGCTTTAGCTCCGCATAACCAGTTGGTTCCCTGAGAACTCATAAGACTGCAAACGGCTTAAAAAACTCATACCAAGCAAGCTCTGATGCAAGGCACCGGGCTTGGTCACGAGCGCATCGACCTTGTCCAGCGTCAGGTCGCCTAGCGCGACCTTTTCGAGCTTGACGCGGGCGGCAAACGCGCGGCCGTTGGCCGTCTCGACCGGAACCGTATAGTTGAGCGCATTGAGCTGAATGCCGGCCCGGCGTGCATCCTCGGACCTCAGCACGACCGTTGAAGCGCCCGTGTCGACGATCATGTGTACGCTTTTGCCGTTGACCTTCGCCTTGACGATGAAGTGCCCCTCGGTCTTTTTGATCTTGACGACCGCGCCGCGCCCATCGATCCCCGATGAAAGCGTTTGCACCGAACCCGGCTGCAGCTGCTCCACCACGCGGTCGCCTACCGCCCCGAGTTCGGCGCGGTAGGTGTAAACCCCAACGAGAACGACGCCGATTGCCGCCCAGATGCCCAGAGCCTTCAACGCCTGACGGGTTTTTCCATGCGCCATCCGCGCCGCGCCGGACATCAGCAAAATAAGGATGGTAAGCGATGCGGTTAGCCGGAGAAAATTGTCGCGGGGTAGCCCCGCGATGGCGTCGCCGTCGCCCGTTATAGCGTAAAGCACAGCGCTTACTACCAGAAGCCCGATAGCGAGAAAAACCATGGACGGTCCATCTTTCAACAACTCACTCCATATAGGCGGAAATCCCGGACAAGCATAGGCCGCCTTTGTCAGAAAGCTGCGAATCGGAATGCGAATCGGTTCATAATTGTGCGTAAGGCTCACGCTTTCATCCTGCCCTGCTCACAACCGTATCCGCCGGAGCAAGCCTCTATGCGCTATCCGCCCCATTTGCTCGATGAGATCCGCGCCCGCCTGCCCGTGAGCCGCGTGGTGGAGCGCCGCGTGAAGCTCAAGCGCACGGGCCGCGAATATACGGGGCTTTCGCCGTTCAAGGACGAGCGCACGCCTTCCTTCACCGTGAACGACCAGAAAGGCTTCTACCACTGCTTTGCCAGCGGCGAGCACGGCGATGTCTTCACCTTCGTCATGAAGACCGAGGGCTTGAGCTTTCCCGAGGCGGTGGAACGGCTGGCAGCGGAGGCTGGCGTTTGCTTGCCGCCGCCGGTGCCCGTGGACGAAGCCAAGGCGTCGCACGAGGAACGCCTGTTCGGCGCGAGCGAAGAAGCCTGCCGCTTCTTCCAGGACTCGCTCTCAAGCCGGGAAGGGGCCGCCGCCAGGGATTATCTGGAGCGGCGCGGCCTGCGCGCGGCCGAAATCGCGGCGTTCCGTTTGGGCTATGCCCCGGACAGCAAGACCGCTTTGAAAAGCCACCTAAGCCAGAAGGGCTACACGCTCGCCGAAATGCAAGAGGCTGGGCTTCTGATCCACGGCGAGGACATCGCGGTCCCCTACGATCGTTTCCGTGGCCGCTTGATGTTTCCCATCATGGATGCAAAGCGGCGAGCGATTGCCTTCGGCGGCCGGGCGCTCATGGAGGGCCAGCAGCCCAAATATTTGAACTCGCCCGAGACCGCGCTTTTTCATAAGGGCCATGTCCTGTTCAACCTCGCTCCGGCGCGGGAGGCAGCACGGGCGGGCAAGCCCGTGGTCGTCGCCGAAGGCTATATGGACGTGATCGCGCTGACGCGCGCAGGCTTTGCGGGTGCGGTTGCCCCGCTCGGGACGGCGCTCACCCCCGATCAGCTCCGGCTGTTGTGGGCGATGACGCCCATGCCGGCCCTCTGTTTCGACGGGGACGCGGCGGGCCAGAAGGCGGCGCACCGTGCGCTCGACCTCTCTTTGCCTTATCTGGAGCCCGGCCGCTCGCTCCAATTCGTCTTTCTGCCGGAGGGCCGCGACCCCGACGACATGGTGCGCTGCGGCGAGACCGAAACGCTCGCCAAGCTCGTCACGCAGCCGCTTGCGCTGATCGACGTGCTTTGGTCGCGCGAGCAGGCGCGGCATCGCCTCGAAACGCCGGAGCAGCGCGCGAGCCTGGAAGCAAGGCTCATGGAGCTGGCCGGGCAAATCGAGCACAAAAGCCTTAAGTTTTATTACATTGCGGCGCTCCGGGAGCGCTTGCGCAATTCCGGGATGGCACGGCGGCCGGTTACGGGGGCCAGACAGCGCGGCGGCGTCCGCCCTGGCAAGCCCTCCTTCGCCACAGTAACCGCCAGAACCGGCAGCTTGCTTGCCAGCAAGATCGTTCAGGCTTCGGCCTCCGTTACCGCGGCGCGCGAAACCTTGCTCACCGGTGCGGTAATTCGTCACCCCTGGCTTCTCGATGAATTCTTGGAGGAGATTGCCGGACTTCAGCTCAACGATGCGGATTGCCGGCGCCTGCGCGACCAAATATTAGCGGTGCACCAAGCCGAGGAACATCTTGACAACGAAAAATTGTTAGAGCACCTCTCCCGTGGCGGTTATGGGGCGGAACTTGAGCGTGTCCTGCGAGCCACTGCGCAAGGCGCGGGCGCGCATTTCGCACCTGAGGCGAGCAGAGAGTTGGTGTTGGAAGGGTGGCATCATGTTGTGATGCTTCATAGCAAGGCGGGCGTTCCACGCTCATTGCAGGAAGCCGAGAGCGATTACCTCAGCGAACCGACGGTTGAGAATTTCTCAAGATTGCAAGCGATTGTGCAGCAGCATGAAATTGCGGCAACTTGATTTGCTCTTATGTATTGCGGCAGCGGAAAGCCTTCACCAAATATAGGCGCGGGCGCGTGGTGTGTGAATTTAGCCTCATGAGTAACGCGGTATTAAGCATGGCCACCTATAGGCTAGAGTGGCTCCGCGATCCGTATCGCATCCGCCGGAGAGAGCAGCGCTTCGCCATCTTAGCGCCACACGCGACTAACTGCCGCTTATGAGCTGGGTACGAAGGGACGTGCCCCGGTCTTTTCGCTTTTTCTGGAGTGCATAATGGCCACAGCGACGACAAAAACCGAAGATCAAGAGACTGCGGCGCCGGAAACCTCCGACAGCCCGGTCCTGGATCTTTTGGATGCCGCCGTAAAGCGTCTCATTAAAGTTGCCAAGTCTCGCGGCTATGTCACCTACGACGAGCTGAATGAAGTGTTGCCGCCGGAGGAAGTTTCGCCGGATCAGATCGAGGACATCATGACGATGTTCTCCGATCTCGGCGTGAACGTCGTCGACGCGGAGGAGGTCGAGGAAGCCGCCGCCGCCGAGCCGATCGACGACGAGGCGGAGGATGGGCAGTCCCCCACGCCGCAGCTGCCCGTAAAGCAGGAACGCTCAACCGAGGTCACCGAGCGCACCGACGACCCCGTGCGCATGTATTTGCGCGAAATGGGGTCGGTCGAGCTTTTGTCGCGCGAGGGCGAGATCGCCATCGCCAAGCGCATCGAGGCCGGCCGCGAAGCGATGATCGGCGGCTTGTGCGAAAGCCCCCTGACCTTCCAGGCCATCATCATCTGGCGCGACGAGCTGAACGAGGGCAAGATCCTCCTTCGCGATATTATCGATCTCGAAGCCACCTATTCCGGCCCGTTTGCCCGCTCTGCCGAAGAAGAGGACAGCGGCGCTGAGGAAGTGTTCGTTCCAGATGCACCGCCGCAGCCAGTACCATCGCCGGCGCCAGCGCCGGTGAATGGCGCCGCGCATTTGGGTGGCGCCATTAACGGCGCGGCGCGCCCGGCCCGGCCCGCGCAGGCCGGCGGCGAGGATATTACCGAAGGCGGCGAATTCCAGCCCGAAGGGAATTTCGACGAGGACGACGACGACCTCGAAAACAGCCTTTCGCTCGCTGCCATGGAAGCCGAGCTCAAGCCGAAGGTGCTCGAAACCTTCGACAGCATCGCATCCGAATACAAAAAGCTGCGCAAGCTGCAGGATCAGCATGTCGAGCGCAAGCTGGCCGACGACGCGCTCTCCCCGCAGCAGGAAAAGCGGTCGAAAAAGCTTAGGGACGCGGTCATCCAGGATGTTAAGAGCCTGTCGCTGAACCCGGCACGTATCGAGTCGCTGGTCGAGCAGCTCTACGACATCAACAAGCGGCTGATCGGCTACGAGGGCCGGCTGCTCAGGCTCGCCGACGGCTACGGCGTGCGGCGCGACGAGTTTCTGAACCATTATCAGGGCCGCGAACTCGATCCGAACTGGATCGAACGCATCGCGGGGCTGAAGGGCAAGGGCTGGCACAAGTTCGTCGAGAAAGAGCGCTCGCGGATCGAGGAGATCCGTAGCGAAATCCACGCGCTGGCGACTGAGACCGGCCTCGATATCCTTGAGTTCCGCCGCATCGTGAAGATCGTGCAGAAAGGCGAGCGCGAGGCCCGGCAAGCCAAGAAAGAAATGGTCGAGGCGAACCTGCGCCTGGTGATCTCGATTGCAAAGAAATACACCAACCGCGGCTTGCAATTCTTGGACCTGATCCAGGAAGGCAATATCGGCCTGATGAAAGCCGTCGATAAGTTCGAATACCGGCGCGGCTACAAGTTTTCGACTTACGCAACGTGGTGGATCCGGCAGGCGATCACGCGCTCCATAGCGGATCAAGCGCGCACCATCCGCATCCCGGTGCACATGATCGAGACGATCAACAAGATCGTGCGCACCTCGCGCCAGATGATGCACGAGATCGGCCGCGAGCCGACGCCCGAAGAGCTCGCCGAGAAGCTTTCCATGCCGCTCGAAAAGGTGCGGAAGGTGCTGAAGATCGCAAAGGAGCCGATCAGCCTTGAGACGCCCATCGGCGACGAGGAAGATAGCCACCTGGGCGACTTCATCGAGGACAAGAACGCGATCCTGCCCATCGACGCGGCCATCCAGTCGAACCTGCGCGAGACCACCACGCGGGTGCTGGCGTCGCTCACGCCGCGCGAGGAGCGCGTGCTGCGCATGCGCTTCGGCATCGGCATGAACACCGACCACACACTGGAGGAAGTCGGCCAGCAGTTCTCGGTGACGCGCGAACGCATCCGCCAGATCGAGGCCAAGGCGCTGCGCAAGCTGAAGCACCCGAGCCGCAGCCGCAAGCTCCGCAGCTTCCTGGACAATTAGCAGTGGAGATAGTGGTGGCGCTCAACGCGGCTAAAGAGCTTTATTGGGCTTAAGTGGTATGACCTCGTTGCTAATCTCAAAGTTCGGGTGCGTTGATTTCGCCGAGCTTGAGCTTGGCGAAATCACTGTGCTTATCGGTCCACAAGCAAGCGGTAAAAGTATTATCTCCAAGTTGATTTACTTCTGTTATGACGTGCTGTTATGGAGTCAGTTTCTTGCTATTGAAGACGGGAAATCTCTCCTAGAGTTCAGGGAGGACCTCAGGCAAGAATTTAAGAAATGGTTTCCGGTATCAGCCTGGGGCAATAGCAATTTTTCTGTGCAGTTTAAAGCTGGAGCTTTTGGAATAAAAATAGCAAGGTTCACAAAGTCCGACATTAGGATTACGTTTTCAAAATACTATGACATGGACTACAAAAAATTCGTGAGCGCCTTAAAGGATAAGAAAATTAGCGCTCTTGGTGATGCGGGCGCGGACGCCAGGCCGTCAAAAATTATGAATATGCTATATGAGCTACGAAGAACCTGGGAAAGAAAACTTGCCAAGGATTTAGGTGAAGATTATGTTTCTTGGCAGTTATTTGTACCCGCTGGGAGGTCGTTCTTCACAAGTGTTGGCAAAGCAATTTCTGTATTTGAGCATGGTGGCATGCTTGACCCTGTGACGGTTAAATTCGGGAAATACTTTGCTTCCGTTCGAGATAACTATTCGCAATTTCTATCTCATCGACTACAAAGCAATGAACGCTTGCGGATAAATCTCGCACTGGCCAAGGAATTGTTTGGCGGAAATATAATTGTTAGTCGTGATCAGGAATATATTGAAACAGAGGACGGTAGGAGAATACCATTCTCCATGCTGTCGTCCGGGCAGCAGGAATTACTTCCGCTGTGGATGACAATAAATCCGTTTTTGTTTAATCGAAAGGAAAATAATCTAATATTTATCGAAGAGCCGGAGGCTCACCTATTTCCATCAATGCAGGCTTTGCTAATGAGATATTTGAGTTCGTTGGTCACGGACGTTGAGAGCAGACGAAGGATCGTCCTGACAACACATAGCCCATATGTTTTGGCCTGCCTGAATAACTTTCTTAAGGCGGACGCAGTTGCGCGCTGCTCACGCAGCGCACAGGAATCCGTAAACGCGGTTATTCCAAAAGAGTCTTGGCTTCCGCAGGAAAAGGTTAGAGCGTTTGCTATCAGGGATCGCCGGGTAGACAACATACTTGAGCCGGACGGCCTCATAAATGGCGAGTACCTTGATGAAGTTTCTGGAGATATAGCAAGAGAGTTTTCTAAACTTTTAGAAATTGAGATTAAGGAATGCCAATAGCTGATTGCCAGGAAACGGTGGCCCACTCGCGTATTAAGATCGAAGAACTTGGGAAGAAGGCGATATTTATAAATGATGAGCGAAAGGAGTACGTTCGGACAAAAGTTGATGGTTGCGTCCTGGTGAACACGACGGCTGCGGATTGGGTTTTATCCAAATCTAATGTTGGAGATGTCATCGTTGAGCTTAAGGGCGCCGACGTAGCACATGCTGCCGAGCAAGTGCATGCAACAGCCCATTATTGGAAAGATAACAGCCTGTGTATAGGAAAGCTGGCTGGCTTGATCGTATGCACACAATATCCACGGGGCGCCAATACGAAGATACAAAAGGCACAGCAGGCATTTTCACGAAAGTTTAAGGGACCTCTCCATGTCTTCACAGGTAATCGAGAGTATCTTTTTGAATCTGTTTTGAGTTTTGATCCAAAATAGCCGCCCCGCCATGATCGAGTTCGTCAAAGTATCGCGCATCAAAGCGCTCGACGGAGCCAGGATCTGGGGGCTGTTCTCAAACGGCATGGAGGGCATCCGCGATTGCTCCGACATTCTTAGCGAAGGCGGCTCCATGGTCGAGCCCTTGCGCGATCCTCAGATGTTCAAGCGCGTCTTGGTCCAATGCGGGGTGCCTGCCTGGCCGAATGGCTTCGATATCGACGCCATCCAACTTTACATGGAGATGAAAGAGGCCGGTGGCCTAAAGCCTGAGGCGGCACCGCTAGAGCAGTCCTTACAGTCTTAGCTCTGACTTGCGGCAGTGCAGCCCTAGCGTTCTCTGAGTACCCCTTGGAGTTGGCTGCCCGGCCGGCTATTATCTGCTCATGAACCTGTCATTCGAAACAAACCGGCCCAATGAACGCAGAACGACGCAGGCGGCGGAAGGCTTGCCACGCCGGCGCTTCACCGTGGCAGAGGTCGAGGCCATGGTGGCTGCGGGCCTCATGGATGAGGACGAGCGGGTCGAGCTGATCGGCGGGGAGCTTGTGCCGATGTCGCCGAAGGGCAACCACCACGAAGTCTTGAAGACGAAGCTCAACATCGAGTGGGCGCGCCGGCTGCCCCATGGCGTACTGTTCACACCCGAAACCACCTTCAGGCTTTCGGACGACACCTATCTGGAGCCGGATTTCACCTTTTACGAGGCGAGCGTTGGGCTCAAGGGGCTGAATGGAGGCAATGCTCTTCTGGTGGTGGAGATCGCCGATTCGAGCTTTGCCTACGACATCGGGCGTAAGGCGGCGCTCTACGCGTCTTTCGGCATCCGCGAGCTGTGGGTGATCCACGCTGTGCGGCTTGAGACGCGCATCCATCGCGAGCCCAGCGAAGCCGGCTACGGCCAGGTGGAGAATTTCTCCAAGACGGAGATGCTGACCCCGCTTTTGCTTCCCGGCCTTGCGCTCCGGCTTGTGGATTTGCCGGGAGAGGCCGGCTAAGCGCTACCGGTTTGCCGGGCGATAATCGCACCGGCATCGATCGTCCCGCCGCTCGCACCGTAATTGATGCCCCGCCCCTCGCCCAAGCGCAGCTCGCAGAACGCGGACGCAACTTCCGGCGCGCCGTGACGGAGTAGCAGGGCGGCTTGCAGCGCCAGCGCCATCGTTTCCGCGATAGCCCTGGCACCCGCTTCCGCACCCCCCTGGCGGACGGCGCCGGCAAGCGCCTCGAAACTGCGGTCGAACCCTGCGCTCGCGCCGCGCGCGGGCTCAAGCTCCGCGAGATAGGCGTTCAGCGCCCCCGGCTCCTTCTGCAGCGTGCGCAAAATATCGAGCGCGATCACATTGCCGGAGCCTTCCCAGATCGCGTTCAAGGGCGACTCGCGGAAGTAGCGCGGCATCGGACCGTCCTCGACATAGCCGCCGCCGCCCAGGCATTCGAGGCATTCATAGACGAATTGCGGGGTGCGCTTGGCGATCCAGAACTTGCCAAGCGCCACGCCGAGCCGCGCGAAACCCCTATCCGCTTCGGTTTCGCCGTCGAAGGCGCGGGCGATGCGCATCGCGAGCAGGGCGGCGGCCTCGTAATCCACGGCCAGATCGGCCACCACGGCGCGCATGACCGGCTGATCGATGAGCGTCTTTTGAAATGCCCTGCGGTGGCTCACATGATGCACAGCTTCGGCGAGCGCGCGCCGCATGATGCCCAGCGAGCCAACCATGGTGTCGAGCCGGGTATGGTGCACCATTTCGATGATGGTGGCGACGCCGCGGCCCTCCTCGCCGATCATTTGCGCGAAGGTATCGTGGTATTCGATCTCGGCGGACGCGTTCGATTTATTGCCGAGCTTGTCCTTGAGCCGCATGATGTGGAACTCGTTGCGCCCGCCGTCCGGCTTGATGCGCGGCACAAGGAAACAGCTCAAGCCCTTGTCTGTGTAGGCTAGCGTCAGGAAGGCGTCGCACATGGGCGCGGAGCAGAACCATTTGTGGCCTACAAGCCGGTAATCGCCGCCTGGGCCGCCGGGCCCGAGCGGAAAGGCGCGCGTGCTGTTGGACCGGACGTCGGAGCCGCCCTGCTTCTCGGTCATTGCCATCCCGATGGTGACGCCCCGCTTCTCCGCGACGGGGCGCAGGGCCGCGTCGTAAACGCCGCCCACGATCTTGGGCTCCCACACGGCCGCCACATCGGGCTGGTGCCTGAGCGCGGCGATGCTCGCATAAGTCATGCTGATGGGGCACATCGTGCCGGCTTCCGCCTGCGTCTGCAGCGCTAGCATCGCGGCGTGCGCCACATGCCGGCCGGGCCGCTTTTCCGCCCAGCCGATGCTATGGATGCGATGCTCCATGGCGAGCGCCATCAGCTTGTGATAGGCGGGATGGAACTTTACCTCGTCGATGCGCCGCCCGAAGCGGTCGAAGGTTGTAAGCTCCGGCGGATAGCGGTTCGCGTCCTCGCCCCATTGCATAACCTCCTCCGAACCGGCTGCCGCACCCAGTGCTGTCAAAGGCGCCTCGACCCACTCGCCGCCGAAAGTTCTCGCGGCGTCGCGCAGGGCGGCATCGCCGGCGTAAAGGTTCCGGCCGGCCAGGGGTGGTGGCACGTTGGTCACTTCATGCGTTTCAAGCTGAGTTTGCGGAGCGTAGGCTGTCATGATCGCACTCTCCGGCCAATGAATCCCGGTTCGCTTAGATATGGTTTTTTTCTTGTTATGAAAGTGCTAAAGAGAATCTTGGGCATAAGGGAACCAGGGAGGTGAAGATGTCCGCGAGCTTCCTAAAAACCATGATTGTAACGGCAGCCATCGGGGCGGCATTCGCGTCCGGGGCCGCCGCGCAGGAAAAAGTCGCGGTGGGACTGCTCACTTGCGGCATAAAGGGAGGGACCAGCTTCATCATCGGGTCCACCCGGGAATTGCGCTGCATTTTCAGGAGCACTCCGGACGATGTGGGCGAGCGCTACGAGGGCCAAATCCAGAAATACGGCTTGGACCTCGGCATCACCAACAACGCTATTCTGGAATGGACCGTGCTCGCGCCCTCGCGCGGCGTGGCGGCGAGCGCGCTTAGCGGGAAATATTACGGTGTCGCGGCGGATGCATCAGCCGGGGTCGGCGGCGGTGCGAACGTGCTGGCCGGCGCCTCGGGGAACGCCATCTCGCTGCAACCGCTGAGCGTGCAAGGCCAAACCGGCTTGAACATCGCCGCAGCCGTGGCCGAAGTGGAGCTCCATCCCGCTTACGATGACGTCAAGTAATACCGAATCCGGCTGAGTAGTTCCGCACCTGTCATCCCGGAACGGCGATTGCGCCGTATCCGGGATCTTACGGGGCGCAGGCATTTATAACGATCCCGGATAACGCCTCCGGCGTTTCCGGGATGACGGTGGCGGAAGCAATCGAGCGGATTCAGTATAATAGCAAATCTGGACGGATGCGTGGCTATGCGTTGGCGTAATCCCTCAGCGTTCGTAAAGATCCCGGATACGGCTGCGAGCGATTCCGCCGCGTTTGGAATAGCGCCCCGCCAAAAAATAAAGGCCGCGGTTCGATCCGCGGCCCCGTGAGACTTGGCTGCACGCAGCAGCCTTTTCCGCGCTCCTGGCGCAGGCTCAATCGCGCATGCCCGAAGTTACCAGAGGTTGCTCCAACGCTCCCGTGGCACGCGCAAGCTGCTGCTCCAGCGCAGTTATCCCACTCGACATCGGATCACCTCCTTCCCGTTGTTGCTCTCAACTATAGGGTGACACTACTTCGCAAAAATGTAAAGCGGGTTAATGGAACTAAATTCAAAGCAACGGCGTTGAAGACGGCAACCCCAGCTCTGCCGGAGCTTGGCGCGCGCTAAATATGTGCTTCCGTACCTATTCATGGAGAGCGGTCATGAAATTGAAAGCCATTCTTGCAGCAACCGTCCTTTCGGCGGCCTTCGCGGCCGGCGCTTTGGCGGCGGGAACCATGTATAAGGCAGATCTCAAAGGCTCGCAGGAGGTGCCCGCCAACGACAGCAAGGGCACCGGTAGCGCCGAGCTGACCTACGATCCCGCGAGCAAGAAGCTGACCTGGAAAATCACTTACTCCGGCCTCAGCGGACCTGCCACCGCGGCCCATATTCACGGCCCCGCGAACCCCGGCCAAAACGCCAGCGTTGTGATCAAATTCGATAATCCCGCCAGCCCCATCGAAGGCTCGGCCACGCTCACCGGCGCGCAGGCGGCGGACCTTACGGGTGGGAAGTGGTACATCAACGTGCATACCGCCGAGCATAAGAGCGGCGAGATCCGTGGCCAGGTCACGCCAGCGAAGTAAACCACGCTCGCGAAGTAAACAAAGTCACACCAGTTCGATATGCAAGGTGCGGCCAACAGCGTTGGCCGCACGGCGTAACGTGCCGGGCGTGACCGATGGGATGGCTGGATCGAGGAGCCGGTCAAGCTGGCGGCGGCTTGTTTTCATGCGCGCGGCCCGGCGCGGCCTTCGACGCTTTCTTTAGCGTGAATTTACATGTAAAGCCTGGGTGCGTTTTCCGGCGCGCGCGAGGGCACATGGCGGGCGAGAATTCGGGCAAAATTTTCATCAATTACCGGCGCGGCGACGATCCGGGCTTCACCACCGCGCTTTACATGCGGCTTGAGGAGGAGTTCGGCAAAGACCGGCTGTTTATGGATGTGGAAGGCGGCATCAAGCCGGGCGACGATTTCGTCGAGGTGCTCGGCGCGCAGGTGGCGCAATGCGACGTGCTCTTGGCCATCGTCGGCCCGCGCTGGGC
>JBKQNN010000121.1:0-20546 GCA_052145975.1 Rhodomicrobium sp. | reverse complement strand
GTGGGATCCGGCCAAGGCCGAGGCAAACCTGAAGAAGCACAAAGTCTCCTTCGAATTGGCTGTCCGGGTGTTCGGCGACCCGTTCAGCATCACCGTTCCAGACCCGTGCCCCGATGAGGAACGATGGCGAACCATTGGCAAGCCCAGCCCGGATTTCCCTGTGCTGCTGTTTGTCATTCACACATGGCCTGACGATGACGAAGAGGATCCGGCTGGGCGTATCGTCAGCGCCCGCAAAGCCGAAGCACACGAAAGAAAGCAATATGAAGAAGGGTAATCCGGCGCCGCTAAGCGCGGAGCAGAAGGCGGAGCTTGAGGCACTGGCGGCCATGCCGGACAGCGAGATCGATACCAGCGATGCCCCTTCTGCGACGGACTGGTCCGGTGCTATCCGGGGAGCATTTTACCGGCCTATTAAGAAGCCACTTTCGCTGCGGCTGGACGCAGATATCGTCGATTGGTTTCAGCGGCAGGGTGCCGGCTATCAAACCCGGATCAACGCCGTGCTGCGCGAATATGTTGAGCGGCACCGTGAGGGTTGCCAATGAGGCAGAGCGATAGGCGGCCCCTCCGTTCATGCCGGCGGGATGGGTGCTAATTTACTCCTTCCCCTTGTCCAGCGCGTCGCGGATGGCGAGCAGGTCGCGCCAGGCGAGCCGCTTCGCGATAGGGTTCCGCAGCAGGTAGGCCGGGTGCAGCGTGGCCATCGCGCGGATGCCGCCATAGCTCAGCCATTTGCCGCGCAGCTTCATGATGCCCTCGGTAGCGCCGGTTAGCTGCTTGGCAGCCGCGTTGCCCAGGAAAACCAGCAATTCCGGCGCCAGAAGCTCGATCTGCCGCTCGACAAAGGGCTGGCAGACCTGGACTTCTTCCGGCGAAGGCACGCGGTTGCCGGGCGGGCGCCAGAATACGAGGTTGGTGATATAGACGTCCGGCTCGCCAAGACCGATTGCCGCGAGCATCCTGTCTAGGAGCTGCCCGGCGCGGCCCACGAAGGGCAGGCCCTTGGCGTCCTCGTCCTTGCCGGGCGCCTCCCCGATCAGCATGAGCCGCGCTTGCGCCGAACCGCGCGATAGGCAAAGCCGCGTGGCGGTCTTTTTGAGCCCGCAGCCGTCGAAAGCTTCCAGAAGTGTGCGCAACTGGTCAAGATCGGCGGCACTGCGGGCGAGTTCACGCGCGGCCATCGCGTCCGCGCCGGGGGCTGCGGCGGCAACTTGCCTGATGGGCGGGGCGGCATCCGGCCGCGGCGGCAGCTTGCGTTCTTTGGACGGCTGGGCGGCAGGCGCCGCCGGCGCCCGGGCGGGCGCGCCGGCTGAGGCCTTCGGCGCCGGCACATCGGCGAACCAGTCCGCCGGCGCCGTAGCGATGGCCTCGTTGACGCCCATGGCGTCATACCAATCGAGCAAAATTGCCGCTTTGTGAGGCGTAAAATCCATGCCGGGGCAGTTTGCCATGCTGCGTCAAATAATCAAGGTGGCGCCGCTATATGTTTGCATGTACGAAACCATTCCCGGGAGGCCGATCCAAGGCGCTGGAGGACAAAAATGGGAAATGACGCACAAACCGGCCAGATCGAGCTGCCGGAACGCGAAACCATGGAATTCGACGTGGTGATCGTGGGCGCTGGCCCGGCCGGCCTTTCAGCCGCGATCCGCCTGAAGCAGCTAGCCCAGGAAAAAGGCAAAGATATCTCGGTGGTGGTGCTCGAAAAGGGCTCCGAAGCCGGGGCGCACATCCTTTCCGGCGCGGTCATCGATCCCATCGGCCTCGACTCCGTCGTTCCCGCCTGGCGGGAGGACGGCGCGCCCGTAACCCAGAAGGTGACGGAAGACCGTTTCCACTATCTTTGGGCCAAGGGCGGCATTCACATACCGCATTTCTTCTTCCCGCCGCTAATGTCGAACCGGCGCAACTACATAGTGAGCCTTGGCGACGTGGTGAAATGGCTTGCCGCACAGGCCGAGGCGCTGGGCGTTGAAATCTACCCTGGCTTTCCCGGCGCGGAGATCCTGACGGACAGCGAAGGCGCTGTGACCGGCGCCGCCACCGGCGATCTTGGCATCGGCCGCGACGGCAAGCCCAAAGACGAATTTGTGCGCGGCATGGCATTGCACGGCAAGTACACGCTGTTTGCGGAAGGCGCGCGAGGCTCCCTCGCGAAGAAGCTCATCGCCATGTTCGATCTTGACGTGGACGCCGAGCCGCAGAAGTTCGGCATTGGCCTGAAAGAGCTTTGGCAGGTGCAGCCGGAGAAGCACCGGCCAGGGCTCGTTCAGCATACGATGGGCTGGCCGCTCGACGACCGCAGCGGCGGCGGCTCGTTCATGTACCATTATGGCGAGAACCTCGTCTCCATCGGGTTCGTCGTCCACCTCAATTATCAGAACCCCTACCTCCATCCTTTCAAGGAGTTTCAGCGTTTCAAGACGCACCCCGCCATCGCACCGGTTTTGGAGGGCGGCAAGCGTATCGGCTACGGGGCGCGCGCACTCACCGAGGGTGGATGGCAATCTATTCCGAAGCTCGTCTTTCCAGGCGGCGCCCTGATTGGCTGCAGTGCGGGCTTCATGAACGTGCCGCGCATCAAGGGCTCGCATAACGCCATGCTCTCGGGCAAGCTCGCGGCCGAGGCAGCTTTCGACGCCATTGAAGCCGGCCGCAGCGGCGACGAGCTTGTGGCTTATGAAAAGGCCGTCCGCAGCGGTGCCATCGCGCACGACCTCAAGCGGGTGCGCAACGCGAAACCGCTCTTGTCGCGGTTCGGCACCATCCTGGGAACCGCGCTGAGCGGCGCGGATATGTGGATCAACACGCTCTCAACGGCGCTTTCCCCGACGCTCCGACACCGCAAGCCGGACTACGCCACGCTCAAACCGGCGAAAGACTGCAAGCCCATCGACTATCCGAAGCCCGACGGCAAGCTCACCTTCGATATTCCGTCCTCGCTCTTCCTCTCCGGCACCAATCACGCCGAGGATCAGCCGGTTCACCTCGTACTAAAAGACCCGAAAGTTCCGATTCGCGACAATTTGCCGGTGTATGCGGAGCCCGCGCAGCGTTATTGCCCCGCGGCCGTCTACGAGGTGCTCGAAGACAAAGCGGGCGTGCCGCGCTTCCAGATCAACGCGCAGAACTGCCTTCACTGCAAGACTTGCGACATCAAAGACCCCGCCCAGAACATCAATTGGGTGACGCCGGAGGGCGGCGGCGGGCCAAACTACGCGGGGATGTAGAGGAGCGAGCCGGCGGCGTATCGCGGCGCGCCTGGCTTGGCGGCCATTGAAAACCGCCCATCAAACTAGATAAGTTGCACCGGTAGCGCTATTGTGTTCCCGTATCGCAAATCTTGTGACATGTATGTTGCCGCTTTTCAGGACATTCCCCAGCGCCTATTGTAGCGGTAGCTGCGTCAGCGAGGAGCCGCTCGCCAAAGGCCAGTGAGATCATGAACGACCATTCCGCAGGACACGTGGAACTGCCGCGTTCCGCCTATTTGGAACAGACATTGCGCCGCGCCTGGAGCGCGGCCCAGCAGCGCTCCCATCGCTACGTTACGCTGGAACATCTTTTGCTGGCGCTGCTAGACGATCCGGACTCCATTGAACTCTTGCAGGCCGTCGACGCCGACATACCCCTTATCCAAGGCTCGGTGGCCACCGCGTTAAACAATAGTGCGGCTCTGGTTGCTCCCGGCGGCAAGCCTCCGGCCTTCAGCTACAAATTCGACAATCTTTTTACCAGCGCGTTCGAGCACGCAACGAGCGCCGGCCGGAAAGAAATCGATGGCGCCTTTTTACTCGTTGCGCTGGCAAAACACCCCGAGAGCGACGCCTCGGCTATTCTGGCCGCGAATGGCTTTAATGCCCAGGTAGCGCAGCGCACGCTTGACGCGCTCCTCAATCCTTCGCCGCGCCCCCCGGCCGCATCCCAGACTCCGCCGGGTACGCCCCGGGCCGGGAAGCCGGCAAAGCCCAAACCGGATGCTCAGCGCCCTCAAACTGCACCGCGTCCCGCAGCCGCCGCCAATCCCAAGCTAGCTGGGGCGGGTCAAGGCGGTGGCGCCGGTTCTGGCGACAGGTTCATGGAAGACATGCTGGCCAGCGTCCGGAACATCCTGGATTCGGAGAATCGCAAGGATTGGGCACTGGCTCCGCTTCTAAACCCGGCCGCGACCTCGCCCGCCCCAGGCTCCAAGAGGGTTCCGCCCCGAGTTGAGCCGCAACTCCCCGCTGGAGCCGCCAAGGACGCGCAGCGCGCCCCCGCACCACCTCCGGGCCAAGCGGCTAATCAACCCCAGGAGCGAGCCAAGCCGCAGCAACTTCGCGCCGAAGCCGCCAAGGACGCGCAGCGCCCCCCTGCACCAGCTCCGGGCCAAGCGGCTAATCAACCCCAGGAGCGAGCCAGGCCGCCGCAACTTCGCGCCGAAGTTGCCAAGGACGCGCAGCGCGCCCCTGCACCAGCTCCAGGCCAAGCGGCTAATCAACCCCAGGAGCGAGCCAAGCCGCAGCAACTTCGCGCCGAAGCCGCCAAGGACGTGCAGCGCCCCCTCGTGCCACCCCCTGGCCAAGCGCCCCATCAATCCCTAGAGCGCGCTAGCCCGCCGCCTCGCCCGCCGATTGTTTCATCGGCCCTGCGGCCGGCCGTCCCCGCCCCCCCGCCAGCGTTCTCAGAGCCTGAGGCGGAAGTTTTCGACCTGGAACTGCCCCCGCCGCCAACCCAAGAGCATCCTCAAGAGAGGCCCCAGGAGAGACCCCGGGAGAGACCCCGGGAGAAAAAACGTAAAGGTCCCGGCCCCAAACCTTCGCGGGCGCAAAATGCCCCCCCCGAGGCTTTGCTCAAGACGCTGGAGAACATCCCCCGCAGCCTCCGCTTGGCACGCGGCGAGATCGTAAAGATTCGTCTCGGCAAAGAAGAAGCCGGACAATTATTTGTACGTACGGCGCAGCATCCTCAGCAAGGCCGCGAGGCTCAAAACGCAACTCGTGCCGTCAGCATCAGGCTGTCCGCGCCTGAGGGCGGTTTTTTCATCGAAACCATGACGCCAGAGACGCAGTGGCTTTCGGATCGCGCGAACTCTCCTGGCGAAGAGCCATTCGGGAATTGGTCGTGGGCCGTAGTGCCTAATGAGACCGGATGGCGTATCCTCCTGATATCTTTCTGCGTGCGGGACATAGACGCTAGTGGCGCTCTGAACGGCTCTCAAGTAACTGAGCAAGCGCTTAAAATCCGGGTGGGAACAAATTTCGGGCGCCTTTTTTGGGGCTCGGTCCGCGCGCTGCTCTTGCTGATTGCCGGCGGAGCGCTGGCCGTTGGCGCCTGGTACGTCCTGAAAACCACGGGCAGACTGCCTTTCTAGTCAAACAGCCTTGTTTCCCCAACGGACGTCTGCTTAAAGTCTCTTGTTTTCGCAGAGCTTTATCGCAAAGCTGAGAAGTCCACCTCCGGCTCACGCCCGAAGGCATGCTTTTGCGGGCTCTGCTAGCGAGAGGTGGGGGAATATGCCGCGTTTGCTGCCGTTAAGTCTTGTAATAGTCCTGGCTGCCGCCGTGCCCGCGCTTGGCGGGGAAGTGCCTTTCGCCGCGCCGCCACCGCCCCTTCCTGGCCAAACCGGCACTTATGTGCCTCCTCTCGCCGAGATCATGGGAAAAATCCAGGTCCGGCATCTGAAGCTTTGGGAGGCAATCAAGCACCAGAACTGGGGCCTCCTGGACTACGAGCTGGAGCAAACCAAGGATAGCTTCGGTAACGCCGTCATCCTCTACCGCAACATTCCCGTGGAATTCATCGTTGCGGCCGGCAAGCCGCTTTCCGATATGCAAAAGGCCGCCAAGTCGAAGGACAGCCCGCAAGCGGAGCGCGGCTACGCGGAGCTAACCGCGGCCTGCAACAGCTGCCACAAAGCCGCTGACGTTGGATTTATCGTAATCAAGACGCCAGCATCGTCCCCGTTCAGCGATCAGGAGTTCTCGCCCAAGGAAAAGTAACTGCAGGCCGGCGGATGTGGCGTCATACTGGATCCGCTCAATTGCTTCGCCGCCATTGGCGTCATCCCGTGCGCGCTGCAGCATGAAATGCTGCTGCGCAGACACGGGATCTTGCAAAATGCTGGCGCTCGTAAAGATCCCGGATAACGCCGCTGGCGTTTCCGGGATGACGGTTGCGAACTATTCAAGCGGATTTCGTGTCAGTAGCCGTCGATTTCGCGATAAAACTCGTATTGCCACGAAAAGAGGCCGCCTAACATGCCAGCCGCGACGCATAGGTTGCGGCCTCCTTCAAGAGCGGTAAACTTAAAGCGCGGCATGGCAAAGGGAATGAAAATTGGAGAAATGAGAAGCTGGCCTACCCCGCGCAGCGCTCTAACGAAGGAGGCCGCGGTGTATCTGGCCGCGGCGCGCCGGTATGTGTTTGTCAGCCTGTAGCGCGCCACGAGCGCGCCCCCCAGCGAGAGGCCGCGAAGCGCTTGGCGCCGGTAGGTGCAGCGCGAGCGGTGCCCTTCCTCAACCACGACAGGGAGGCAGGACCGCACCAGCAGCGCGCCTTGACGATGGGCTCTTTCAAAAAAATCGCCGTCTTCCAACCCTCCCAGCGCAAGCCGCTCATTGAAACGCAAGGCCATACCGTCAGGGCGAATTAGTCTTGCCGAAATCAGGACGCCGTTCGTGGGAATCTCTTTTCGCCTCCGGCCTTCAACCGGTCCATCGACTCTTGCAGCGCTCACACCCGCAACTTTTTTTTGGTCCGGATTACGAACGGACCAAAACGGCGGGGGTTCGGGTGGGAGAGAGAGCTTTGCGGACGAGATGGCGTCGGCCTTATCGCGCAGGGCGGCGAAAACAGCCTTTTCCGCCCAATCGGGGTATGCTGTCTCGTCATCGTCTATGAATGCAAGCCAATCGGTGCCTAGCGCCAGCGCCTCCTCGATAACGCGGTTCCGGGCCATTGGGATCCCGCGCCTGGGCTCATGGTAATAATGGATGGGAAAAGGGCAATCGGACGAAGCTGCTTCCACGACAGGGGCGGAGGAGGGCGTAGCGTCGTTGTCCACCACGAGGATCCGGAAATCGAAATCGCCAAGATCCTTTTGGGAAGCCAAAGACCGGAGACATTTCCCAAGCAGCTGCGGCCGCTGGATGGTGCAAACGCCCGCGCAAACCACCGGTTTTGCATTCATAGGATCGAAAGTCCCTTTGCGAGTGAACAGCGACTTCACGTCGCAAGAACATGGCGAAAATGTGTCCGGCCCAGCGCCTTAGGGCCTCTTGCCTCCCGTTCAGGGGGGACTAAGCTTGGCTACCTGCGGCGCTGCGTCACGCTGCGGCTAATTTCGTAGCAACCGGGCACTCTTACGCCTTAATCCGGACATTTGGCACAAGCAATTCTGAATTGGGAAATAAGGACCGCTTTCGCCACGAGCGGCGGAGAAGGGGGGATTACTTGCGTTGCTGGTGTAGCGCAGTTGCCTGCGGAGCGGTCTTGCTTGCGCCATTTCTATCTGCCAGCGCAGCCCCTGGCGAAGATAGGGGAGCCATGCTGCGAGGACTCGCGGTCGAGGTAGGGCGCGTGCTAGGGGCCGCATCGGCCTGTCCAAGCATAGCCCGTCCCCGTATCGGTGCTGTTACAAACAGGATAACGGCCGTCATCAAGTCCTCTGTGGCCGGCCCGGACGACGCGGCCCCGATTTTCGAGCTTCTCAACAACAGCCAGGCCGAGGGCAGCCGCTCGGTATCGGCGCGCCAGACCGATTGCACTGCCATTGAGCGTCAACTTGCCGATCTCGAAAAGATTTCCACCCCCGCTGGCCTGGAATCGCCCTCGGCACCAGCCCGTACGGTCGCCTTCGCGGGGCAGGCCGCTGCAGGCGCCATACGCGGCGTAACGGCCAATGAGATCGTTTTTGGCATATCGGCGCCCTTTACTGGCGCTGCCAGAGACCTTGGGCTGCAAATGCGGATCGGCATCGAGACCGCTTTCAATGCCCTGAACGATGAGGGCGGCGTGAATGGCCGCACGTTGCGCCTTGCCGCGGCCGACGATGGCTATGAGCCCACGCGCACCGCTGAGACAATAAAAGAACTCTACGAAAATGAGCACATTTTCGGCTTTGTTGGCAATGTTGGCACCCCGACGGCCATGGTATCCGCTCCATTCGCGCTTGAGCATCGCATGCTCTTCTTTGGAGCCTTTACTGGTGCCGAATTTCTGCGGCGAGACCCGCCCGACCGCTATGTCTTCAATTATCGCGCGAGCTATGCGGAAGAGACCGCCGCAGCGGTCAACTACCTGGTCAGGGTCCGCAAGCTCAGGACGGACCAGATCGCTGTCTTCGCTCAGCAGGATGCGTTTGGCGACTCCGGTTTTGCCGGGGTCATGAGCGCCATGCGCGCGCTCCGCGGAGGAGACGGCGGCTACGTCCTTCGCATCGGCTATCCGCGCAACACGGCCGACGTGGATACTGCCGTTGCGCAGCTTAGCGCCCATAAAGTGCCGATCAAGGCCATCGTTATGGTGGCAACCTACCGGGCGGCTGCGAAATTCATTGAAAGGACGCACGATACACATCCCGGGTTGATCTACACAAATGGCTCGTATGTCGGCAGCACATCGCTTAAGGACGAGCTGATGCTGCTGGGGCCCCAATACGCCGCCGGCGTCGTCGTAACGCAGGCCGTTCCCGCCATCGACGGATATTCCTCCCTGGTTCTCTTTTACAAAAACGCACTGGCAACGTACTTCCCAGGCGAATCTCCGGATTACGTCTCATTCGAAGGCTATGTGGCCTCGCAAGTGCTCATCGAGGCGATCAAGCGCACCGGCCCCCAGATCGACACGGAAAGGCTGGTGAATACGCTTGAGAACATGCACGGCTTGGACCTGGGGCTGGGCGCCGAGATTGGCTTTAGCAAGAGCGAGCACCAGTGATTGCATAAGGTCTGGGGTACACAGCTCAACGAATCGGGCAAATACGATCCAATCGACCTGCAATAATATCCTTGAAGAAGAAATCCTGGAGGAACGCGTGAGTCGCCGGTACATCCTTCTATTTTTTTGGGCCCTAGCCTCACTGCTTTCGCCTTGGACTGCCACCCCCGGATTAGCTGACGAAAGGATGGCGGCCGTTCAAGGGCCATCCAGCTCCGTTGCGCTCCGCGGCATCACGAACGACGAGATCCGGCTTGGCATATCGGCGCCGTTTTCCGGCCCTTCGAGGGACTTGGGCCAGCAAATGAAGTTCGGCATCGAGGCGGCTTTCCGGGCGGAAAACGAGGATGGCGGGGTAAACGGCCGCACCCTGCGCCTTGTCGCGGCCGACGACGCCTACGAGCCCGCCCGGACGGCGGAAACAATGAAGCAGCTCTACGAAAGGGACCAGGTTTTCGGCTTCATCGGCAATGTGGGAACGCCTACGGCGCTGGTGTCCGCCCCCTTCGCCCTTGAGCGCCGCACATTGTTTTTCGGCGCCTTTACCGGGGCTGGGTTCCTTAGGCGCGATCCGCCCGACCGCTACGTTTTCAACTACCGCGCAAGTTACGCGGAGGAGACCTACGCGGTAGTGCGCTACCTGGTGAAGGTGCGAAAGCTCAAACCGGAGCAAATCGCGGTATTCGCCCAGCAGGATTCATTCGGCGATGCCGGCTACTCCGGCGTCGAGAAAGCAGTACGAGCCTTGCGTAGCGGAGAAACTGGTTTCATTCTTAGGGTTGGCTATCTGCGCAATACCATCGATGTGGATGGTGCCGTCGCGCAGTTAAGGGCCAACAGAACGCCGATCAAGGCCGTTGTGATGGTTGCAACCTATCGCCCCGCCGCCAAATTCATCGAAAAGCTCCGCCCTTCTTATCCTAACATGACTTTCACCAGTGTATCTTTCGTCGGCAGCTCCTCGCTGCGGGATGAGCTGATGCTGCTCGGACCGAAATATGCCGCGGGCGTAATCGTAACGCAGACCGTTCCGCCTTTGGACGCAGCAGCTCCGCTGGTACTGCAATACAAGGCTGCGCTGGCTAAATATTACCGGGGCGAATCTCCCGACTACGTCTCGCTCGAAGGCTTTGTAACCGCGCAGGTCCTCATTGAGGCGCTAAGACGGGCGGGCCCAGCGCCCGATACGGAAAAAGTGGTCGCGGCCCTGGAGAACATGCACAATATAGAGCTCGGGCTCGGGACCCCGATCAGCTTTAGCAAGACCGAACACCAGGGTTGCCACAGGGTCTGGGGCACGCAGCTCACCGAAACGGGAAGGTTCGAGTCTATCGTCCTGCAATAATCCCCTAAACCGAACCTTGCCTGAAGCGCCGCCCGTGGCCAAATCCCCGGCGGCGGCACTATTCTCGCGCCGCTGCAACACCTTCGAATGAAGCAAACCCGAAAGGACGCGGCGTGCAAACTCAAAACATTCTGCTCCAAGATTGGCAAACGCCTTTCAAGATGCCGCCGTTCGCGGAGATCCAGGACGAGCACTTCCTACCCGCGTTCGAGGAGGCCATGCGGCTTCATCTGGCGGAGGTGGAGCAGATTACTGAGAGCGCCGCGGAGCCAACCTTCGCCAATACTATAGAGGCCCTTGAACGCTCCGGCCATGCGCTGCGGGGCACCGCCTCGGTTTTCTTCAATCTGGCGCTTGCGGAAACGAACGAAGCGCGGCAGAGCATCGAGCGCGAAATCTCGCCTAGGCTTAGCGGCCACGCGATGGCGATACTCACAAACCCCAAGCTGTTCGCCAGGATCGCCAAGCTGTTCGAGGCCGGGGGCGAACTTGGGCTCGATGCCGAACAAGCGCAGCTTTTAGAGAATTATCATAAGAAGTTCGTGCGGGCCGGCGCCAAGCTCGACGCTCAATCGAAAGTGCGGATGAAGGAGATCGAAGGCCGGCTCTCGGAGCTGCATACGGCGTTCGCGCAGAATGTTCTGGCGGACGAAAATACGTTCCAGCTTGTCCTTGAGAACGAGGACGATTTGAAGGGCCTCCCCGATTTTGTGCGTGCTTCAGCCGCCGGCGCCGCTACCGGCCGTGGCCTCCCGGGAAAGCATGTCATCACCCTTTCGCGGGCAAGCGTTGAGCCCTTCCTCCAATTCTCGCAGCGCCGCGATCTGCGCGAGAAGGCTTATAAAGCTTATGCCGCGCGCGGCGAAACCGCCGGCGCCGCTGGCAACGGCCCTCTTATCCGCGAAATTTTGGCGCTCAGGGCGGAGCGTGCAAAGCTCTTGGGCTTCGAGACCTACGCCGCTTTTCAGATCGCCGATGCGATGGCGAAGACGCCGGCCAATGCCAGGCGTCTCTTGGAGGACGTCTGGGACCGGGCCAGACAGAGGGCGGAAACGGAGCGGGCCGCGCTTGAGGCCCTCGCGCAAAGCGAAGGGCACAACGAACCCCTGGCCGCCTGGGATTGGCATCATTACGCGGAAAAGCGGCGCAGCGCCGAGTTCCGCATCGATGGCCGCGAGCTGATGCCTTATTTCGAGCTGAACAACATGATCGCAGCGGTTTTCGATACCGCGCAACGGCTTTTCGGGCTGAGCTTCAAGGAGGTGAGCGGCGTGCCCGTTTACCACCCGGATGTGCGCGCCTTCGAGGTTAGGGACCGCGGGGCCGAGCTTATCGGGCTTTTCCTCGGCGACTACTTTCACCGGCCCTCGAAACGGAGCGGGGCTTGGATGAATACCTACCGCAATCAGGAACGCCTCGATGGCGAAGTGCTTCCCATCGTTGTCAATGTGCTGAACTTCACCAAAGGCACCCCTGCCCTGTTGAGCCTGGACGATGCCCGCACGCTCTTTCATGAGTTCGGCCACGCGCTGCACGGCCTGCTCTCGGACGTAACCTATCACAGCATCTCCGGAGCCAACACCGACCGCGATTTCGTTGAGCTACCCTCGCAGCTGTTCGAGAATTGGCTTTTGCAGCCCGCCACGCTAAGCCGCTTCGCCCTCCACGCAGAAACAGGCGAACCCATGCCGGCGGAGCTGCTTGACCGTGTGCTGGCCGGGCGGAAATTCAATCAAGGCTTCGAGACCGCTGAATACACCGCCTCCGCGCTGTTCGATCTCGATATTCACGAGCGGGCGGACATGGCAGGCGTCGACGCGGCCGCGTTCGAGAAAGCCCTGCGCGCAACGCTCGGCGTGCCGGATGCTATCTCGCTCCGTCACCGGCCCCCGCATTTTCAGCATATTTTCGCGGGCAGCAGCTATGCGGCGGGCTACTACACCTACCTTTGGGCCGAGGTCATGGAGGCGGATGCCTTCGGCGCATTCGAGGAGGCGGGCGATATCTTCGACCCCGATGTGGCCCACCGCCTGCGCAAATATGTGTACTCGTCAGGCGGCAAGCTGAAACCGGATGAAGCCTATCGCGCCTTTCGCGGAAGGGACCCATCGCCGGAGCCGTTGCTGGAGAAGCGCGGGCTTACAGGGGGAAGCGCGTAGCCTTCCGCAAAATAAAAGCTGCTTGCGCGCGCGGCTCGATGTAAAGCTGCTTCACATGAGCTGGAAGCATGGCGGCCCTGGCCGCCGCGGATATCATCACGGAAACTTACGCGAGGCGCTGATCCAAAGCGCCCTAAGCCTGATTGGCGAAAAGGGCCCAGCGGGCTTCACGATCGCGGAGGCGGCGCGTTCGGCGGGGGTCAGCCCCGCGGCGCCCTACCGGCATTTCCGCGACCGCGAGGAGCTGATGGCCGATGTCGCGCGCCTGGGCTTCGAGCGCTTTGCCGCCGATCTTGAAAAGGCTTGGCATGGGGGCAACCCGTCGCCGCTGGAGGCGCTGCAAAATGCCGGCAGGGCCTACCTTGCCTTTGCGCGCAACGAGCCTGCCTACTACGCCGCGATGTTTGAGACGGGGCTTCCGCAGACGCCGGACCCGGCTCTGGAGCAGGCAGGGACCGCTGCGTTCGAGGTGCTGCATAAAGCGGCTTCGAAGCTTATCGAGAAGCTGCCGGAGGACCAGAGGCCACCAGCGCAGATGGTCGCCCTGCACATCTGGTCGATGGCGCACGGCATCGCCTCGCTTTCCGGGCGCGGCAAATGCGGGCCCCGGACAGCGGTATCGCCCGAGGAACTCTTGGAGGCGGCCGTGCTGATTTACCTGCGCGGGCTCGGGCTTGCCGGCGGCGCTGCGCCTAATTAATTAGAGCCAGCTTTTGATCCCATCAAAAGCCGGCTCTAATTTGTTCGCCGTGCGTCTTATCGGAAAACCGCTTCGCTACTCCGGGTCAAGCCCAAGGCATGCTTTTCCGGACGCACTCTTAGGGCCGCCTATTTTCCCATTTATATTCGCTTCCAGTCCTTGGGCAGTCGTTGCGGCTCCTTTGCAGCATTCTTTAGTTCGCTGTCTTTAAAGGCGAAATGCCGCTCTAGAATAGATTCAAACTGCCGCTGCGAAGCCGACTCCAATATCTTGCTGCAATAGTAGTATACGAGATGCTTTACCTCGCTGTCGATATCTTCAAATCTTCTGCCCATCTGCATAGTCCGGACGGCAATTCGCATATCTGTTAAGAATGCATCCCCAGAAGGATGTGGCAACTCAATTTCGACATGGAGGGTGTAATTCTCGCCGGGCAGCAAGCTTGGCCTTCCCCCCCACCAACGCCTTAGCGCCCTTAAAGGCCGGATGCCACGCGAGCTGGACGCTGCGGGCGAGCCGAAGGAATATTTCCTCCTTTCAACGCCCACCGAAGGCATCTCGCTCAGCAAGTTGAACACCCGGCACTTCGACAGCTGCCGTTCGAAGAGGCTTGGCATAACAGCCTCTCCTTTCAAGCGCTCAAATAGCTTAGCCGATTTTTCTCTGTCAATTACTTGACGAAGTCCCGCGAAATCGTAGATGCTCGTGGATAGCTCATCCCCTTTTGCCACTGGCTCCGCGCTCTTTTCAGACTGATGCCTTAGAGACATTGCCTTAAATAGAACCCAGGAAGAATAGGCGAAAAAGAACCCTGAGACGATCACAAGCAATGTCATCTCGGCTCGTGTAGTATCGATTTGATCCCTAGTGAATTTGTTGGGATCCCATCCAGGCCAATCGTTCCTAAGGCTAGCTATGGCGTAGATAAACAATGCAGCTAGCAATATTAACGGGATCGAGCCGCTGGATATTGCCCGGACAACCGTTCCCGGCATTCTGATCGCTATAACAAAAGCTTGTACGATCGCAAGAAAGATGAGGATGTATAACATCGGCCCGCTGTCGATCAACGCTAGGACCTTGTAAATTTTGTTTAGCGTGCCTGTGATTTTATCTATGTCGGCATCGTAGACTTTATCGGCAGCCCACGTGGCAAGCCCGAGGAAGCCGAATGCGAAAGCGACGCCAATTTGCGTGTATCCGATGCCGATCGAAAGCCGGTTCCACTGCTCCGGCGAGATCTCGACCTTAATGCGATCCTCCGCATTGAGCTCATGGATTTTCCGCGTATCCGTCAACTCGTTGAGTATCTGGCGGTCGCCGCTCCTCTCCATCAGATGACGGACGGAATCGGTCTCGTATTCGATAATATCGCATTTGCGCTTGAACTGGTTAAGCGCCCCTTTAAAAGTCTTCCTGCTGTAATTGAGTTCGACAGAATAATGTTCGTCTCCAGCATCTTTCCTGGCTTCGTCAGGTGTAACAGCCTGACTCATGTCGTTTAATAGGCTATGGAGGAAACTCAATGCGGGCAGCTTACTCTTCATCAACTCGTAATAGATTTCAGCAAAACTCAGCGTGAAAGTAATTGGAGAGTATGTGTATCCGTCTTCAGCCTCATGGGCTCGCTCTTCCCGCCCCGCAAACCGTTCCAGCAAGCCGCGCCGGTGCTGGGAATCCCCTCCAGTATCGCCGCCGGACGCGATAAACTTCGCATCGCTATTCTTTATCTTTGTCTCCAAATAGAGCTGATGCGGCTCGATATTTTCCATTGCGCGCATATTGCTCAAGAGTATCGTCTTGCGCGCGCAACCCAAACCTTCGCGATAGCTCGAAAGCCCGAACGTTACGGCGACGCGCATGAACTGCTCCATCGCCGAATAGGTCAGGCGGGCGTGGAACAAATGCTCCTTGAGCGCCAATTCCTTCGATCTCTCCTCTGGTCTAAGAAAAACCTCCGGCTTGAAATAGTTATTTGCGTTTTCGCCTTCCGGGTCGCGGAGACTATAATTCTTGCGGTCGGAACCAAGCAGAATGTATTGGCGCTTGCTGCGCCCCCAACTCAGCAAGGTGAACGATCTTATGATGTTTTCTAGTGCAAACTTTTCGTCGATCACCTTCCTTTGCTGCGCCGCAAGCTCGGGGCTGCCTGGGCCAAAAATTCCCTGAGGCACCGCTTCGGCGTCGAAAATGCCATTATACAGGAGGTCTAGCTGGTAGTAGGTTAGGATGCCCTTATAGGGGCAGCGCTCCGTCTCCGGCGCGCCGGCAACCGCGGGAGAAGGCTTCTGTGTAATTACCAAGTGACCAGATTTATCCGTGTAAGCAAAATTTTTCCGCCACTTTAGGTCCAGCAGCGGGTGAAGAACATCGTTAAAAAAGGCCTCGCCAAACTCCTTTGCGTAGCCGGTCTGCGTCCCCTCCGTTTTGCGGTTCGGGTTCGTCCTCGGTGCAGTCTCTAGCGCCCCGCCCAAAGCGGAGTTCACCGGAATATCCAGCCGGAAGCTATAAAGTCCGCTGGAAAACAAGGTGAATGTGCCAGATATGGGATCCGCCGGCGCGCCTGAACGTCCGCGGGGGCGATATTTAAAAGGCCCGCCGATCTTCCTCATGCCAAATTCGGAGTCGCCGAAACTAAGTTTTTCTCCGGTGAATTCAAGGATACTTTTATCCACCAGTTCTCCGGCATTCAACCGCGAAGCGATGTGTAACGCAATGGGTGAATAGACATCGCCGTAGTATTGGCTGGAATAACACAGTGGCGCGTCCTCCCAGCCCTTGAAGCCGAATGCATCTTTTCCCGCTGGGAGCCAGAAATACACGTAAAACGGGCTGGTTTCCGGAACCAAATCTGTGGCCATGTCACCCTCGCATTACAAAAAATTTAACATCGCAAAACTCCCCGCCACCACTGCGCCGATAGACGAGGTGCCCATAAATTAGTTCGTTTATCCACAAAATCAACCGGAATTGAAAATTGATTGTGCTGCTAACTGAGTGCGACAGGCGCGCGAGTAAGAAATGTTCCGCTCTCGGATCAAGAATGCACGGAGGCGCTCTTTGGCCCGCTCCATTCGCCGCAGCCCCATTTTCCTAAGTGCTGTCATATAGGGCGCCTCACGGTAAGAGGTTCTTAATCGTTCCTTTATTCTACGCGGCATCGAGCACTCATTCGGTTGTATAGTATAGACAAACAACTTCGGAGAAGCACCATGTCGATGTTTCCAACGGCCGCGTTCACGCCTGGGGGCGAAGCGCCTGAGAGCTCTTGGTGGCTCTACCTTCTTCTTGGCATTATACTGCTGATCGTGGGCATTTTTGTTCTCGGGGACATCGCCCTGGCCTCGGTCATCAGCGCGATATTCATAGGCTGGGCCATCGTGATCGCAGGGGTTCTTGAGATCGTCCACGCGTTTAGCGTCAGGGAATGGAAAGGCTTCCTGCTCGATCTGCTGCTTGGCGCCCTCTACATCGCAGGCGGATTGCTGCTGGTTTCCAACCCCGTCGCCACATCCGTTTCGCTGACGCTTGCGATCGGCATAATCTGGATCGCCTCGGGCATTTCCCGGTTGGCGCTGGCCAGCGCAATCGGACGCGAAGGAGGCTGGGCGGTTTTCTTCTCGGGGATCCTCGCTATCCTCGCGGGAGCGATTATCCTGGCAAGGTGGCCGGCTTCCGGACTTTGGGTCTTGGGGCTCCTGCTTGGCATCGACCTCATCGTCTACGGGCTCTCCTGGATCGCCTATGCGTTCGCCGTGCGCTCCGGAGGCGCCATACAGCACGCCTAACTTCGCCGGCAAATCGCCGGTGAAGTTAGGCGGCTGAAAACAATGGCAAGTTCCCGCACCCGCCGGCGTGGGAATCGCCGCGCCGAGCCGTTGTTCGCGCGGCGCAGTCTCAATCGTGCAATCCTGGAGGAAATCATGTTCCGCGCGATAACGATAGTAGCGGCCTTGGGCATCTTTCTTTGTGGCGCCAGCGCTGCGGATGCCGCCAAATATTGCGCCAGCTACGTTGGCGGCCCGGAGCTGAAACACGCCCGCAGCCAATGCAAGTTCGCGAGCCTTACCGAATGCCGCGCGAGCGTCCGGAATAGGGGCGGCGGACATTGTTACAAAATGGCGCGCATGCGCTGAAACAGTCTGCTTGCTGGCAAGAGCGAACTGCTGCACGGCGTAACCGGGACACTTCCGTTCTGCGCGGTGCGGCCAGCCATAATGCGCTGCTGGCCGGAAGGTGCGGCCAGACCATCCGGTGCTTCCCGCCGCCGTGCCATTTACGGCTGCCGTACAGACCACGCCCATTGGCTTACGCATAAGCTTCCGTTAACTCAAATTGGGCGCATTTTCGAAGCATTGAAGCCGCCTCTTGAGATTTATCTAATATAACAGATGCGCTTTAACGGACCATTAAGCGCCGCAACTTCGCGCCGATCTCGTGCTAATCTATTGATTATACTGTTCAAAACAACGCCGCGCGGCGGCGCCTCCGAGTGCTATTTTAGGTTAATTTGAAAGTTTCCGGTATATTTAATAGAATTTTGGAGTCGTAGAAATCGACCTAAAGCGGGAAAAGATTCGCAGAAAGACGGCGGCGGAAAATATGCCGGGCCGGCGTTTACTATACTCGGATTCACCATAGTAAGGTCCTACGCAAAACGAAGGATTCCTTAGTAACCCCGCCGTCGCGAGGCGGCGTTGCGCTCGCCGGTCTCCCGGCCCCGCCCCATGGGCGCCGTGCGGTCCACCATCGTCTGGTTGCGATTCATGGTGCTCACGATCGGGCCGTTTGGCTTCTTGCGGCAGTTTCTCCCTCATCGTCGCAGGGTAGGTCTGGGATCGTGCCCGGGATTTTCGGCCGCCACAGACCAAGAACGCCGGCCAGCAGAAGTGCCGTGCAGGCGGCACTGAGCAGAAATCCCAGATTAGCCCCTTCTTCTCCCGAAAGAAAATCGCCCATTACGGTTCCAGTTGTACGTACAACAATAAGAATGCTCCAGTAGGCTGTATCGCCAAATAACCCAAGCCTTGTTTGCAGAAAAAGAACGACAACCAATATCGAGCCAAGCAATATGCATGCTCGTGCTAGGCCAAGGCCCAGGTCGCCGGAGACGAAATCGCCAATGGTGGTGCCTATAATGCTTGCAACCAGTACCATTACCCAGTATCGAACACCATTGCTTGACAAGGGTGTCGCATTAAACGCCTGCGACGATCCAATAGAAGGTATTTTATTGGGACGGCGGAGCAACGCGGTCGCCATGAGAAGCGCAAACAGGGCCACCTCTAGCCATGCGTAGTCAAGCCCGAGACCGTGAGTCGCAAGGTCAGCCAAATTGGTCGCGATAGTCCTGGTCAAAACAATAGCCGCCCAATAATAACCTTCTGTAGCAACTCTTGTTTTCCACTCGGCTACAAACACTGCAATCAAAATGAGGCTCAGCGGCAATAAGCCCTTCACAAACCCGAAATTTAGGCCGGTAGATACAAAGTCGCCGAGCGTCGTGCCCGCGAGACTTGCAATCAACATCCCTACCCAGTAGCGCCTGTCGAGGGCAGGCAGGCTTCTGATGTTCATATCTGCTCCAAAGGATGCTGCAAAATTGGACGTGGTTTGGATCATCGAACAGTTTTGCGAAACTTTTGCGATAGGCCCAGAAACTACCAGACCGTCATTCCCGCGAAGGAGCGTGCGAAAAAATCGGTGTAAGGGCGTTTTCACCAGCGCAAGGCTTCCTTTGTTCGGCTGGAGCCATTCCTCCGCCCCGGCCTATGCGAACGGTGGGCTGTCACGCGCAGTGGTGGTCAAGAATGGCCGCTCGTTGAGCGGCCACCCGCGGGGCTTGTTCTTGACGGCTGCGAGCATGGCGCCATTCTGATCGCCGCTAGGGCTACAATGCATAGGGAAACGGCGGGGAAGATGAGCAACGAACTTTTCGCGGCGGCGCTTGGCGTCGAAAACCCCTGGTATGTCAAGGATGTGAAGTTCGATGCCGGCAAGCGGCTGTTGACCGTCGCCATCGATTTCGCCAAGGGCAGCCGCTTTCCCTATGAGGGTGTGGAAGGGTTACATCCGGTTCACGACACCCAGACGAAGCGTTACCGGCATCTCAATTTTTTCCAGCGAATGCTATCTCGAAGTGCGCACGCCGAGGATTAAGCTTCCCGATGGCCGGGTGGTTCTGATCGAGCCCGGCTGGGCGGGAAAGCTCTCCGGCTTCACGCTGCCGTTCGAGGCGCTGATCCTGGCCGTTTGCCGCCGGTGCCCGCCTGGTTGGCGAGAGCTGGCACAGGGTTCAAGCCATCTGCGATCGCTATGTGGAGCTGGCCCTCAAGAAGGCGGACCTGTCCAAGCTCACCATGCTCGCCTTCGATGAGACCTCCTGCCGGCGCGGCCACAACTACCTGACCTTCGCCGCCGATGCCGAAGCGCACAAGGTAGTGTTCGTCAGTGAGGGCCGCGATGCCAAGACCATCAGTGTGTTCGCCCAGTTCTTGGGTGAATACAACAGGGAAGCAAAGCAGATCGCCTGCGTCGCAAGGCAAGAGGATATGGCCGGTTCCAAACTATGCGCACCGTCGTCTACCTTGTCGCCAGAAACCTAAACTTCTCAGCTGTCAATCCTCACACCTGGGCCTAACCAACTATCCCCCCGCTACCCACTCAAAATTCAAAAGAGCCTCATTGCTTCGCATCATCGCGCGGGTTCACAGGTGGCCGCCACCGGGCGCCATTGCTGGCTGGTCTTCGGTTCTTCCAACCGGAACATGCAGGCTTGCGCCAGCGAGTAATACCAGCCGTCAAAAGTCCTGATCGCTTTCCCGTGGACGGCGTCAAGCGCGAAGCGCCGCGGCGATTCGGGACGGAGAAACACCATTCTGCCGAACAAAGAAACATTCCGGTAGCCATGGCTCTGCCATTTGGCAGAACTTGACGCACGCAATTGCCGCGGTGTCTAACCTACCGGTCAGCCTTCTAGAGATAAGAGCGTGGCAACTTGGTCAATTGTCATTGCTTGAACCTGCGTCGTGGTGAAGCTGATAAGCTGCGTTGACGTCAGATTGCCAAGTTGCGTTGTCCACAGCCCCTTCACCTGCGTCGTGGACAGGCCAGCGATGCTCAAATAGTCGAGGATCGTGGTCGGCAGCGCGTTGAGCTGCGAGGTGGTCAGGCCGTGCACCTGCGTCGCGGTCAGATTGCCAAGCTGCCCCGTCGACAGCGCGCCGAGCACGTCCGAGGTCAGCCCGCCAAGCTGGGTTGCCGTCAAGCCCGCGGCCTGCGCCGGCGTCCAGCTCGACAGCTCGGTCGACATCGCGGCGATCTGCGTCGTGTTCAGCGCCCCGATCTGCGTCGCGGTGAAGCCGGTAAGCTGCGTTGCCGCCAGATTGCCAAGCCCGCTCGACAGCCCCGCCACCTGCGT
>JBKQNN010000120.1:0-17804 GCA_052145975.1 Rhodomicrobium sp. | reverse complement strand
CTCTTAGCCTAATCCACCCCATTTTGTCCTTCTGGATTAAAAGAACGCACGCGAACAGCGCCGCGTGCATTTCCTAGACTTACCAATTATTGCTTGCATACCCACCACCGATGGTTGTTTATAAGTCCTCGGACGGCTTCAGGGTAATTTTCTTTCTTTTTGCGAAAACTCTGTGGATAATTTAAAAGTGAGAGAAAATCCAACGTATTTGCAGCGCATTAACTATCCGTATGCATATTCGAATTATGGGCGCGGATCGGCCGGCTCCTCGCCCTGCCAGGTTGTATTAGCACTGCTTGAGGGTCAATTTCGGCCCAAGGAGAGGTATCTATGGGTCCAGGAGATTTGCCGGCGCTGAGAGCCTTCTTCGCCCGTATCGAGAACCGGTTGCCCGACGTGGTGGCTGCCATGTACCGCCGCCTGTTCGAAGCCGTTCCGGAGGCGAAACCTCTCTTCAAAGGCGACTTGCAAGAGCAGCAAGCGCACTACATGCGCATGTTGCAGCAAATGGTCAAACTCACGCGATCGAGCCATCTCTGGCCGATCGGCGCCTTTACAGGCAAGGCATCGCTGCCCATTCTCGATAAGCTCGGAAGCATCCATGCCGATGTAGGCATAACCCGGGCGCACTTCGATCTGATGAAGTCGATCCTGTCGCAATGCTGCAAGGAAGCCGATCCGGCGGCGTTCACCCCGCCTGTCGAGAGAGGCCTGGGGTTCATCTTCGATGTTGTGGCTAATTCCCTAACCAAATCCAGCGATATCTGCGAAGAGGAGCTTGCCCGCAAAAATAGCCTTCCGCTTCGTGGGGATGAACAGCCGGTTGAAGATTTCGACCGTTTTTTCGTCACCGAGGCTTTGGCCGCGGAGTTAACGCAAGAGCGGGCGCTTCACTGACGGCAAATCGTCACACGGCGGCGCGGCTCAGGCGGAATTGTTCGTTGCGAATCTTGGCGGCGCCCGCGCATGATTCTAGTAGAGGTTGCGCGCAGCGTCTTATATATCTCTCAGGACGGTTGAATTAATCCTTTCGCTGTGCGGATATTATCTCACCCAAGAGCGGATTTGCAGGCGTCGCACCGCTATATCTTTGGGTAGGCGATTTCACGACTTGAGACTAAGCTGCAACCGGCCATTGGCTTGCCGCGTTGTGGGAGGACGGCCATGAGTCCAGAACAACTCGCTGAATTAAGGAACTTCTTTGTCAGCTTCGAGCCGCGATTGCCGCAGGCGGTAACCGTCATGTACAGCCGTTTGCTCGAAGCGATCCCCGAGGCAAGAGAGCTTTTTAAGGGCGAATTTCCAGAGCAGGAGAGACGCTACCTGCATATGCTGCAGGAACTGGTCAGGCTCACCCGTTCGAGCGAGCTGTGGCCAATCCAAGCCGGCACGGGGACAGCGACAATTCCCGCCATTGACCAGCTTGGAAGCTCTCACGCCTGCATTGGCATAACCCCCGGGCATTTCGACAAGATGAAGGCAGTGCTTGCCCAGTGCATCCGGGAAGATAGCCCGGAGCAGTTTACGCCCGCGGTCGAAGAGGCCCTCGGATTTATCTTCGATGTCGTCGGGTCAGCGTCAGCGAACACATGCGGAATTACCGCGGAGGAGTTGGCACGCAAGAACAAGCTGCCGTCCCACGGCGGGATCGAGCCGGTTTCCGGCGATTCCAAGACTAAGGAGCAGCAGTTCTGGGAATGGTTCGAACAGGAAGAGGATTTGCTGTTCAACTTCGATCGCGAACAGGACCGCGCTTTCGGCTTGCTCAGCGCAGCGCTTGCGAGCATATCGCCGGACCTTGCTTTTGAGTTCGGCCCCAACAAGAGCGGCACGCGCGACTTTGTAATCAGCGCGGGCGGGATCAAGCGCGCCTTTCCTGCGGTTGAGGCTTTGGCTGCCGCCGCGCCTGCGCTGACGCGCTGGAACGTCGTCAAATTCCGGCCGCGCCGCAATCCAATTATGCAGCTCAATTTCGGCGGCAAGACCGTCGACCCCGCCAATGTCGAGTTCAGCCTCTTGTCCAACGGCCGGGAGCTCGGGGTTTATCTGTTCTTCGACGGGTACGATGAAGGGGAAAAGACCGTCTGGGGCCAGATCGGCTATCTGCTCCTGGACGAAGCCCTCGGCGAATACGATGTCGAAACCAAGGTAGGCCTCATCAAGTTTTTTCCCTCGGATGCCCGTCCGGACGCCGAGCGCCATCCGCTCCCGGAGTTGCCCGGAATGTTCGACGCGCACTTCGCAACTTTGAAGCGCGCGCACTGAATGCCCGCGCTAAGCGTTTAAGTTTTGTTGGTTCCTGCCTGCTGCGGGTTATCCTGCAGGCCACGCGCAAGGCCTCCGTGCAAGCGTACCCTAAGCGTTGCCGCCAATTTGGCTAAAGAGAATTGGCCGCGCACGCCACCGTTACGCAAAAATGGAGGACTGCCCGTGAAGGGTACGATTACCGTCTGCCTGATAGAACTCGTCGAGAATAAGTTCGGGAAAGACAAATGGGCCGCGATAATCGAGGACGCCGGCCTTGCGGCACAAGCATCGTCTTTCCGGATGGCCCCATACGATATTCCGGACGAACAGGTCCTCAAGCTGATCGCCTCTACTTGTAAAGTTCTGCGCATAACCGCGCAGCAGGCCGCGGATGCGTTCGGCGAGTATTGGTGCTGCACCTATGCGCCGCGCGTCTATGCCCCGTTTTACAAGCGCTTCAAGTCGGCGCGCGAGATGATTCTGGGCATGGACAAAGTGCATGTCGATATGACGGCCACTATCCCCAACGCGCAGCCTCCCAGATTTAACTATGTTTGGGAGAATCCCAATACGCTCGTTGTCGAATACAAATCGAAACGCAATCTGATCGATATCTACGCAGGATTGGTGCGTGGTGTTGGCAGGTATTTCAAAGAAAAGCTGACCGTGACGAAGCTATCCCCGGCGCAAGTGAGGATTGTATTCCAGTAATATCAAATCCGGCCGGTCGCTTCACCGCATGTTGGCGGGAACCGGAATAGCGTATAGCTCCGATGACGGGCGCGCGGCACTGAGCGCCCGGTTGTTCGGCTAGTGCAAATTGGCCGCACACACCATCGGTGAACTAGAGCCTATCCGCTTTTGATGGAATCAAAAGCGGGGGTTCTAGCTTGTTGTTTTGCCGTGCGTCTTATCGGAAAACCGCTTCGCACCTCCGGGTCAAGCCCGAAGGCATGCTTTTCCGGACGCACGCTAGGCAAAAGGGAGATAGCTCGTGAAGGGTACGATTACTGCCTGCCTGATGGAACTCGTCGAGAGAAAGTTCGGGAAAGATAAATGGGCTAACATTCTCGACGATGCCGGCCTTAACGAACAGGCATCGTCTTTCCGGATGTCCCCGCTCGATATTCCGGACGAACAAGTCGCCAAGCTGATCTCCTCCACGTGTAACCAGCTTGGCATGACGGCGCAGCAGGCCGCCGACGCGTTCGGCGAGTATTGGTGCTGCAGCTATGCGCCGGAGGTCTACGCCCTCATTTACAAGCACTTCAAATCGGCTCGCGAGATGATTCTAGGCATGGATAAAGTGCATGTGGATATGACGGCCACTATCCCCAACGCGCATCCTCCCCGATTTGACTATGTTTGGGTGGCCCCCGATACGCTGCTTGTCGAATACAAATCCAAGCGCAATCTGGTCGATCTCTACGTTGGATTGGCGCGCGGGGTTGGCAAATATTTCAAGGAGGAGCTTACCGTAACGAAGATATCCCCGACGCAAGTGCGGATTGTTTTCGAGTAACGCGGGCTCCCCTTCGCGACTGCTCGCCGGAAGCCGCGCGGCTGCCCTTGCTGCGCCTTAAAATGACCCTGTTATCGCGGCTTTTCTTCAATGACACCGGCAAAGCACCCGCTTGCCTGAAAAGCCTTTGGGGAAGGCCAAGCATATGAAACCGCTAGGACTGCTGAAGTTTTCGGCCGCGCTCGCGCTGACAGCGCTGGTCATCGCAGGTTGCACGGCACCGCCCGGCCGCCAAGAGGCCGGACAGGTTATTAACGCTGCTGCCGCGGCTGCACCGCAGAGCGGCAATGGCAGGCACATGCAGATAACCTACGGCTTCACCCTCTCCGTGCCGGAGAAAGATATCGCGGCATTGCAGCAAAAGCATCTCGTGGAATGCCGCCGGCTCGGCTGTGAGGTGCTCAAAACCAGTCGCAACCGGTTCGCATATGCTGGGGCGACTACGTCCGTTCGCATCGCGCCCGAAGCCTTTCCGGAATTCGAGCAAATAATTTCCGCTCCTCCCTCCGAGGTGAGCTACCGCAGCGAAACTGCCGAGGACAAGACCTTGCCGCTGCTCGATGCGGAAAAGCGGCTCGAAGTGAAAACGCTGCTGCGCGACCGGCTCACCGCCATGCTGCGCGAGCCAGGGCAAAAGAGCGCCGCCGATATCGCTGCAATCGAGCGGCAGATCGCCGAGGTGCAGGGCGAGATCGAATCCGGAACCGCGCAACGCGATTATCTGCGCAAAATCACGCAAACGGTCCAGGTAGACATCAGATACTCTAGCGTCTCCGCTAGGGTCAGCGGCATCAATTTTTCTCCTATCGCGGATGCGGTATCCGGCGCGGCTCGCACCTTCATTTACTCGGTGGCTGCGTTTATCAGCTTTGCGATTTTGATCGTGCCCTGGATACCGGCCGTGGTGCTTGCGTTTTGGATCGCGCGGCGGCTTTGGCGCCGATCGCGCGCGTGACATGGCCATCGCCGGTCACGGCGAGATGGCGCTGACCAGCGTGCTGCTGAAACAATCCGGCTCATTCCGTGCGAAACGGCGAGCGGTTGGCCGGAGCCGCAAACCTGCCATTGAAAGATAGGAAAATGCCTGCATGGACCACTCATCGACGGAGTGCCGCCTTTGGCAATAGGAGCGAAACGCGGTCTGTTTCGTACAGTAAAAAGTCTCGCGGGCTTTGCGGTTGCCGCGCTTCTCTTCACAGCCCTGCCTTGCCAGCCCTCATCCGGCCAGCCTGCGGACTATCGGGATTATCCGGCTGAACAGCTCATCGATGAGCTTGCGCAAATCGACAAGCCCGCCCCGGGTCTCGCCGGACGTGGAATTTACGAGGCATTTATTGCTGAAGACAAGCAGCCTCGCTTTGCCGGGGGTGTGCTCGGCGCGCCGGCACCGGATGTGCCGCCGCAGATGCGCGAACTGGTGCGGCGCGGCGTGGCGGTCCTGCCGCTACTCATCCAGCATCTCGGCGACGACCGGCCCACCCGTATCGTAGTTGGGGAAGATGGTGTGCGTTTTTTCTTCATGTACCGCTTTTATGACCCTGAATACGATCCACGTATACGGCCTTATCCAGGCTTTGTTATTGGGGAGAAACATTTCGGAGATCTTGAATACCTCAAAAGCTATGCTGCAAAGGTTGGCGATGTCTGTTACGTGCTTGTCGGACAGATCGTGAACCGCGACCTGATGGCAGTCCGCCATCTGATAGCTTTGGCGGGCCGTGGCACGGGGCATGTTGGGGCGACCCCTGGACTTGTTGTCAGCTCGCCGCTCCAAGCCCCACAATTAATTAGTAAGGTAAAAACCGATTGGACTAACCTCGATGCGGCAGGACACGAAGCCTCACTGCTCAACGATATCAGGACCGAGGATGATGCCTATCGGCTAGCTCCCGCATTCCGGCGGCTTCGATATTACTATCCCGGACGCTATGCGCAGCTTGAGGGCGAAGACCTCGCAAAAAGGCAAGGGTTCGAGGCCGATGATAAAGACTATCGACAGCAAGCGCAGGCTTATTCCAAACAAAAAGAGTACATAAAAGCGGCGGGAGAATGGACAAAATGGATCGAGACCGCGCCGAATTCGCCGGAAGGTTATCGGGGCCGGGCCGAGATACTAAAAAAGGCTGGCCAGCCCGCGGAAGCTATCGAGGATTTCAATCGAGCGCTGGAGCTTGAAAAGCGGCCGCTCTTTCAGGCGCTCATACTTCAAGCCCGCGCGCATGTGCATGAGTCCCAAGGTTCCACCGATCTCGCAATTTCGGACCTCAAGGAAGCGGTCCGGCGAAACCCAGAGGTAGAGTGGATCCGCAAGAAGTTGGGCCGTTTTCTCAATAGCATCGGAGAGCACAAGCTCGCCATCGAGACTTACGACCAAGCAATACAAATTGGTATGAACCTCTACGCGGAACGCGCGGTAGCCTACAGGCAAATGGGCAACATGGACAAGGCCATGCAGGACTTTGACGAAGCCCTCGGTCAGCTCAGGGGGGATTTGGTATACGCGCACGAGCAGCGAGCCCGGACGCTGATGACAGCCGGTCGCCTTGACGAAGCGATGGCTGACATAACGAAAGCGGCCGAGGTCAGTCCTAACAGCTTAAGCATCATGGGCACACGCGCCCAAATCCTGCTTGCCATGGGCAAGACGGAGGACGCCGTTGCCGCTTTCGACGCGGCTCTCCGTGGCGAACCAGTCTATTTGGTCAGCTATTGTGGCCAGGGCCTGGCATTTGAGAAACTGGGCCAGGTCGAGCGTGCAGTTGAGGACTATCACCGTTGCCTGGAAATGAGCGCCGAAGATAAAGATGACAGGGATGCACAGGAAATAGCCCGTGCGAGGCTCAAGATCTTAGCAGCACCTACGGATGCGCACTAACGCCCCGGCGTTTTTTGCTTTGCTCACATCCCGATGCCAAACGCATTTCGTAACGCGCCAGAGCAGGCGCGTCTTAAAGTGGCCCCTGTATCGCGTCTTTTCATCGATGCGCTGCCAAAGTTCGCCCAAGCGAAACTCGCAACCTCTAAGCATCCCCATTGACGCGGGCGGGCAGATGCCTCACATCTACGCAGAAATCTCGCATCGCAACATAAACTCTGAGAGAGCGCGGCTAGCCATGGACTTGCGCAACATAGCAATCATTGCCCACGTCGATCACGGCAAGACGACCCTCATCGACGTGCTGTTGAAACAATCGGGCTCGTTCCGCGAGAACCAGCGCGTCGCCGAGCGCGCCATGGACTCGAACGATCTGGAGCGCGAACGCGGCATCACCATCCTCGCCAAGGTGACGTCGCTCAACTGGAAAAACACGCGCATCAACATTGTCGATACGCCGGGCCACGCCGATTTCGGCGGCGAGGTGGAGCGCATCCTCAACATGGTGGACGGCGCGATCGTGCTGGTCGACGCGTCCGAAGGGCCGATGCCGCAGACCAAGTTCGTGGTTTCGAAGGCGCTGAAAATCGGGCTCAAGCCCATTGTGGCGATCAACAAGATCGACCGGCCGGACGAGCGGCACATCGAAGTGGTGAACGAGGTCTTCGACCTTTTCGCCAATCTCGATGCCAACGAGGAGCAGCTCGATTTTCCGATCCTCTACGGCTCCGCGAAGCAGGGCTGGATGTCGATGAACCCGGCCGGGTCGCACGAGAACATGGCGCCGCTATTCGATCTGGTGCTTGAGCATGTGCCGGCGCCAAAGGCTGAGGGCGGGCCGTTCCGCATGCTGGCGACCACCATCGAGGCCGATCCCTTCCTTGGGCGCATTCTCACAGGCCGCATCTCGAACGGCATTGTGAAGCCCAACATGCAGGTGAAGGCCATCAGCCGCGACGGCAAACTGATCGAGCAGGGCCGCGTCTCAAAGGTGCTGGGCTTTAGGGGCCTGGAGCGCTTGGCCGTGGACGAAGGCGTGGCTGGCGACATCGTCGCTATCGCCGGGCTCACCAAGGCCACCGTGGCGGATACGATTTGCGATCCGCAAGTGACCGAGGCGCTACACGCTCAGCCCATCGACCCGCCGACGCTGACCATGACCTTCCGCATCAACGACGGACCGCTCGCCGGCCAGGAAGGCGACAAGGTGCAGAGCCGCGTCATCCGCGACCGGCTGCTCCGCGAGGCCGAGGGCAACGTGGCGCTGCGCATCTCAGAGACGCAGGACAGCGACAGTTTCGAGGTGTCGGGCCGTGGCGAGTTGCAGCTCGGTATTCTGATCGAAACCATGCGCCGCGAGGGCTTCGAGCTGACCGTCTCGCGCCCGCGCGTGGTGTTCCAGACCGATCCGGAGACCGGGCAGCGCCTTGAGCCCGTCGAGGAGGCCATCATCGACGTGGACGAGGAGCACGCGGGCGCGGTCGTCTCCAAGCTCTCCGAGCGCCGGGGCGACCTCGTCGAGATGCGTCCCTCGGGCGGCGGCCGCCAGCGGCTCATTTTCCATGTGCCGACGCGCGGGCTGATCGGCTATCAGGGCGAGTTGCTCACCGACACGCGCGGCACCGCGATTATGAACCGGCTGTTCCACAGCTATGCGCCCTATAAGGGCGAGATCCAAGGCCGGCGCGCCGGCGTCTTGATCTCGACCACCACCGGCGAAGCGGTGGCCTACGCGCTTTGGAACCTCGAAGACCGCGGGCCGATGATGATCGACCCGCAGACTAAGGTCTATCCCGGCATGATCGTCGGCGAGCACACGCGCGAGAACGATCTCGAAGTGAACGTGATGAAGGGCACGCAGCTCACCAATATCCGCACAACCAGCAAGGATGAGGCGGTGCGCTTGACGCCGCCGATCAAGATGCCGCTGGAAAAGGCGCTCGCCTATATCCAGGACGACGAACTCGTCGAGGTGACGCCGAAGTCGATCCGCCTGCGCAAGCGCTATCTCGACTCCAACGAACGCAAGCGCATGGAGCGCGCCGCCTCCGCCGCGCTCGCTAGTTAGGGACCCACCATAACGCTGCTGCGCCTCACCCGCCTCTCTCCCTGTGGAAGAGGCGGGCAGGTCAATGTAGGCTAGGAGCCCGCCGGGCTCATGGGGCTCTTCGCAATTATACGAGTAAAATCCGCTACATAGCTTGCATTTTGCACACGGTGCGGTGCGATTATTTTGAATAATTGCTAGATATTCTGGCTATGTTCTTAAGTCCGGCAGGCTGCTAGGCGGCTTTCTGCACGGCTACCGGGCTGTCTCGATGAGTTCGATATCCTTTTTGAGGAGCTGGTTCACAAGCTGGCTCAGCGATGTGCCGCGCGCATCGGCGCGCGCCTGCAGATATTTCAAGATCTCCGGCTCAAGATGCACGGGCGGAACAAGCTCCGCACCCTTGCGATAAAACTTGCCACGCTGTGCACGGGAAAAATCGTATTCGTTTTGCATGATGCGGTTAGCCTTGCCCGGGCGCTTCTTCGTACTGCCGTTGCTCATTTTTCGTAGGTCTGCGCGCCGATATAATGCGAATATAAGCCCGGTCCTCCCCGATTTCTACATATGTGTGGACCACCACAATCAAACCCGTATCGCGGCTGAGGCCGATTGTAACCCACCGCTCCTCGTCCGAACCATGCTCATCATCTAAACGGGAAAGCGACAAGGGATCTAGAAAGACCGTCATCGCTTGGTCAAAGGAAATACGGTGCTTGGTAAGATTGCGTGCGGCTTTGGCCGGGTCCCAATCGAATTCATAGCGCGAGAATGTCACAGTTGCCTATTTGCCCTTTGGACGAGCGGCTTCCGCTATTATATCTACTTAACTACTACTTCTTGCATACATGCTACGATAAACTGCCTTTCAGTTTAGGTAAAGTGAAGAGCTAAGAAGCCAACCACCGCTTAGGAGCGGACCGATGATGATCGGCCCACAGACCAAGGTCTATCCCGGCATGATCTCTGGCAGGCACATGCGCGGCAACGGCCCCGAAGTGAACGTGATGAAGGGCAAGCAGCTCACCAATATCCGCACAACCAGCAAGGATGAGGCGGTGCGCTTGACGCCGCCGATCAAGATGCCGCTGGAAAAGGCGCTCGCCTATATCCAGGACGACGAACTCGTCGAGGTGACGCCAAAGTCGATCCGCCTGCGCAAGCGCTATCTCGACTCCAACGAACGCAAGCGCATGGAGCGCGCCGCCTCCGCCGCGCTGGCGAGCTAAGCAACCGCTCATTCCGATGCCTACGGCTCGCACTCTGTGTAATGCGGTGCGCCCCATGGCCCCGCGGCGGCGAGCGGATTCGCCAAGCGGGTAGGGATATTCGCCCCACTCAGTCGCTCTAAATGGGCGCATGTGGCCGGCGTTCACGCAAATCTTGCACATTTTCGCGCCATCGCCCCGCGGTCGCACGCGTCGTTGCACATCAGCAACGCTTTGGCTGCGCCGCGCGTTCGCCTTTTCGATAAGGTTTCACATCATGCTATATCTCATTGTATATAGCTACAGGGCCTCGGTACGGCGCATTGGCGCTTTGAGGCCGCCTAGTTTGTAGTTATTGGGTAAGGGGCACTAATCATGAATCGTTCCCGCGTAAAGCGGGAGCGCGGCGTTGCGGCCGCGCTCCCGGAAGGCTGGTTGTTGTCTGCAACTCTGGTGCGGGAGCGGCCAAATAGCCCAAGAGCGGCAGGCAAAAGCGTGGCGCTGATGTCCGCGCTTGCGGCCCTGGCATTTGGGCTTCCGGTGCCCTGTCAGGCCCATGAGACGCAACCGGCCGCACCATCCGCGAGCCAAGAGCAGGTTTCCACCACACTGCCGCCGGTCGTTGTGATCCAGCCCAAAACGGTCACACCGGCATCGCAACCGCGCCCGAAAAGCGAGACGGCCACGGACGGCTCGGCCTCGCCTGCGGGATCGCAGCCTGCAACCTCGGGCCCCACAGTTCCGGGCACAGGCGGCACCGCGCATGTGGGCATGTTTAGCCTTGGCGGCATAAACCTGTTGGGAGGCACTTTCATCACCAGCGATCAAACCTGGTATTTCGCAAAGCAGACTCTTGACGAAGCCCTCTCGCTAGCTCCCGGCACTAATAGCTCCGACGGTGGCAGCAGCCGCAATGAACGTCTGATCTATGTGCGCGGCTTCGACCGGGAGCAGGTTCCTCTCATGATCGACGGTGTAAGGGTCTACATGCCTTACGACAACCGGTTGGATTTCAGCGATTTTGTCACGCCTGACATTGCGGAGATCCAGATCGCGAAAGGCTATGTCTCGGTTCTTGACGGCCCTGGCGCTATTGGCGGCGCGATCAACCTCGTCACCAAGAGGCCCACGAAGGAACTTGAAATCGAAGCGGGCTCGTCAATCACTCTCGCCGGGAACGGTGCTTATGAAGGGTTCAGCAGCTACGGCTCCGTCGGAACCCGGCAGAAATATTGGTACATGCTGGTGACGGGCACGATCTACGATAGAAACGGATGGATGCTATCGCAAGATTGGCAGCCAGGCGCGCCAGCTGGGGCAACGGTCAATACTAATCAGGGCCCGGGATGGCGGGATGATTCCCAGAAAGAGGATTGGAGGGTGAGTGCAAAGGTTGGCATCACTCCCAACGCAACGGATGAGTATACTCTTAGCGTAATTCATCAGGACTCCTCGAAAGGCGCACCGGAAGCTGTCTACACCTGGCCTGGGAATAGTCGGCGCTATTGGGACTGGCCTGACCGCAATCTTACGAACATTTATGAGAATACGACGACGCGTATTGGCGATGCCTCATACGTCAATACGAAGGCCTTCTACATGCTGTACAACGATTCCTTGTACTCGTACAACAATTCATCGCTAGACACGATGAGTTACGGCTACGCATTCAAAAGCTACTACAATGATTCTGCTTATGGCGCCAACGTCGAAGGCGGTACTGATCTGACCAAATGGGATACGCTAAAGGCTGCGTTCTTCTATCGCCGCGACATTCACAACGAATATGAAGATATGTTCGCTAAAGCGTGCCCGGGAGCAGCCCCGTCATGCGTGGAGCCGACGCTGACCGACATACAGGACACCTATTCGGCAGCGCTTGAGAACACCTTCCACCTGACAAAGAGAATCGATCTCGTGGCAGGGGCAAGCTACGATTGGCGCGTCCTGGACCAGGCGGAAGGCTTCGCTCTCGGCAACGTTGGATATGGGCTTGCCTCTAACGACACCTATCGGTATCCGCTTAGCACTCTTGACGCTTTCAATTGGCAATCCGCCCTCACCTACCGTTATTCCGACGATGCCAAGGTTTACGCGAGCGTATCGGATCGCACGCGCTTCCCCACTATATTCGAACTGTATAGCCTACGCTTCGATACGCAGCTGCCTAATCCAAACCTGGTTCCCGAGAAAGCCACAAACTACGAAATAGGCTGGGCGGGAAAGTTGTGGAACGCGAACCTCTCGACGGCAGTGTTCTACAGCGATGTGACCAATTTTATCGAGAACGTTTATACCAACGTCTACAATCCCTACCTCAACCCCCTGAATCAGTGGGTTACGCAGAGCCAGAACATCGGCAACGGCCACTTCATCGGTTGGGAAGGCTCGGCGGACTTTCCGGTAACGTCATCTTTGGCGGCGGGCGGCAACATCACACTAATCCGGCGCGATATCGTCGATCCCCACGATCCCAACTTCGAGCTGACCGGGGTTCCGGATGCAAAGGGCATCTTCTATGTGAAATGGCATCCAACCGGCGGGCTGACGATAACACCCAATGTTGAGTTGGCCTCAACCCGGTGGACATCCTACGGCGTCACTCCCTCTGTGGGTGAACCTTACTCGGTTTATTATCAACTTGGCGCCTACACGCTTATCAACCTTAGCGCCGAGTACGAGTTTAGGCCGGGCGTGACCATGAATTTCGTTGCGCATAATCTGACCGACCTCAACTACTCGCTTACCGATGGCTACCCTGAGCCCGGGCGCAGCTTCACCATCGGGATGAAAATGAAGTTCTAGCAGAGGTGCCTACCCCCTGCGCGGCCCTCTTCGCGAGACGGCCGCGCCACGAGGGCCGCTGCGCTTCGCTCGCAATGACAGAAATGAATCAGGAGGCGCCATGAAACGCGCAGTTCAAAATAGGAAATCCAGAACTCTTCTCGCTCTTGCCCTGCTGGGCGCGATGGCGATCCCGGCCGCCGCGCAGGAAAACTGCACCGGCTTCGGCTGGCCCGTGGACCAAGAAATTGCCTGGATGACGGCCCCGGACACCGAAGCGATTGAAATCGGAGCAAAAATCCCAGCCCCAGCTGCGAGAGCATACGCCTTGAAGCTGAAGCCGGCGAGGGACGTCACGCTGCCGGTACCACCCGGCAAGAAAAAGCAGGGAATCGGGGCCGCCACCTATTCCGGATGGTTCGAGATCTCGGGCTTGCCGAAAAGCGGCCTGTATCAGATTTCGCTCTCGCACGAAGGCTGGATCGACGCCGTTCAAAACGGGGCGCTGGTACTGTCCCATTCTTTCACTGGAAGGCCGGCCTGCAAAGCCCTTCACAAGAGCGTCCGGTACGAGCTTGGGACGGGGCCGCTGACAGTTCAGATCAGCGGAGCGCCAGTGGAAACTGTCAAAGTTGCTATCCGAGAGGCGAACTAGCCATGCGCTCCCGCGCTAAAACCCGCTGTGCCGCTGTGCCAGCTGCAGCCGCGCTCGCAGCCTGTCTCCTCCTTCCAGCAGCAACGCGGGCTCAAAGTGCGGCCCAGCCGGCAATAGGCACCGTCGCCGAGCTAGGCCGCGCCCTATTCGCCGACCGCAATCTCTCCGTCAACCGCCGTCAATCCTGCGTGAGCTGCCACTCGCCGGAACTCGCCTTCACCGACCCTAGGGAGCTAGGCAAGATCGAGGGTGCTGTTTCCCTGGGCGCGGATGGCCATTCCTTCGGCGACCGCAACTCGCCAAGCATCGCCTATGCGAGTTTCACGCCGGAGTTCCAGATCGCCGCGAATGACGAGCCGATGGGAGGCTTCTTCTGGGATGGCCGCGCCCGCACTCTTGAGGATCAGGCCGGGGGGCCTCCGCTGAATCCCGTTGAAATGGGAATGCCGGACAAACACAGCGTCGTGGCGCGCATCAAGGAGAACCCGAGGCTGGCGGATTCCTTTCGCTCGCTTTTCGCCGCGGCCGTCCTTGACGATACCGGTCAAGCTTTCGCGGCCTTGACAAAGGCCATAGCCGCGTATGAGCGCACGGCGGAATTCTCGCCATTCGATTCCAAATACGACCGGTCGCTGCGCGGCGAGACGGCGCTAACCGCCGAAGAAACATTGGGCCGCGATCTTTTCTTCTCGCGCGAGCGATCCAGTTGCAGTGCCTGCCACCTGTCGAACGCCGGCAGCGCTTCCAGAGCAGAAGTGTTCACGGGTTTCAAGTACTACAACATCGGCACGCCGCCGAACCGGACCGTGCGCGCGCTGAATGGCTCGAAAGCGGGTTTCGTTGACGTAGGGCTAGCCACCAATCCCGCCGTTTCCGGCGCGGCTCTCGATGGCAAATTCAAAGTTCCTGGCTTACGCAACGTGGCGATTACAGGGCCCTATACGCACAACGGCATCTTCAAGGAGTTGCGCACCGCTCTGCTCTTTCATCAGCGGCTCAGCCCAAACGGCCCGCAAATCAATCCTGAAACAGGCCAGCCCTGGGAGAGTCCAGAGACGCCGGCGAACCTGGCGACCGAAAGCCTCAAAACGGCACCGGCGCTCAACGGGAGCGAGACCGGCGCGCTTATCGCATTCCTGAAAACTCTCACCGACCGGCGTTACGAACGCTTGCTGGAATAATATCGGACGGCCCGGTGTGGGCCGGCGAAAAGCCCTTGCTTGACGATACGGTTTGCCAACTCACACTGCGGGCGGGACGCCGATCGCCAGCTCGATGCCGTCTTTCGGCCCGGCCCAGGCAAGCGTTCCCTGACGCAGCATATAGTTCACATGCGCCAGGACCTCGCTGAACGCGAAGCTCATCTCATGCGGGTCGAGCGGGTGGGGGAAAATCGCGGGCAGCAGCCCGGCAGCGGATTTCGGCTCGCGCGCGGCTCGATAAATGGCGTCGCAGCGATGGGCATGGTGCGCCGCAAGTTCGTCCACGCGTTCGTGCAGCCCGAAGAATGGCCGGTGATGCGCAGCCAGCACCAGCACATCTTCGGCCACGCGCGATTTCAAGTCGCCCAGCGAGCGCAAATAGAGCCCCAGCGGATCGCTGTGCGGATCGACTGCCCACACGCTCACATTCGGCGAGATTTTCTCAATCACCTGGTCCGCGGCGAAGAGCAGCTTATCGTCCGCGCAATAAAGCATCGCTTGCTCAGGCGCGTGTCCTTCGCCGGTCACGACCTCGAAATCGCGTCCGCCGATTTTCAGGCGGTCGCCATTGGCGATCCGCTCGAAGACTGGCGGCAGCGGCACCACCATTTTCAAATAAGTATGGCCTTGCGTGAGCACGGCCGCGGTAATCTCAGACTTCAGGCCGTGCCGGATATAAAAGTCGCGATAGACTTGGGCGTCGAGGGCGCCAGGGCTGAGCGAAATGTTGAGACATTGCAGGAAAGTCGTTTGCGTGGTCAGAAGCGGCAGCCCGAACCGTTCGCCAAGCCAGCCGGCCAGGCCGATATGGTCGGGATGGAAATGCGTCACGATAAGCCGTGTGAGCTTGCGCCCCGCGAGAGGACCGGCCACCAGCGCTTCCCAAATCTCGCGCGTCGCCTGGTTGGCAATTCCGGTGTCGAGAACGGCCCAGCCATCGCCATCGTCGATGAGGAAAATGTTGATGTGATTCAGCCGGAAAGGCAGCGGCATGCGCAGCCACAGCACGCCCGGCGCGATTTCGTAAAACTCAGCCGCTGCAGGCGGCTGCGGAAAGGGAAAGCGAAGTTTGCCGGGCGGCGGATTTTGCATCATGGCCGAACCTTAACTCAACCCGCCCGATGTGCGACATCGATATCGCAAGCGGCGGCGATAGCGAACGCCATGCCGCGGCTGCCGGACCGCCAAATAGTCATAAGCTTACTTTTCCTCGTGCGATAAAACGTTGGATTGCGCGACATCTTATAACTACTATACGTTGGTTAAATACGCGCAGATATTGTGTATATGCAGTGCATCTGCTTTAGGTTGCGTGTATTTTTGCAACCCCTGATCGCCAAGCCAACCTTCGCTGGCAATTTATCGGCAGTATAACCGCTCGAATCACGTATTCCCCAGCACAGTAGCGGCCAAGAACGGCCCCTCAATACTATCTCCACTACACGTAAGCGTTGCGTCGCGTTCTTCCGGGCAACTCAGGGGAATACACACAATGCAAAAAACGATCCTGGCCGCGACGCTCGCGGCAGGTCTTGGCATGGGCGGCGCTGCTCATGCCGCCGATCTGTATAGCGGCGGAGCCAAAGACGCCTACACCTATGCTCCCGCCAATACGTGGGCAGGCTTCTACCTCGGTCTGCACGCCGGCGCCGCCTGGGCCAACGATGATATTAAGGACCTGGACGGCCTTAATGGAAATCATTACCCAGTTACACCCGACGTTGCTGGCAGACCCCATGGCGGCGCTTCCTACGGGCTAAGCGACACAGCCGTCATTGGCGGTGGCCAAGCCGGCTACAACTGGCAGAGCGGCAATATCGTCTATGGCTTGGAGGCTGACTTAGGCGGCTTGGGACTAGGCGGCAGGAAGTTCGATCCCAACTTTCCGGGCGGAACTTACAGCGGACTCGATGCCGGCCTAATCGGCGACGTTACAGGCCGTCTGGGCCTGGCTTTTGGCAATACCCTCGTCTACACGAAGGGCGGGTTTGCATACTTCACCGGCGACGCCTACGTCGACAACTACGCTGGCGGGTTTGGCGGCGGCCGCGCCACTACTGGCGATTACACCGGCTGGACCATTGGCGCCGGCCTTGAGCACGCCTTAAATCCGTCGGTAAGCGTCAAGGTTGAATATCAATACTTCGACTTTGGCACGCAGAACGCCGTTCTTACCACGCCCTGCTTCGGAAACTTCCGCTATAGCAACGACCTGACTGCTAATGCGGTGACTGTCGGCCTGAACTATCATCTCGGCGGCGGTTACGTGCCTTTGAAATAAGCCTGACCTAGTGTCCCGTCTCCGAATTACCGCTACATTTGGCCTGGGGCTCGCACGGTAATTCGGAGACATAAGGGACACTGGCAGAGTTAAAGTGCTAGGCGGCGATTTCCGATTTTGCTAGCTCTACGTCGAGCCATTCCATGGCATCGGCGGGCTCGCACTCCGCCGCCTCCTCGTAAAGCTTGGTAGCCTCCGCGAGCCTCGCTTTGCCGAACAGTATTGCCAGTCCATTCGCATACTCGATCCGTGCATTGGCCGAGTCCGGATGCAGCTTCAGCGCGGCCTCGAAATGCTCAATGGCAGCTTCCTTGCTCGCCCCGAAGGTGATCCGGGCCGCAAGCGCCCCCATCTTGTTGACAACATTGGCATGATAGGCGCCGAGCGCGATGTGCGCGTCCGCATGCTTGGGCTCGATCTGCAACGCCTTCTCAAGACTGTCCTTGATCTTGCCGCCATGCCCTTCGGCAAGCGCCTTGGAAACCGGAACACCCTGGCTGTAACCTCCGAGCGCCAGGGCATGGAAGTACCAAGCGTTGGCCAAGCCGGGCGCGGATCGCTGAAGCGTCTCGCTGCGATGGACCGAGTCCAGGAAGAGCGCGAGCTTGCGTTCCTTGTCTTCTTCCAGATACGTGGCGTAAGTGTTGGCGGCCTTATTCGCTACGTTGGAGCCAAGCCGGCCGAGGCCCAGGCCCAGCTCTGCCGCCTTCTGAAAATCGCCGCGATGATAAGCCCGCCACGCTTCTTGCAAAACTTCCGCCGCTTCCGCCCCCGGAACCTTGGTTTTCAGTTCGGGATAGGTCTCGAATAGCTTCTTGACGCAAGCTGCATCGGGAAAGGGCTCGCAATCGCCCTGGTGGAGGCGCGGCCAGTGCTTTTCGAGCGCGGGCCCTGGATAGTCGAAGTCCTCGTCGCTACCCGGAAAGCTTTTCCATTTCGGCTGCTTGGCTGGCATGGTCTCCTCCTCCAGAATCCAGGTATTG
>JBKQNN010000119.1:0-3454 GCA_052145975.1 Rhodomicrobium sp. | reverse complement strand
CGCATCAAGCTCACCGCCAAGGCACGTGAGCTGGCGGAGCGCCTGAACCACGGCGAGAAGATTGCGGACGTTGCGCAAAGCGTTGGAGCCACGGTGAAGACCAGCCAGCCGCTTAAGCGCGAAGGCTCCGAGCCGGGCTTGCCGCAGCCGGCCATTGCGCAAGCGTTCTCGCTCGCCCAAGACGGCGCTTCCTCCGCCCAGGGCAGCGACGGCGAGTCCCGCGTTGTGCTCCAAGTGGTCAGCGTGACGGAGCCGGGGCCGCTTGCCCCGATGCAGGCCCAGACGCTGGAGCAGAAGCTCTCAAGCCAGATCGCCGAGGACAACTTCTCCCAATATCTGGCGGGCGTCGAGAGCGCCGCCGGCGTTACCATCGACCGCAAGAATTTCGCGGCTGTGTCAGGGGGGGGCGGCTATGACAGCGGTGAATGATTTCCGATGGCGCCCATACACTATTGTCATGGCCCGGCTTGACCGCATAGGCGCTAAAATTAGCGGATGGCGTGATGAACGAGGGAATCTCCCCTCACCCTGTCCCTCTCCCCATGGGAGAGGGGACGCCCTCTCAACGGCTGCGAGCGAACTCCCTCTCCCATGGGGAGAGGGCTGGGGTGAGGGGCGATTCCCCCATTATGTTCGCGCCCATGCGGCTTGACCCGGCCATGACACCATGGGCCGGCAAGGAGGCTCAAAGTTTGTGTAAACCCGGACATTCAACCCTAAGAGATTGCCAAGCCAATGAAGGTCGAGCCTTCGTTTTCCGAATTCTCCGAGCGCTACGCCGAGGGCGCAGCCCAGCTTGTCTCCACGAAGCTGATCGCCGATCTTGAGACGCCCGTCGCGGCGATGTTGAAGCTCGCCGCGGACCGCCCCTTTTCGTTTCTCCTCGAATCCGTCGAAGGCGGCGCCGTCCGGGGCCGTTATTCGATCATCGGCCTCGATCCCGACGTGCTGTGGCGCGCGCAAGGGGACCGCGCCGAGATCAACGAGAGCCCCCAGAAGGACGCAGACGCATTCCGCGCTTGCAAGGCTGGCACGCTCCAGGCGCTGCGGGAACTGCTCGATGCTTCGAAGCTCGAAATCCCGCCGCATTTGCCGCCGATGGCTGCGGGCGTGTTCGGCTATCTGAGCTACGACACTGTACGGCTGGTCGAGAAGCTTCCGGGCGCCAAGCCCGATCCAGTTGGCGTGCCCGACGCTTTTCTCATGCGCCCCGGCATCATGGTCATTTTCGACGCAATAAAGGACGAGATGACCATCGTCACCACGGTGCGCCCGGAAAAGCGCGTCCCGGCAAAGGCGGCTTATTCCCGCGCGGTGGAGCGGCTCACGCAAATCCAGGACGCGCTCGACACCGGAAGCGCGCATGCTCCGTCCGCCGATGGTCTTGGCGGCGCGCTTGCGGCCACCGTCTCGAACATGGCGCCCAGGGACTACATGGCGATGGCCGCCAAAGCGAAGGAATATATCGCGGCGGGCGATATCTTTCAGGTCGTGCTGTCGCAGCGCTTCTCAACGCGGTTCGAGCTGCCGCCCTTCGCGCTCTACCGGGCGCTGCGGCGTGTCAACCCTTCGCCGTTCCTCTATTTCCTGAATTTCGGCAGCTTCGCGGTCGCGGGCTCAAGCCCTGAAATCCTGGTCCGCGTCCGCGCCGGCGAAGTCACCATCCGGCCCATCGCCGGAACCAGGCCGCGCGGCGCGACACCTGAGGACGACAAGCGCCTAGCCGCGGACCTGCTCGCCGACACGAAGGAGCGCGCCGAGCACCTCATGCTGCTCGACCTTGGCCGCAACGACGTGGGCCGCGTCGCCGAAATCGGCTCGGTGCGCGTGACCGATAGCTTCTTCCTCGAATATTATAGCCAGGTCATGCACATCGTCTCCAACGTGGTCGGCCGGCTCGGCGCCAAGCACGACGCCATCGATGCGCTGATGGCGGGCTTTCCGGCAGGCACGGTTTCCGGCGCTCCCAAGGTCCGCGCCATGGAGATCATCGACGAGCTGGAGCCCGAAAAGCGCGGCGTTTATGCCGGCTGCATCGGATATTTCGCTGCCAATGGCGAAATGGACACTTGTATCGCGCTGCGCACCGCTATCGTTAAAGATAGTACGATGTATGTACAGGCGGGCGCTGGCATCGTCGCGGATTCCGTACCAGAATCGGAACAGGCGGAATGCGAGAACAAGGCGCGCGCCCTATTCCGCGCGGCGGAGGAGGCGGTGCGTTTCGCGGGGCAGGCAGCACGAGGGCAGTAGCCATGTTTGCAAAGGTAGAAAGAGATCGCGAATACATCCCATTCCGCCAACATTGGCATACTTCAAATGTTTTACATGACATTTACGTAAAGGGTGTCGTCGGTGAAAATCATGTCTTACTAGCAAGCTTGGTGTTCCGGGCATTTTCCTTCGAGGCCTTCCTCAACCACGTTGGCTCCAAGCAATATCAAGATTGGAAAACGTGGGAGAGGGGAAAGGGTTGGAAAATAAAAATCAACAAAATTCTTACTAAGCGGGGGGCTCCGGATTATAGCCTCGAGCCATGGTGTACCGTGGACCCATTGAGGAAATTCCGAGACCCGATTGCCCACGGACATGATTTATCGCTGGAAGACGAAGATCTTGTGCCCCTGGATCAAGCGGAGAACCTATCCAAAAATGAATTAAATCCACCTCACTTGGAATTGTTTAGCAGGCAATCGGCGGAGAGAACTAGGAGCTGCATCACTGACATAATTGAAGATATCCATCAATACGTCTTCAGTTCGCCTGCGGACCTATTCTTCCTGGGCTCGTCTGGCGGCAAAGTTACGGTTGTAAATCGATGAAGACCGTGACGCTGTTCCGCCATGCCAAGTCGGGCGATAAGGACAATCCGGCTATCGCGGATTTCGAGCGGCCCCTCGCGGCCCGCGGCCTGAAGGCGGCCCCGAAGATGGGTATGGCCATGCGCGAACATAAGCTGAGGCCGGATTTGATCCTCTGCTCGCCGTCCGTCCGGACGCGCCAAACGCTTACGCTGGCCGAACCCGAAGCTTGGGACAAGCAGCCGGAAGTTCGCTTCGACGAGCGGCTTTACGAGGCGAGCGCCCAAACGCTGTTCAAGGTGCTGCGCGAACTTCCCGATAAGATCGGCCATGTCATGGTCGTCGGCCATAATCCAGGGCTGCAAGAGCTCGCTATCGCGCTCACGCCAGTAGGAAGCCCGGCGCGCGAGGCGTTCAAGGAGAAGCTTCCGACCGCGGCGGTGGTGAGCTTCGATTTCGAAACGGAGCGATGGCGCAGCCTTAAGCCCGGCACGGGCCAGTTGCAGCTTTCAATCTCCCCGAATACGCTCTGAAGCGAGCAAGGCCAGCAAAATGATCACAATTATCGATAATTACGACAGCTTCACCTACAATCTCGTCCATTATTTCGGCGATCTCGGAGTCGAAGCGCGCGTCTACCGCAACGACGAAAA
>JBKQNN010000118.1:0-12781 GCA_052145975.1 Rhodomicrobium sp. | reverse complement strand
GACCAGCGAAGGCTGGCGCCGAAGGAGCAACCGCCCCGGAAACTCTCAGGCAAAAGGGACCGCGCGCAGACAGCACTCTGGAAAGCAGCCGCCGCAATGGCGGCTCACCGATGGGGTAGGCCCGGGTTCCGGGCGAATTCTCTCAGGTTCCGCGACAGAGGGGGCACAGGGCCGCGCAAGCGGAATGCCTTACTGTCACGGATGCACGATGAACGAGTCACAATCCACAAAGCATTCTGGCGCGGAGTTGGCCGGGGCCGAGCTGCGGCTAACGCCCTTAAACGCGCTGCACCGCGAACTCGGCGCGAAGCTTGTTCCCTTCGCGGGCTACGAGATGCCGCTGCAATATGCGGCAGGCATCGTCAAGGAGCACAATCATGTGCGCGGCGCCGCCGGGCTTTTCGACGTTTCGCACATGGGCCAGGCGCAGCTCCTCGGGCCGGATTTCGAGACGGCCGCTGCGGCCATCGAGGCGCTGGCGCCGGCCGATATCTTGAGCCTCAAGCCGGGGCGCATACGCTATACGCAGCTATTGAACGCCCAAGGCGGCGTGATCGACGACCTGATGGTCACGCGTAGCCAGGACGGCGCCGGCCTTTCATTGATTGTGAACGCCTCGCGGCAAGAGATCGATTTCGCGCATATGCGCTTGGCACTGCCGGCAAACATCGAGCTCAAGCCGCAGCCGGAGCGGGCGCTATTAGCCCTGCAAGGGCCAAAAGCCGCCGCGGTTCTTTCGCGCCTGATTCCCGGCGTGGAAGCCCTGAGTTTTATGGAAAGCGATTTCGCCATGTTGTTTTCCCATAAACGTCCTAGCACAACGTACCGCGGCGCGGATTTTGAACCGGTCCAGGTTTCGCGCTCGGGCTACACCGGCGAAGACGGCTTCGAAATCTCCTTGCCAGCGGGCTTTGCCGAAAGCTTCGCCCGCCTCCTTCTGGCCGAGCCGGAAGTCCTCCCGATCGGTCTTGGCGCGCGCGATACGCTTCGGCTTGAGGCGGGCCTTCCTCTTTACGGTCAGGACATGGATGAAACCACTTCGCCGGTCGAGGCGGGGCTTGCCTTTTCCATCGGAAAGCGCAGGCGGGCGGAGGGCGGATTTCCGGGCGCTGAGCGCATTCTCCGGGAGCTTTCCGAGGGGCCGGGCCGCATTCGCGTTGGCCTCAAACTCGAAGGCCGCGCAGCGGCGCGAACGCACATGAAGGTTGCCGGCACGAGCGGAAACGCGATTGGCGAGGTCACGAGCGGCGCCTTCACGCCGACGGCGGCCGCCTCGATTGCCATGGCCTACGTTCCGCCCGCCCTCGCGGAACCCGGTACGCAAATCGCTGTCGAAATCCGCGGCTCGCTTCTGCCAGGCCGCGCCGTTCCCATGCCCTTCGTCCCTCATAACTACGCCCGCCGGGCCTAAGCAAAGGTCAAACCCATGAGCCAAGTCAAATACACCAAGGATCACGAATACATCGCCGTCGAAGACGGCATCGGCACGGTTGGCATTACGAACCACGCGCAGGAAAAGCTCGGCGACATCACCTTTGTTGAAATGCCGGTCGTAGGCCGGGAGCTGAAAAAAGGAGATTCCGCTGGCGTGGTCGAATCGGTGAAGGCCGCAAGCGACGTTTACACGCCGGCGAGCGGCGCCGTTGTGGAGTTTAACGCGCTGCTCGAAGACAAGCCCGAGCTGGTGAACGAGGACGCGGAAGGTGCCGGCTGGTTCTTCAAGATCAAGCTCGCGGACGCTTCCGAGCTTAGCGGCCTGATGGACCGGGTCGCTTACCTGGCTTACGCGGCGGAGCAGGACTGATGCGCTATCTTCCGCATTCGGACGGCGAACGGCGCGAAATGCTGGACGCCATCGGCGTGCCGGGCATCGATGCGCTTTTTGCCGATGTGCCGCCGTCGAAGTTGCTGCGCGAGCTGCCGGACTTGCCGCGCGCGAAGAGCGAAATGGCGGTCGAGCGCACACTGTCCGCGCTTGCCGCGCGCAACGTGGCCGCGGGCTCGGTTCCCTTCTTCGCCGGCTGCGGCGCCTACAAGCACCACGTCCCGGCCACCGTCGACCACGTCATTCAGCGGTCTGAGTTTTTGACCGCCTATACGCCCTATCAGCCGGAGATCGCGCAGGGCACGCTGCAATATATGTTCGAGTTTCAGAGCCAGGTCGCGCTGCTGACCGGCATGGAGGTCGCCAACGCCTCCATGTACGACGGCTCGACGGCGGCGGCGGAAGCGGTGCTGATGGCGCACCGGCTCACGAAGCGCAAGAAAGCCGTGCTGGCGGGCGGCTTGCATCCGCATTACCGCGCGGTGATCGAGACGATTTCGCATTATTCCGGGCATGGCGTCGAGGCTGGCGCCGCCGATCCCGCCAAGACTTTCGAGGCGGAATGCGATGGCGAGACCTCCTGCATTGTGGTGCAAATGCCCGATGTCTTCGGGCGCGTGAGCGATCTTTCGGGGCTCGCGGAAAAAGCGCATGCGGCGGGCGCTTTGCTTATCGTAGTAGTGACGGAAGCCGTCTCCTTCGGCGCGCTCAAATCGCCGGGGGCGATGGGCGCCGATATTGTTGTCGCAGAAGGCCAATCCATCGGCAACGGGCTCAATTTCGGCGGGCCTTATCTCGGGCTTTTCGCCACCCGCCAGAAGTTTGTGCGGCAGATGCCGGGGCGGCTTTGCGGGCAAACGCTGGACCGCGATGGGCGGCGCGGCTTTGTGCTGACGCTTTCCACGCGCGAGCAGCACATCCGGCGCGAGAAGGCGACCAGCAATATTTGCACGAACTCCGGCCTTTGCGCGCTGGCGTTCACGGCGCATTTGACGCTGCTCGGGGAGGCGGGCTTACGCAAGCTCGCGGCATTGAACCATGCCAGCGCCGTGGTTTTGGCGGATGCGCTGGCGCAAGTGCCCGGCGTCGAGGTGGTCACGCCGCATTTTTTCAACGAGTTCACGATCAGGACGCCCAAGCCCGGCGCGGAGGTCATCGAGGCGCTAGCGGATCGCGGCATCATCGGCGGCGTACCCGGGAGCAGGCTTTGGCCCGGCGATGCGGCGCTTGCGAATGCGATCGTTATCGCAGCGACGGAAGTGACAACCCCGGACGATATCGCGGCCTATAAGGCGGCGCTGAGCGAGGTTCTTCATGGTTGAGATGCCGAAGGAATTTGTGCCGGAGACGGTGGAAGCCATGGACGAACCCAAGACCTTCACCGGCAATCGCGGGCTCTCAATCGAGGAGCCGCTGATTTTTGAGATCGGATCGCCCGAAACCTCCGGCGTGGACTTCGAAGACCCCCTCACTCTGTCTCTCTCCCCAAGGGGAGAGAGGACGCCTGAATTATCCTCGTCCCCGGATGAGAGGCCGCAGCCTGCTCCCTCTCCCCTCGGGGAGAGGGCTGGGGTGAGGGGGGACTTCGCAACAAATCGCCTCGGCGGCTTGGAGCGCTCAGAACCCATCGGCCTGCCCGGCCTATCGGAGCCGGAGGCGATCCGCCACTATGTCCGCCTGAGCCAGAAGAATTATTCCATCGACACCGGCATCTTTCCGCTGGGCTCCTGCACGATGAAGCACAATCCGCGCCTGAACGAGAAGATGGCGCGGCTGCCTGGCTTCGCGGACATCCATCCGCTGCAGCCGGAGAAGACGGTGCAAGGCGCGCTGGCGCTGATGGAGGAACTGAGCCGCTGGCTGCTTGAGCTTACGGGCATGCAAGCTGTGGCGCTATCGCCGAAAGCCGGCGCGCATGGCGAGCTGTGCGGCATGGTTGCGATCCGCGCGGCACTCGAAGCGCGTGGCGAGGCCGATACGCGCCGCGTTGTGCTCGTGCCGGACTCGGCCCATGGCACTAATCCGGCAACCGCAGCACTTCTCGGTTTCACGGTACGCGCCGTGCCAGCCCGCGAGGATGGAACGGTCAGTGCCGAAGCCGTGCGCGGGAAGACCGGCCCGGATGTTGCGGCCATGATGCTCACCAATCCGAACACCTGCGGGCTTTTCGAGCGCGATGTCGTGGAGATCGCCAAGGCGCTGCACGAGGCCGGCGCCTATCTCTATTGCGATGGCGCGAACTTCAACGCCATCGCGGGCAAGGTGCGGCCCGGCGATCTCGGCGCCGACGCCATGCACATCAATCTGCATAAGACGTTCTCTACGCCACATGGCGGCGGCGGCCCCGGCTCCGGCCCGGTCGTGTTCAGCCAGGCGCTCGCGCCCTTCGCGCCCCTGCCCTCGATCGTCAAGGAAGCTGGCGGTTTAAGGCTAGTGGAGCACGCGGAATTGGCGGGCGAAGCGGCTCAGCCGTTCGGCCGGCTCACCGCGTTCCACGGCCAAATGGGCATGTTCGTGCGGGCGCTGGCCTATATGCTGAGCCACGGCGCGGATGGCGTCCGGCAGGCTTCCGAGGATGCGGTCTTGAACGCGAACTACGTGCGGGTGCGCTTGTGCGATGCGCTTTCGCAGCCGTTCAACGGCCGGCCCTGCATGCACGAGGTGCTGTTCGACGACCGCTTCCTCAAGGGAACCGGCGTTTCCACGCTCGACTTCGCCAAGGCGCTCATCGATGAGGGTTTTCATCCGATGACGGTGTATTTCCCGCTGGTGGTATCGGGCGCGATGCTTGTGGAGCCGACGGAATCGGAGCCGAAGCAAAGCCTCGATCAGTTTACGGCTGCGATCCGCGGGCTCGCTGAGGCCGCGAAAATGGGCGATACCGGCCGCTTCACCAGCGCGCCGCGCCTGGCTCCGCGCCGCAGGCTGGACGAAACCCGCGCGGCCCGCGAGCCGGTACTGACCTATACGAAATCGGGCTGAACGATAGCTGGGCGTCATCCCGGAAAGGCGCTTGGGGCGTATCCGGGATCTTACGGATGCCGGCGCCCTTTACGGTCCCGTGTCTACGCGGCTTAAGGCGAGGTTTTGTCTTTTGTTGCGCAAGCCCATGCATCGACGACGGAATTCTTCCTCGCGCAGTCGCTGAGGGCCTCCGTCGCAGGCGCGCTATTGACCTGAATTGGCGGATTGACAGGGGCTTGCGCCTGCTCGGTGGCGCACCCCAGGAGCAGCAACGGCAACAGCAATGAAAAGCAAACACGGACCATGGCAATGCCTCCGTGCGAGAATCGCGTTCATGCGCAACTCACATAGCAGGCAAGCCTTAGCTGCACAATTGGCTAATTGTATCCGGAATTCATAAATTGTGGCCGCAATAACTCAGTATCTCTTATGTCACAGTCCGCCGTCAGATGCCAGCGTCGGCCAGGGAAACCGGCGCCTCCCGGGGCTCGCCCGAAAACAGCGCCTTCATTCCGGGCTTAAGAAACTTGGCGAAAACGGTATAGGGCACGGTGACGTGAAAATCGCGGCCCGCGTAAGGGCCGGATGTGGCCGGCGCAAAGTGGATCGTCAGCCCGGCGGCGTTGCCGAGCTTGGTCGAAGGGCATAGGGTGAAGTGCTCGTACACACCCAGATCGGGCCTTGTGAGATCGAGAAGCGCCTCGCTCTCCTCCTCGCCTTCCTCACCCGTGCGGTCTTTCAAATCGGCGCGCGCGTGGGACGCGAGCGCTTCCAACGCCTTTGACCTGTCGGCCGCGCCATCGAGAATGTCGCCGAGTGTCAGCTCGCGGTTGGCTTCCTTGTCGAAGTTCACCGTTCTGAAGCCCGTCACCGGCTGCGCCTCGCCTTGGACGATGCTGGCGACCTCAAGATAGCTCACATAGCGGAGCGTCCGGAATTGCTCGATAAAGCCCGAGGACTGCGAGTAAGGCGCTGGGGCCGGCGCTTCCTCTTCCTGGGGCTTCGCCGCCGCGTCCTGCTCGGCGCTTCTCAGGAACTCAGCCATTTCGGTCTTGGCGCGGGCGGTGAGAAGGGCGAACAGCGCCTCGTCCCAGCGTTGCATGTGAATCGGAAACGAGGCGCTGGCGTAACCGTACTTCGTTTCCCGCTTGAGCGTCACGGTGCGGCTTGCGTTCGAGCCCGCGATGGAAAAGCCGACGCAGACGCAGATGGCCCAGATACAAAGGGCGGCCGGCGAAACGAGGAGCTTGAGCGCCTTCATGACTGCATCATAACGGTTTTTGGATCACAGAGCGAATGACAGCTGCGCGGCCTTTGTGCCGGGGCCCCTCGTCGAGTTCCACTTCGGCTTCTTCGAGCAGTAAGAATGTAGCGCCGGCGAAATCGGCTTCAAGCTTGGCGCGCGAGCACAGCATGTCCGCCGACCGCGGGCCGCCCGAACCATGGAGCTTCTGGAATTCGAGCTGCTCGATGCGGAAGGATTCGAGGATGACGATGCCGCCGGGCTTGAGCGCATCCAGCATGGCACGGTGCATGCGCGGCCGGTCCGTATCGAAAAAATGTATATAGAGCGCCGCGACGATATCGTAGCGATCGAGCGGCCAGTCCCAATCGAGAAGGTCCGCGATTTGGGCCGCGATCTCAACGCCGCGCGCTTTCGCAAACGCCTGCGCCTTGGCAGCGCCTATAGGCGAGACATCGACCGTATCCACGGCCAGCCCTTGCTGGGCCAGCCAAACGCCGTTGCGGCCTTCGCCATCGCCCGGCACCAGGGCGCGCATGCCCGGCTTCAAATAATGCGCCTGCGACGCGAGAAACGCGTTCGGCCCGGTGCCGAAAGAGAAGCCTTCGCCGCGATACCGCTCGTCCCAAAATTCCGCTTGCCCACTCATTCTTGCCCCTCTGACCGAAGTGCCCATAACGATGCCGTCCGCTGGCCGCAGCCTAGGCCCGCCTCCACCATTATATCGCCGTTAACCTCATCTTTTCGAGATTTTACCCCAAAAGTGCGAATGCCGTGCGTCTTCTGCAACGGCGCTATTGTAGGGGATGCGCTTTAGCGGTACGTTAAACGTGCTATCGCATTGATTTTGCGTGTGAAATGCCGACAGCGGCGAACCGCGTCCTGGCGCGCCGTGTCACAATATAGTTAATTTCAAATCTGTCGTATATCCAATAGGGTTTTGGAGTCGTAGAAATCGGCCTAAAACGGCAGAAGATTCGCAGAAAGACGGCGGCGGAAAATATGAGGCGCCCGCATTTACCATCCGCGCATTAAGCATGATAGGGCGTTACGCGGGCTTTGCCTTTTGTTTAGACTTCCTGGCGGTGGCGTCCTCGCCGCCACGCCTGCCCTTACCGCTACGGTTTCTCGACCCTCTACTGACGAAGCGGCATTAAATATTTTGTTAAAGGCGTGCGCATGCTTTCGGCTCCCTAAGCGGGTCACGCCGAAAATGACTGCGAACTAAGCAAATATTGCTGGCTTGCCCAACGAATGCTTCGCAGGAGACGTGAGATTTTCAACCGGCAAAGGACGAAGATAAGATAGAAAGGCGCAACCGATCCCCCGGCAAGCAGGAGCTGAGCCATGTCCGGCATTACCATAGCGCAAGCGGCAATTTGGGGGATCGCTGCTGTCGCGACTGGCGGTGTCATCGTCCGGCCGCGGGGGTGGCCGGAGGCCATCTGGGCGGTTTTCGGGGCAGCCGCGCTCGTTCTTCTTGCGCTATTGCCCTGGCATGACGCGCTCGCGGCCATCGTCAAAGGCACGGACGTCTATCTCTTCCTGACAGGGATGATGCTGCTCGCGGAACTCGCCCGGCGTGAGGGACTTTTCGATTGGCTGGCCGCGCACGCGGCAGAAGCTGCGAAAGGCTCGCCATCCAGGCTTTTCGCCCTCGTTTACATCGCTGGCATCGTCGTCACGGCGTTTCTCTCCAACGATGCGACGGCGGTTGTACTGACCCCGGCAGTTTACGCCGTAGCCAAAGCGGCAAATGCCAAGCCGCTGCCTTACCTCCTGATCTGCGCCTTTATCGCCAACGCCGCGAGCTTCGTGCTGCCGATCTCCAATCCGGCAAATCTTGTGCTTTACGATGGCAATATGCCATCGCTTCTGCCGTGGCTGAAGCAGTTTCTCCTGCCATCCATCCTGTCGATCCTTGCGACCTATATCGTGCTCCGGTGGCTCTGCCGCCGGGACCTTCGCGGCGAGATTGCAGGGAACATCGAGGTTCCCGCTCTTTCGAGCGGCGGCCGTTACACAGCCTATGGACTTGGTCTGACGGCAGCCGCGCTGCTTCTCGCGTCAGCCTTCGATATCCAGCTCGGCGCGCCAACTTTTGCGGCGGGCGCCGCGACCGCGCTCCTTGTTTTGGTGCTGAATCGCGAGGCGCCATGGCCTTTGCTTCGCGGCGTATCCTGGGGCGTCTTGCCGCTGGTTGCTGGCCTTTTCGTGCTTGTGGCAGGCGTAAACGAGACAGGCGCCGTGGCGCAATTGTCTGCACTTTTCCAATGGGGCTTGGAGCGTTCCTCGACAGAAACCGCCTGGATCGCGGGAACCGTTTGGGCGCTCGCGACCAACCTTATGAACAATCTGCCGGCCGGTCTCATCGCGGAGTCGGCAATCGCTCCTGCCCATGTCCCGCCGGTTGTGACGGGTGCGCTCCTCATAAGCGTCGACCTCGGGCCGAACCTATCGGTCACCGGATCGCTTGCCACCATTCTGTGGCTTCTGGCGCTGCGGAGAGAGGGCGAGAGCATCGGCGCAGGCGACTTTCTGCGTATCGGCGCCGTGGTCATGCCACCCGCGCTCATCCTGGCCCTTGGCGCTCTTATTCTTACAAGCTGACATTCTTCTATCGCCTGAGACGATGCGGACCCTATTCGACCCTGGCGGAAACGCCGCAAAACGCTTTGCGTGCCGCCGAAATTCTTCAACGGAGAAAAACTCCACTTACAATCAATGCCCCATTCGCCGGCCGTCCGCCAAGCTTTTGCGGCAATGGCGATCTTCACGGCCGTGCGCCGGCACCCACGAGCTGGCGCGAGAGCCATTCGTCGACCGCCAATTCAATAAGCCCCTGCAAATCCGTGCCCCTCGCCTGTGCTATCTCCCTCAGGATCGCAGCGGTGTCTCGCGGCATCGAGAATGTCATGTTTGTATCTGTATGTTCGAGCCTACCCCGGGGCTTCGTCAGAAAATGCCTCACGCTGCGCTTTCTCATATCAAGCTCTTCGCCTCTTTTATTTTTTGCTCTTGCACTGAAATCCGGAACCGCATTCTGCGCCTTAACAGACCGTTCGATTCGCTTAAGCGCCTACTATGGTTAATCTGCGGATGGTAAACGGCGCGTCCGCATATTTTCCGCCGCCCTCTTTCTGCGAATCTTTTCTCACTTTAGGCCGTATTCTGCGACTCCAAAACCCTATTAAATATATGGGCAGATTTGGAATTAACCATAGGGCGATGCAGCGGCGCGGGCGGGCGGCGCAACGCGATTGGCTTTTGTGCTGCTTTATCCTGCATTTTCAATGCATTAGAAATTTTAAGAATTTAGAAACATGCTGCTGCTATAATGGCGCGATGAAAAAAACCGGAAGGGTTGCGCGATATCCGGCAAGAAATCCGCAAGACCAAGGTTAACAATTACGCAGTCTGCCGTTAGGGCGAGCCCTTAGCCTGACAGCGCCCCGGCAATCCTTTTCGCTGCGGCCTGCCAGTTTTCGAGCGATGGAAATTGCAAGAGCTGCAACAGGAAATCCGAGGCAAGTTCCAGCCTTTGTGCCGCAGCAGGAGAAAGGGTATCGCCAATGGAAAAATCTTCGCCCGCGACGGAGAGAACGAACGCAGGCGGCGGCGTTTCGCCTAGCACTCTCTGGTAGATATCGAGCACTGCCTCTGGCGCCAGTTGGTGGCTCGAAAACGTCAGGCCTGTCCGCGGCGCCGTCTGAATGAAACTGAACGGCGCCGGCGATCCAATTGCTGCGTCGGCGAAAAGCGCCAAGCCGTGTCCTTGAAGGTCGAGTGCATGTTCGATTTGAAGCTGAAAATCCTCGACAACCGTCACATGCTGGAATTGCGCGCGCTCCACGCGCTCCAGCAAAAGGGGCCCCAGCGCGTCGTCGCTTCGCGTGACATTCCCCCAGCCGAGCACAACCACCCTTGGCGTTACGCCTATCGTATTCATAAGGCTAAAATCGCGGCCAAGCCCGGTTCCGGCAGCGGCCGCATCAAACGATGGCTCCATCGCTGTTCCTGCACAAACGCGAAACCGTTGCCCCCGTGGCGTCCTGCAGCGATACCTCCAGCGGCATGTGCCCCAAGGCATGGGTCGCGCAGGACAGGCAGGGGTCGTAGGCACGGATTGCCACTTCGATATGGTTGAGCAGCCCCTCGGTGATCTCGCGTCCATCGAGGTATTGCAAGGCCACGGCGCGGATCGACTCGTTCATTGCTTGATTGTTATTAGTAGTAGAGACAATCAAATTGCAGAATGTGACAATATCGTCACCATTCACTCTGTAGTGATGAAGTAATGTTCCGCGCGGTGCTTCGATAACACCGACTCCTTCTTCGCGCCTTGGGCCTTTTTCGGCTATGATTTCTTTGCCGAGGATTTCCGGATCGTCGAGCAAATTGCGAACGACTTCGGCGGCATGTAGCAGCTCTATCAACCTAGCCCAATGGAAGAAGAGCGTGCCATGCACCGGGCTCCCTTGGCCCAAAGCTATCATGTTTTTCCGCTCGGCTTCCGCTTGCGGCGAGGGAATAAAATCGCAAACTTGCACGCGCGCGAGAGGGCCAACCTTATACCACCCGCGCTCCGCACCTAACGATTTGATGTACGGGAACTTCATATAACTCCAGGGCTTAACCTCCTCCTGGAGTATCTGCTCATAGCGGGAATAATCGGCGTGATCGAAGATAATCTTCTTGTCCGCATCGGTCGCGCGCAAGCCCCCATGATAAAGGTCCATCGCACCACCCGCGCTGACGAGCCCCATCATATTCGACCCAACCTCGGCGAACCGGTTATAAAAGCGGGGATTGCTCAGATGCAGCTTTTCGACCAGCCGTACCGCGCCCATCGCCCATTCGACTATTTGATCGGCGTCCTTGCGCAGGATGTCGCGCTCTTCCGGCGTAAGCGTTTTATTCATGCCGCCCGGTATGGCGCCGGTCCCATGGATGCGCTTGCCGGCGGTATGGTGGATGACCTCTTGCCCAAATTTGCGCGTAAAGACGCCCTGCTTGGCAAGCTCGGGATAGTCTTGCAAGACGCCAATGATGTTACGGCGTGTGAAATCGCTGTCGAAGCCAAGCAGAAGATCGGGCGACGCGAGGTGAAAGAAATGCAGGGCATGAGACTGGATAAATTGTCCATAGTGCATCAGCCGGCGCAGCTTCTCCGCTGCTGGCGGCAAGGGCCCGTAGCCTGCGATAATGTCCATCGCCTTCGCCGCGGCCAGATGATGGCTTACGGGGCAAATGCCGCAAAGGCGCTGAACCGTGACCGGCACCTCCCAATAGGGCCGTCCTTCGATAAATCTCTCAAATCCGCGAAACTCGACGATATGCAGCCGCACCTGATGGATCTTGTTCTCCTCATCCAGCAGGATCGTGACCTTCCCGTGCCCTTCGACGCGCGTAACCGGATCGATGGCGATGCGGCGCAACTTTTGAGGAGATGTAGCGGTTTCCAGATTCGGCATGTCTTTCCCCTCAGTCGTAGCGGAGCAGCTCGAAGCTCAATCGCGGGTTATTGCCGGAAAGGAGATCGGTTACGTACTTCCAGATCGTATCGCCGGACGGCGGACAGCCAGGGATGAAATAATCGACGCGGACAACCTCGTTGATTGGCCGTACCTTATCGAGCAGAAGCGGCAATTCGGGGTCGTTGGGGGCAGATGCCCGCCCGTCAAGTTCGCCGTAAACGTATTTAAGGACTTCGCCCACGTCCAAATGATTGCGCTGCGCAGGCAGCCCGCCATTGACGGCGCAGGCTCCGCACGCCATCAGAACCTTGCAGTTGGCACGGAACTCGCGCAGCACGTGAACATTTTCCGAGTTGCATACGGCGCCCTCGATAATGCCGATATCGCAGGGGCCGCAATGCTTGATGTCGTCGATTGGCGACCGGTCGAATTCCACGAGCTTGGCCAGATCGATCAGCCGCTCGTCGATATCCAGGAGCGACATATGGCAGCCGAAGCAGCCGGCTAGCGATGTTGTTGCGACCTTGAGTTTGCGTGGGGAGGTGGTTTGCGCCGCCGTGGCCATGGATCAGCCCTCCTTGACGGAGTTGACGGCAACGGAGCCGTTTACAAGTTCTTTAGCCGCGCTACCGCGCTCCGCGCTGCTTGAGCGCCATTCGGTGTGCTTCTTGACCTTCTGGCGAAGCGATTCATGGTCGTAGAGGCGCTCGCCAATCGGCGCGGAAAAGCCCACACGCTTGGGCATTATCGCGCCAACGGGGCAGACATGCGCCGCTTTGTCGGAAAGTGCCAGCTCCGAATCGCCGAGTTTGCCCGAGGGCGAATTGATGACAAGATGCGACGCCCGCCCGCGGCCGGCCAGTGCGAAGACGCTCTTGCCATCGGCATTCCGGCTTGCCCGCACACAGGTTTCGCACATGATGCAACGGTTGCGATCCAGCACGATATCGGGATGCGACGCATCGAGTTCGCGGCTCGGATAATAGTGCGCAAAATGCGCATTGAACATCTCAAGCTCGTAGCCCAGCGCCTGCAGTTTGCAATTTCCGCTCTTGGCGCAACCGGGGCAGAAATGATTGCCCTCGACGAACAGCATCTGTAAGAGCACGCGCCGGCGCGCGTTCAATTCGGGCGTATCGCTGTGCACCTCCTGCCCTGGCATGGCGGGCATGGCGCAGGCCGAGCTATTGCGGCCGTCCACGGTGATGGTGCAGAGCTTGCAGCTGGCGTGCGGCCCGAAATCGGGGTGGAAGCAGAGATGCGGAATGAAAA
>JBKQNN010000117.1:0-5423 GCA_052145975.1 Rhodomicrobium sp. | reverse complement strand
ATACCAACGGTCAAAAGTCCTGACCGCTTTGGAACACACCCCGTCATCGCGAGGCGGCCCTTGCCGCCGTGGCGATCCAGGAGCACCGTCAGTGACTTGACTGGATTGCTTCGCTTCGCTCGCAATGACGGCGAACGGTCAAGACTTATGGCCGTTGGTATTACAGCGATGCATCATCGCCGATCAGGGCGAAAGATCGTTGCTGGCGGAGGCGATAGGCCGCGATCTCAAGGGCAAGCTGTCGCCGCTTCTCTATGCCGCCGCGATCCCGTTGGCCTTTTTCGATCCGCGGCTTTCACAGGCGCTTTATGCGCTAGTTGCCCTGATATGGCTGATTCCCGACCGCCGGATCGTGCGTGCGCTGCGGTCGCGAAATCCCGACGCGGCAGGTCAAGGGTAGCTCAGCGTTTTGGCCGCCGTGGAAGATTGAGACGAGCGGGAAAAATTACTCCAGATAACTGAGATAGGCTGCAACGGCCGAAACCTGTGCATCGACCAAACTATGCGACACCGATTTCATGGTAGCCGCCGATTTGATCAGAACCGCCGGCTCCTGACCCCGCTCCTTCTCCCAATTTGTCAGTTTCCTCGAAATGTAATCGTTGAGCTGACCTGCTAAGCGGGGAACTTCCCCGCTACCTTTAGCCTCCGGTCCGTGACAAGACATACATGCAGGAACACTGGCTTCGGGAATTCCTTCTTCATAGATTTTTTTTCCCGCAGCCACGAGTTCCGTTGGAGCGCCCCCAAGGGGTTTAGGATTGAGTTCGCTAAAATAGCTGGCTAGAGCGGTCATTTCCGCGGAGCCCATTTCATGCACCGCATTCGACATGATATTGTTCAGCCGGCTGTGCACGATGAAGGCCCGCAACTGGTTCTCTAAGTACTTAGGTTGTTGCCCCGCTAGGCGCGGTATGGGGAAAGCGCCACGAGCGCCTTCCCCAGAGGATCCGTGGCAGGTTTGGCAATATTCTAACTTACTTTGAAGGGCTTGCTTCGAATAGGGCGGATGCTTCGAATGGGCGGACGTGTCAGTGTCATCCGCCACCGCCACGCCAGCGAAAAAAATCGCTAGGAGTGCCGCTTGCAACGCAAAAAATAGCCTGACGGCTTTCATAACCCAGTCTCCGGTGTGCCTACTCCAGTGCTCTACCTCTAGTATACACAACCTAAGCAAGTGGCAACATGCTTTTTTCGCCGGCAATGCCGGTTTTAAACAGGCTTTAAACCCACCGCTTGCGCTCAGCTTTTGCCCTGCGCCTGCGCGGGCTGAGCGGCCTTCTCCGGAGCCGGCTTCACCTTCGCCCCGCTGGCAATCCCCGCCGGGGGGTTCAGAATGAGGTCCTGGCCCGCGGCGAGCCCCGTGGCGATCTGCACTTGCGCGCCGTCGTCCTCGGCGATGCCGACCTTCTGCAAATGCGCGGTCCCGTCCGAATAGGTCGCCACCTGCATGCCGTGCTGGTCGAAGATCAGCGCCGAGGCCGGGACCATCACCACAGGTGCTGGCCGCGGAATAAGAAAATGCACGGTTCCGTAGAGGCCGGGGCTAAGCGTTCCATCCGGGTTTTCGATGTCGGCTTCGATCAGCAGCGTGCGCGTGGCGGGGTCGAGCGCGTTCGCGGTGCGTGCCACCTTGCCTGTGAAACTGCGGCCCGGAAGCTCCGGCACGTCGAGCGTTGCCTCCATCCCTACTTTGAGCTGCAGCGCAGCATCCTGCGGCACACGAACCCGCACGCGCATAACATTGCCGTGCACAATGGCGAAGAGCGGCGTGCCGGAATTTGCGTCGGCGGCAACCAGGCTGCCGACGTCTATATTGCGCTGGGTTATCACGCCATCGAAGGGTGCCACCACGCGCTCGTAGGATTGCAGGCGTTCGAGCCTGGCGATGACCGATTTCTGCGCCTGAATATTGGCCTTGGCAACGTCCACGGCGGCGTTCTGCGCGGCGAGATTATATTTGGTTTGGTCGCCGGTTTGCTTGGTTTCCCAGCCTTGCTGCACCAGCGGCGTGAAGCGGTTGTTGGTGACGTTGGCGAGCGCGCGGTTCGCCTCGGTTTGCTCAAGGGTCGCCTGCATCTGCTCAAGCTGCCTGCGCGCCTGCGTGAGCTGATCGTCCACCTCGGGCGCCGAGATGACCGCCAGGAGAGCGCCGGATTTCACCCGGCTGCCGATGTCCACCATGCGCTGGGCGATGTAGCCGCTCTGGCGAGCGTAGATGGTGGCGGCGTCGAAAGCTTCGGTATTGGCGGGAAGGTGATACTCCCTGGGCGTATCGATGGCCTTGACCTTTTCGATCCTAAGCTCCGGCACGCGGTCCCGGCGCGCGTCGAGCTCGGCCTGCGCCGCCGCGTCCCGCTCAAGCCGCGCGTAAGCGCCATAGGCGACCAGCGCGCCAAAGGTGAGGAAAACGAATAGGCCCGCCAAGGTCACGATGAGCCTACGGCGGCGGCCAAGCGAAGGGTCCTGCGGCCCGCCTCCGCCGCCTTGCGATTTTCCCGGCTCACGGCCCGGAACCGGTCCGCGCGCGGAGGGGCGCGGCTGCGTTTCCATCGCGCGCTCTTCGTCATTGAGTTCCCGGTCTGGATCGGGCGCGTTCATGCGCTCCTCTTGCTCTATCATGCGTGCTGGCCTTCCGCTCCCGTTGCCTGTTCTTTCGCCGGCTCGCGCGGCGCCCCTCCCCTGCCGCCGCCTTGCATGCGAGCCTTCGCCGCGTGGATTATCGTATAAGTATAGGGAACAACGAGAAGAGTTGTGACCGTGCCCACGAGCAGCCCGCCGATCACAGCGCGCGCCAGCACGGCATTCTGCTCCTCGCCAGGGCCGCCAATGGCCATGGGCAGCATGCCCACGATCATCGCGCCCGCCGTCATGAGCACGGGCCGCAGCCGCGTCTTGCCTGCCTCGATGGCTGCACGTGCCGGATGGATGTTCTCCAGAACGCGCTCGCGGGCGAACGTGACGAGAAGGATCGAGTTGGCGGATGCGACGCCAACCGCCATGATTGCGCCCATCAGCGAGGGGACGCTCAGCGTGGTGCCGGTGATGAAAAGCATCATGACAATGCCGCAGCCGGCGCCGGGCAAGCCCAGGACAACGGCGAGCGGGTCGAGGAAATCTTGAAAATTCACGACCATCAACAGATAGACGAACACCGCCGCAAACATGAGGCCGATGCTGAAACGGTAGAACGCCGATTGCATGCTTTCGGCCTGGCCCAGCAGCGAAACCGTGTTGCCGGGCTTGAGCTTGCCTTGCACGCCTGCGACGATCTTGCCGATGTCGCTGGCCACGCCGCCGAGATCGCGGTCGGCGACACTCGCGTAGACGTCGAACACCGGCGCCACGTTATTGTGGTTGATAACCGACTGGATATACCGCCGCTTCATGCTCGCGACGTTGCCGAGCGTATTCGACATGGGCGTTGCCGGATCGCCCGTAGTTCCCACTACCGGCGTGTTTAGCAGATCATTAACGGTAGAGACCTGCCGCTCCGGCGTCTGCACCGCGAGGTAATACGGGATGCCCTGCTTCGGATCGATCCAGAAGTTCGGATAGACCTGCTCGGAGGAGCTGAGGCTTATAGTTAGGTCGTTGACGATCTGCTGGGCTTGCAGGTTCATGCCTTGCGCGCGGCTGCGGTCGATGGTGAAAAACAGGTTGGGCGCATCGAGTTCCTGCTGGATGTGGACGTCGACGGCGCCCGGAACGTTGGCGACCTGCTTCTGAATCTCCTTCGCAATCTCGACATTGGTGGGATCGCGGCCTTGAACCTGCACGTCGATTTGCGTGGGCACGCCGAAATTCAGGATCTGCGTCACCATGTCGGCCGGCTGGAAATAGAATAGTAGATCGGGGAAGGCCTGGGGCAGCTCCCGGCGCAGCGTCCCGATGTACCCGCCCGTTGGGCGATGGCCGTCCCTCAGCGCGATCTGGATGGTGCCATCGTTCACGCCAATGATCGTACCGTCGGTAAAGGCGAGATTATAGAGCCGCTGCGGAATCCCGATATTGTCCATGATCAAATCGCGCTCGGAGGCGGGAATGATATCCCGGATGCGATCCTCGACGCGCTGGAAGTATTTTTCGGTGTCCTCGATGCGGGTGCGGGCGGGAGCGCGCACATGAAGCTGGATCAACCCCGCATCCACCGTAGGGAAGAAATCGCGCCCGACCTGGAACGTCAGAAAGCCCACGGTCGTGAACACGCCAACGCCAAGCAGCGGCACGATCCAGCGATGCGCGATCAGTCCGCCGAGTACCCAGACATAGAAATTGCGGAAGCGCTCGAACCCGGCATTGAAGCTCTCGGTAAAGCGCCCGAAGAAGCCTTTGGGGCCTTGCGCGCCTCCGTGTTTGGCTTCGTATTCGGAGCGCAGCAGAAAGCGATTGACGATCGGTGTGAGCGTCCGCGAGATCGCGTAGGAGGCGAGCATCGCAAAAACGACGGCGTAGCCCTGCGGCGTGAACAGATAACGCGGCGCGCCTTGCAGAAAGACGACCGAGACGAAAACGCAGGAGATGGCGAGAGTCGAAACGAGAGTCGGCAGCGCGATTCCCGCCGCACCTTCCTCGATGCCCTTGTCGAACGGCCGGCCCTCGTCGAGCAGGCGGTGCGTATTTTCAATCGTGACCGTGGAATCGTCCACCAGGATGCCCACGGCGAGCGCCAAGCCGCCCAGCGTTATGGTGTTGATAGTCTCGCCGAGTGCGCTCAAGACCGCAATCGAGGTCAGGATCGAAAGCGGAATGGAGATCGCCACGATCAGCGTCGAGCGCCAGCTTCCGAGGAAGACGAGGATCATCAGCGCAGTGAGCCCGGCGGCAATCGCGCCCTCGCGCAGCACGCCTTCGATGGAGTTCGTCACGAACACCGACTGGTCGAACAGCTCCTTGATCTCCATCCCCGGGGGTGCTGCGGCGCGGATCGTGGGCAGCGCTGCCTTGACGCCGTTCACGACATCGACCGTCGAGGCGTCGCCGTTCTTGATGATGGTGAGGAGCACGCCGCGCTTCCCGTCCGTGCGCACGATATTCTGTTGCACGGCCCAGGCGTCGCGGACGTGGCCCACATCGCGAAGGTAGACCGTGGCGCCGTTCACCTGGCCGATCGGGATGTTGTTCAGCTGCTCGACTGTGGACGGCTGGGAATTCACGCTCACGATATACTGCCGGTCGCCGATCTTGGCGTCGCCCGCCGGTACGGTCAGGTTCTGGGCGTTGACCGCGTTCGTCACGTCGGTTGGCGTCAGGCCATGCGCGAGCAGTGCTGCGGGGTCGATATCCACCATGATCTGCCGGTATTTGCCGCCATAGGGTGTCGGCAGCGTCAAGCCGGGGATCGGCGCCAGGGCTTGCCGAACGCGGTAGAGCGCATAATCGTAGAGCTGCTGCTCGTTGAGCGTGTCCGAGGTCAGGCTGAG
>JBKQNN010000116.1:0-8015 GCA_052145975.1 Rhodomicrobium sp. | reverse complement strand
GGGTGACGTACCATTTCTCGATAATCGCCGGCTCCGCGTCGATATAGATCGAGAAATCGAAGAAATCGGAGACGAACGGAACCGCTTCGCCGTGCCGCGGCAGCTTGGCGGGCTGCAGCACGTTCAGTCCCTCCACGATTAGGATGTCGGGGCGGTCGACGACGATCTTTTCGCCGGGGACGATATCGTAGGAATTGTGCGAATAGACCGGCGCCTCGACATTGGCTTTGCCCGCCTTCACGTCGGCGACGAACCGCAGCAGCGCCGCCTGATCGAAGCTTTCGGGGAAGCCCTTCCTTTGCATAAGGCCGCGCCGCTCCAGCTCCACGTTGGGCAGCAAGAAGCCGTCCGTGGGCACCAGGTCCACCCGCTGATGCGACGGCCAGCGCGCCAGCAGCTCGCGCAGCACGCGTGCCGAGGTGCTCTTGCCTACGGCCACGCTGCCCGCGATGCCCACGACGAACGGCGTTTTCTCAAGGCCCTTCTTGAAGAACTTGGCCGTGACGCGGTGAAGCTCCTGGGCCGCGCTCACGTGATAGTTCACGAGCTTGGCGACCGGCAGGTAGATGTCCGTCACTTCGTCGCGGCTGATGCGCTCGATGAGGCCTGAGAGCCTATCGAGATCCGCGTCGCTCAGCGTTATCTCGACGCCATTGCGCAGCTCGGACCATTCCCGGCGGGAGAATATGCGGAAGGGCGATGCCTCCAACACGGGGGCCCGCTCTAATTCCAGCGCCTCTTGTACACTCATGACGCACCCCCGCTTTCTGGCCGCGAAGCTTTCTCGGCATGCCCGGATTGCGCTGTCCTCAGGTCCAGCTCGCTCAACACGGACTGGAAAGAAACATTGCGTGCCTCAAGCACCACCAGCAGATGATAGATAAGATCGGCCGCTTCGCTTCGCAGCCTCTCGTCGCTCTCGCTTACGGCGGCGATCACGGTCTCCGCCGCCTCCTCGCCAAGTTTCTTGGCGCAGGCGGCGATGCCCTTATCCAAAAGCGATTTTGTGTAGGATGTGCTGGCAGTAGCAGTCCGGCGCGACGCGATGGCCGCAGCAAGCCGTGCCAGAGTGTCTTCACTCATGCGATAGCCCCCTCGGGCACTTCGAAGCTGCCGCCATTTTTAGCGGCGGCCGGTTATGGATCAAGGCCATTCTCCCGTTCTTGAGCAGGAGAATAGTCTAAGAAGGGTTGTGCAGCGCTTACCGTTGTTTAGATCGAAAAACCATGCAAGGGGCGTTGCATGGCATATCATGGCGGGCAATGCCATTGGCAACGGAGGCTGGGAACGGGTTCATGTCAGCAGGGGTGGAAACGAACCGCACGATTCTGTTCGTGAATTGGGCACATGCGCTCGATCATTTCGTGCTCTTAATTTTCCCGACCGCCGTCATCGCCATCGCCGCCGATCTGCACCGCGACTACAGCGAGCTGATTTCGCTCTCGACCGGAGCATTCCTGGCCTTCGGACTGTTTGCGTTGCCGGTGGGCTGGCTGGCAGACCGCTTCGGCCGGCGCGCGGTGCTTGCCGCCTACTTTTTCGGATATGGCGCGTCCTGCCTTCTCGTGGCGGCTTCGGGAAGCGTTGCCACGCTGGCGGCGTCGCTCTTCCTACTGGGCACCTTCAGCGCGATCTACCACCCCATCGGATCGGCGATGATCGTTGCAAATGCCAGCCAGCTCGGCCGCGCCCTGGGCGTCAACGGCGTCTGGGGCAACATGGGCACCGCGCTGGCTTCGGGCATCAGCGCGGCATTGGCCGGCGCTTTCGGCTGGCGCGCGGCATTTTACGTGCCGGGCGCGGTGCTGATCGCCTCAGGGGTAGCATTCGTCTTGCTGGTCAAGGAGGGCGAGCCGCCGCGTGCCAGGCAGACGGCAACCCACAAATTTCAGGCCGGCCGCCGTCGCGTGGCCGCGCTCCTCGCTGTGTTCCTAATTGCCCTCCTTGCGGGCGGGCTCACCTTCAATATTGTCTCCATTGCCCTGCCCAAGATCGTCGATGAGCGCCTTGGGCTCGCGTTGCCGCTCACCACGACGGGTTGGATCACGACGGTGATTTTCGTTTGCGGGGCGATTACGCAAATCGCAATCGGGCGCCTTATCGACCGCTTCGACTTGACCGTCTTGTTCGTCTGGCTTGCGGTGCTGCAACTCGTTGGCCTGCTGCTTGCGGCAACCGCTAAGGGCCTGCCAATGGTGCTTGGCATGATGCTGGTGACGGCGGCGATATACGGCCAAATCGTTGTCAACGACGCCATGATAGGCCGCTACGTACCCGCCGGGTACCGCAACCGCGTTTATTCCGTGCGCTTTTTCCTGTCCTTCACCGTGGGCGGCCTTGCCGTTCCGGTTATCGCGGCCTTGCATAGCTACGGAGGCTTTCAGGCGGTACTCTATGTCGCGGGTGCGATCGGCGCGGTGATTTTCCTATGCGCCGCCGCAACGCGGACGCTCACTCGCGGCTGGCTGCACGCGGTGCCCGTGCCTGCGGAGTAAAGACACGCCCGGAACGCGAAATTCGCGGCTTGTGGCAAAAACAGCACTGGCAGTATCTAGTCAGGCCAGTCCCGTAAGGCTCTGAACTTGCGGGTTATTTTCGTCCAATCGCGCTTACTGGCGGCGCCGGAGGCATTCCGCCGGAGCTCCAGGCCACCAATTGCGATGCGCCCGGAAGCTGCTACTATTCGCCAGGGCAATTAGCCGCAGGGGGAATCTCTCAATGAAAAAACTTTGTGCCGGCCTTATCGGCTTGACGGCGGTAAGCGCGCTCGCCCTTCCGGCCAATGCCGCCGACCTGTATGCACCCGGCGGTTACAAGGATTTCGCTCCAGTCACGTCATGGTCGGGCTTCTACGCGGGCGTCAACCTGGGCTATGGCTCGGATGCCGCGAGCGATCAGCTTGCTTGCACCAGCGCTGCTTGCACCGCCATGGCGGGAGGCTCGTTCGGCGGAGTATCCCCTTCCGGCGTGCTCGGGGGCGCGCAGTTTGGCTATAATTGGCAGGGCTTCGGTTACAGGCCTCTCGTTCTTGGCGTTGAAACCGATGTTCAAGCTTCCACAGTCTATGGCCAAGGCTCGGATCTAGCTGGCAACTTCTACCACTCAAAGCTTGAGGCGCTGGGAACCGTGCGCGGCCGTGTTGGATACGCGATGGATCGCACCCTTCTGTACTTCACGGGCGGTCTAGCCTGGGGCACGGTGCTCAATGAAGGGGTCATGGCTTCTGGCGCCGACTTTGTCACAAATCCTACTGCCGTGGGTTATGTTCTGGGGGGTGGCGTAGAGTACAAGTTCTGGCGCGACTTGTCCGTCAGGGTCGAATATCAATATATCAATCTTGGCAAGAACGACCCATCCGATGCCGTACTTGGCTCATATAGCGGCAACGGCGGCTCGGTTCGCGACGATGCGTACAATACCGTGCGCGTCGGCCTGAACTGGTTCCCATTTGCCGCGCGCGAGTCCCTGAAATAAGGCGCGCTATTTCGCTCTTCTGACGGCGCTTCCGGGCGCCGGTTTTTCTGCACACAATTTTATTCCGGTAAGGCTGCAACCGGTCTGGGCAGGCGGCTTGCAACCGCTGCTGGCGGCGCCCGAAAACGGCAGCCTTGCCATCCAATTGTCACGGGTTCGTCCCGTATTGTCACGGCTCCGTCCCTTTGTGAACACTGAGTGGGCCTAGTTAGTTTCGCGCGATAAGTATCCAGTCTAACGAAAGATTCTCGCGTGAAACCCAGTTATTTGTCTTTGCCGCTCGCGCTCTTTCTCGCTGGTTGTTCCACCTGCTCGCCGCCCAAGCCTATCGCCAGCGCTCAATCGCTGGCCGGAGAGCAGCAGAGCGGATGCGCCAGGAAAGCTGGAGACCAGCTAGGCCCTCAGTACCGTTTGAGCGATCTGGCTAGCGAAACCGTGTTCGATAAAGCAGGCAATCAGGTCGCCCGGCTGGACGACATGACTATGAGTGGCAGTGGCCGCATCGTTGCGGTAACTTTGGTGCCCGTTAGCGGCGGCGGTGCCCGGTTCACAATTCCCTTCGAAAAACTGAGGATCAAGAAGGAGCGCAACGGAACGCTCTCACTTGAGACGGACGTTGTGCTCAAGCCCTCCGGGGAGGGCACGCCGGCTTCTCCGCCCCACCGCTGGTTCCGATCATGGCAAAGAGGGACGTGAGCTTCGCTTGCCAAAAGTATTGACCGTTCCAGGCCACCACCGTCATCGCGAGGCGGCCCCTGGCCGCGGTGGCGATCCAAAAACTGGCGCTGAGTTTCCGGTTTCTGGATTGCTTCTGGGCTTCGCCCCTCGCAATGACGGCGAGCAGGCGAGCCCTTAGCGTTTGGCATCACCCGTTCGTCAGTCTGAGCTCGATCCGCCGGTTGTGGCGCAGGATGTCTTCCGAGTCGCCCTCCTGCAATGGCTGATTTTCGCCACGCCCGGCGGGGACCAGCCGTTTGGCCGGGACGCCCTGCGAGATGAGGTAGCGCACGACCGAGGTCGCACGCGCCAGCGACAGTTCCAAGTTGGAGGGGAATTTCGAGCTCGAGATCGGGCGTTTGTCGGTGTGGCCATCGACCTGCACAACCCAATTGATGCGGGGGGCCGATTCTCCGATCTCCTGGTCGAGTTCCTTGATGGCAGTTGCGAGCTGGTCTATGGCGGCCCGCCCATCGGCTGTCATGTCCGCTTGGCCTGAGTCGAACAGCACCTCCGACTGGAAGATGAAACGGTCGCCCACGACGCGGATGTCGTTCCGGTTCTTCAAAAGCTCGCGCAGGCGGCCGAAAAATTCCGAGCGGTAGCGTTCAAGCTCCGCCAGGCGGCGTTTGTCTTCGCCGTTTTCATTTAGGAGATTATTCAGCGCCTCCCGCATTCCGTCTACGGTGAAAAGGTCCGGATTTTCCCGGTAGGCGTAGCCCGCGCCAAATAACAGTCCGCCAAGGATAAGCAATAATCCAAGCCAGCCTGCTGCCCGGCCGGATGAACTCCTGGATTGCCCTTTGGACTGGGCAGAAGCGTTAGAGACGGCTTGCGGCTCACTCAAAAACTGTTCCGTCAACTCCCTATCGAGGGAATCGGAACGCGGCTGCATCTGGATTGACAACAGGTGATCTCCGATCTCGAGGAGCTCATCTGCCCTCCAGAACTCTCGCTTGGTGGGGCGCCCCCCCACCTTGATTCCGTTTTTGCTACCCAAATCCTCGGCCAAAACACCATGCGCGCCCAGCTCGATTCTGGCGTGTCTTCTCGAAACCAAAGGATCTGTAAGAACGATATCGCAATCGGCATCCCTTCCAACCAGGACTGCGTTGCCCCAATCGATTTTCAGCCAATCCGGTTTTTCCTGCCGGTCTGCGCCTCTGCGCTGCCAAACGATCCACACATCCGGGCGCTGCGTCACTGAACATCTCCCATTGGTGGCTAGTACGCCCCGCGGGAAATCCTGCCCCGTTTGCGGCTGGCGCTGACAGGATTTCCCACGGATCAGGCGTACTAGCAGACTATTGAATCTAGTACAGCTGATCGGCCGGAAGTGCGCTTGCGAGCGAGCGGCATGCGGGTGCGAACTTCCGGCCGGCTGTACTAGGCGCCGGCCTGCTCAGCCGGTGTCATGGCATAATTGACAAAAAAGCTATATGTTAAGACAACTTTCCGCGCAAGGCGGAGCCTGCACCAAGCGTTGGATTTTGATCGCTAGTACCCACTGTCGCTGAAGGATGAGTCACAGCGATAGCGCATTACCCCTCACCCCAGCCCTCTTCCCATGGGAGAGGGAGTCCGGCCGCAGCCGTTGAGAAGGCGTCCCCGATCCCCCATCCGCATTTGCTTGCGAATGCGGACGCTCTAAGCGGCAAGCTCGCCAAGGCGAGCTTGCCGAGAGGGACAGGGTTAGTCCCTTACCAACCAAATCTTGTCACTTTGCGCACGGAATCGGTCAAGCGAGCGCTGGAACGATGGCGTATTCGGTGATGCGGAAGGCGGCGGCGATGACGGCGCGTCCCGCTCGTCGTAACGTTCAGCAAGCCCCTCCGGCATCGTCCTTTGTCGACTTCCCTCTAGATTGCCCACACCGCCCGGTTCCTGCTAAGCTAAATGCTGCGGGGGAAAGGGGCAAACCATGACCGGCACAGTCTTGCATGCGGATGGCCTTATTAGCGTTCGCTCGTCTCTCCCCTTCGCGAAAACCGCCGCGAACCTTCTGCTCGCGCTCGAGCGGCGCGGGATGACGATGCATGCCCGCATCGACCACGCCCGCAACGCCGCCGCCGCCGGATTGCCACTCCTGCCCACGCAGCTTTTCATCTTCAACTACCCGGAGGTGGAGGGGGCCATCCTCGCGCACTGCCCGCTGATGGGCCTGGATCTGCCGCGCAAAATCGCCGTTTGCGAGGACGAGGGCGGAACGGTTTGGCTAAGCTATAACGATCCCGCCTGGCTGGGGCGGCGCTATCACGCGGGCCACAAGGTTCAGAGCCTTCTTCACGCGATGGCGAACTCGTTCACGGGCATCGTCTTGGAGGCCGGCGGAATGGTGCCGCATGCGTCCGCGCCCAGCCGGTGAGCCGGGCATCTGGATTCCAGGTGGGATTGTGGCGGCCATCAGGAGATGAAGCATGCCCATGGAACTTGCGACGGTCTTGAAAGCGGCGGAGGCCGCCGCGCACTGGCACAGCAGCCAGAAGCGCAAGGGCGCCGCCGGCGAGCCTTATATCACCCATTTGATCGAGGTTGCGAGGCTGGTCGCGGAAGCGACAAATGGGGAGGATCCGCATCTTGTTGCCGCGGCATTGCTGCACGATGCCGTGGAAGACCAGAACATTCCACTCAGCCAAATTGCTTCAATGTTCGGGGACGATGTGGCCGCGCTTGTAGAAGAGGTGACCGACGACAAGTCGTTGCCCAAGGGGGTGCGGAAACGGATGCAGGTCGAGCAAGCGCCATACAAGTCCGATAGAGCGAAGATCTTGAAGCTTGCCGATAAAATCAGCAATGTGCGCGCGATCGGGGCGAGCCCTCCGCCGGATTGGACGATGGAGCGGCGGCGCGATTACATAGACTGGTCCCGCGATGTTGTTGCTGGCCTTGGCGAAGTGTGCCCATACCTCCAACAGCAATTCGAGCTTACTGCCCAGCGGGCGGATCGGCTGATAGAAGGCTCAGACTGAGTGGGCAATGAGCGGGCGCTGAAGCCTTCCTCAGGGTGACGGCCTGGGAGGCGATCGGCCCGATTCGGCATCATGCCGGCTCCGCCCGGCTACTTCCCTTTAGCTGCAGCAAAGACCCCTCTCATGCCAACCGCCATGAGTTCTTAGCAATTTGTTAGCCATGTCCGATAGAGTGGGTCTCCCAAACCTTGCGTTTTTCAGGGGCTGAGGGCAGCGTCACGCGTTTACCTTTTGGCGCGAGGGGCGCTTGCCCAGCCTGCGCTGCCCGATCCCGCCGCGTGCCGCCGGGCAACCACCCCAGCCCGCGCTTTGTCCCGCAACTAACGCCGTTCAACGCCTCCCAGCCGCGCCTACGCCTTCCCATGGCTCTATCGTGGACCATAGCTCCTTACCAATGCGCTAATGCCCCGCAGCGCCATCCCAGCAAACTCAATTGTCATGGCCCGGCTCGACGCGGCAACAGGAAAAACACAACGCGCTCAATATATTACAGGATGGCCGGATCAAGTCCGGCCATGACAGCGAGCGCCGGCATTGAACTCAGTTGTCATGGCCCGGCTTGACCCTCGGGTCGAGCCCAAGGGCAAGGAGTGCCCCAATGAGTGGCAAAGCATTCGACCGGTAGCGCCCGGCCTCTATTTGCCGGGCGCGGCTCATGCGCGCCTTTGGAGTCAGCGGTGCAGGCATTTCCATGCAAATGATCTTCCTTTCATACTGAGGCAGCCGCATTTTTTAAATACCCGCAAACCCATATATTCTGCCAATACATCGCCGCTGGCTTGACTTTCTTCCCTCCCCGGCGCGCTACAAAGAAAAAGCTACTCCGGCAACACTTAATCCGAATACAGATGACTA
>JBKQNN010000115.1:0-18509 GCA_052145975.1 Rhodomicrobium sp. | reverse complement strand
GTCTCGGATCGCCAGGCTGCCCTGGTAGGATTTCAGCGCCTCGGGCAGGTTTCCCTGCGCCACCAGCACGTCGCCCACCCTGTCATAGGAGACGGAGAGATCGCGCTGCCAGCCGGCGTTGTTGGGGCCGGCCTTGGCGAGCCGGTCCATCGGCTCTTGCGCGCTCCGGTAGATGCGCAAAGCCTCGGGCAGGCTGCCCTGGGCAAGCGCGATGTCGCCCCGGCCGTTGAGAGCCCAATAGCGGATTTGATCGGCGTTTTCGCCGGAAGCTTTCAGCGCCGCCTGCTCGAAGGCCGCCTTGGCCTCGTCCGTATGGCCGGCTGCCACGGCGGCTTCCGCCAAATCCTCCCAGGTTTGGGCGTCGCCGGGATCGTCGCGCGTGGCTCGCCGCAAGTAAGCGAGGGCCTTGGCGGCGTCGCGTCCCTGGGCCAGCACGGCGCGCTCGCGGAAGGTGCGGGCCGCCGCCTTGAGCTTCTCCGCTTTCATGCGCTCGAACTCGGCCGCCGCCTTCTCCTCGGCGTCGCCCGCCTCGTCGAGCTTGGCTTCCCCGCCCGCCACGTTTCCTTCGGTAATCAGCCGGCGCGCCTCTTGTTTCAGCGGATCGGTGCTTTTGCCGATGCTCGCCAGCGTGGCCTCCAGCGCGGCCACGCGCGCTTTTCGCTCCTCGAAAGTATAGGGCTTGCCGCGATCCGCCTCCTCCTTGGCGAGAATATTGCGCGTTCCCGCCGCTTCGGCCGCAAGCCGCTCGTTTTCGGCCGAGAGCGCCGCCATGCGCGCGTCGCCCACGCAGTCCTTGCCTGCCAGGCAATCGGCCGGCGCCGCCCCGCCCACCACCTTGCCGGGGATCTGGAGGTAGCTCGGCTCGATCTTCTGCGCCTCGCCGTAGGTCGCCCGCGCCACCTCGTTCATGACCTGCTCGAAATAGACGTTGGGGCTCTTGGCAAGGGCCGCGAACAGCGCCGTGGCGAAGGGGGAGTGGGCGCCCTCTTGCTGCAGCCCGTCGAGCGCCTGCTGGCCGAACTGAGTCGAGGTGACGAGCAACAGCCCTTGCATGGCGCCCGCCTCGATGCGGGTAAAGGAGAGCTTCTTGCCTTTGAGGCCGGGGCAGACCTCGCGCAAAGGATTGTCGCGGCAGGCATCGAGGATCAGGAATTTAGCCCGCGCGGGCGCGGCTGCCTGCAGGAGCCGCTCCACGGCCACGCCTTGCGCGATGGCGCCCGTCTCGCAGTTTACATCGGCGTCGGTGGGCGTGAGCATGTTGCCCTCCTCGGTCGCAACGCCGTGGCCCGCGTAATAGATCAGCGCAAGGTCCGCTCCCGCCGCGCGCGCCTCGAACTTGCCGAGTGCCGCAAGCAGCCTGGCGCGGTCGAGGTCGAAGCAGGCCGGCTCCTTGCCATCGCAGGAGACCAGCTCGAAGCCGTTGGCGGCAAGCAGCGCCGCCATGCTGCGCGCGTCCGCGCCCGGGTTGGCGAGGGGCCTGAAGTTCGCATAGCCGTTCTGGCCGATGACCAGCGCCACGCGCTTCGCCGGCGCCGGCACGTCCGCCTGCACCCCCGCGATGAAGCCAAACAGAAAAATGCCTACGAAATATGCAATGCGCATACCGGCCTCCAGAGTATTCGCCAGCGCCATAGGCGCACACCATGGCTTTTAATAGGCAGATAGGCGAGCACTAGCGGACGCTACGCTTCGCGTAGGGGGGCTATGATAGTTAAATTTGGGTTGGTTAATGAGCGCGCGCGATCTTTTCCGCCGCCGTCTTTCTGCGAATCTTTTGCCACTTTGGGTCGAATTCTACGATTCCGAAATACCCGTTAATATTAGATTGTTGCGCGCGTTAACCACAAATCCAAACCTGAAGTTGCAGAAATAGTTAACAGCAAGCAACGGTTCTGCGTGTAATATCAATGCCTTATTCGTCCGTATAGCGCTTATATGCTGCTGGAATCGCTTTTTCTTGGTAGCGCGCCACAGGAGGAAGTAACCGGAGCCAGCGGCGATGTATTGACAGAAGATATGGGTTTACGTCTATTTAAACAATGCAGCATCCTAAGTATGCATGGAAGACTATTTGCAGGGAAATGCCTGTGTCACGGACCTCAATGGCCAACGCTGGCCGGACAATGCAAATATAAGCCGGGTGCTATGGGGTGAATGCTTCGCTGCCCGTCGTTGCTTTATTGTCATGGCCGGGCGTGACCCGGCCATCCATGCGGCAAGAATAGCCGAACGCCCGGCATTAACGCCCCGGCAAGGCGCTATCGTCCACAATTGCGTCATGGGAGGGCGCAGATGCGGTCAGGAGGCGTTGAATGGCGCTATTTGCAGCGTGAGAAGCGGGGTGCAGGGCGGCTGCCAGGCCGGCGGGATGCGGAAGTTTCTGGCGAGCGTCCCTTGCGCCAATAGGTAAACGCACGGCGCGGCGCTCAGCCGCTGAAAAATGCAAGACTTAGGAGATCCACCTATCGAACATGGCTAACAAATTGCTAAAAAACTTATAGCGTGAGAGGTTTTTTACTGGGCCAGAGGGAAGCACGCAAGGGGCCTCAGCTATAGATATTGCCGCGTTTGTTCAGCCGCTGCAGCGCACCGGGAAGCAGATCGGGCAAATCTTCCGCGATCAAGCCCGGCCCGAAGGTTTGGGCAAGCTCGCCATGCATCCAAACCGCGGCGGCGGCGGCGTCGAACGCGGCCATGCCCTGCGCGGCGAGACCTGTCACAAGCCCTGCGAGCGCATCGCCGCTGCCCGCGGTCGCAAGCCACGCCGGGGCATTCTCGTTGATGGCGGCGAGGCTTCCTGGGTGGGCCACGACGGTGTCCGCCCCCTTGAGGATTATAACCGCGCCTGAGATTTCAGCCGCGCGGCGAGCCCGCTCCAGCTTCGACGGCTCTTCGGCGAGCTCCGGAAACACCTTCGCGAACTCGCCTTCGTGGGGCGTCAGGATCGTGAGCGCGGGCAGCCGCGCCTTTATCCGCTCGAACAGCTCCGCCGGCGCCTCGCTGAACGCGGTGATGCCTTCGGCGTCGAGCACCGCGGTCGCGTGGCTGCCGAGCACGCTCGCGACGAGGTCTTTGACCTCGGGATCGCGGCCCGCACCTGGCCCGATGAGTGCCGCGGTTATCCGCGTATCGGCAAGGATTTCGGACAATCCCTCCGGCCCATCGTAAGGATCGACCATGATCGCCGAGAGCTGCGACGCATTGATGTAGAAGGCCGATTTCGATGTCGCCACCGACACGAGCCCAGCGCCTGCCCGCAGCGCCGTCCTGGCGGCAATCCTGGCGGCGCCCGTCCGCTCCATCGGCCCAGAGACCACGAGGGCATGGCCGCGGTCGAATTTGTGAGCGTCCACCTTGAGCTTGGGAAAAAAGCGGAGCCAGAAGTCCGGGTCGTTGGTGAACGCTCCTGGCTGGATTTGCTCGATCACCGAGGCCGGGATGCCGATGTCGGCCGCCCGCACGTCTCCGCAGTATAGGCGCCCCGGCAGCAGCACATGCCCTGTCTTGCGCCGGAAGAACGTGACTGTGGAGACGGCCTTGAATGCCGTGCCGTGAACAACGCCCGACGTGGCGTCGATGCCGGTGGGTACGTCGATAGCAACCACGGGAAGCGAACGCGTTGTCACCTCCTCGATAACCTGCGCCACAACTCCGGTTACATCCTCGCGCAAGCCCGTTCCGTAGATCGCATCGACGACGACCTGAGCGCCTTCGAGAGACTGAAGGGCGAAGGGCTCGATCGCCTCGTCCCATCGCCTAGCCATTTCCTTTGGATCGCGCTTGAGCTCTTCCTTCCGCGCGTGGAGCGCCAGCCGGACCTGATACCCCCGTTCGCGAAGGTAGCGGGCGCAAACGAAGCCATCGCCGCCATTATTGCCCGGGCCGCACAGCACCGCGACGCGGCTGCCCCGAGGAAAACGCCGGACAACCTCCTCGGTTGCGGCGCGGCCGGCATTTTCCATCATGGTAAGCGTCGAAACGCCCGCCTCGGCGGCAAGCTTTTCGGCACGGTTCATTTCTTCAGCGGTCAGCAGTTCCAGCAAGGGGCAGCCCCGTAGCAATCGGTTGCGTGTTTATCCATAAACCGGATGCCAGCACGAATGTAGCCAAAAATTGACTTGCGGCGAAAGAAAAGCGTGCGCTGGCAGGCCCATCGCCGCACGAACCTGCAATTGAGATCAACCTTGAGGCGAGCCTCCAGCAGAAGGAAGCGGAAGCGCTGCAAGAGCTTTCTTGCCTCATTTTTGTACGATCTGCACACTCACTAAGCACAATTGGCGTTGCATCCAGGTTCCAAAAGCAAGCCCCAAGCCATTTGGCATGCCCTGTGCTTGGTTATGGGCTTGCAATTTGCCCCGTTGCGGAGGATACGATTCGATATGAAAAAAATTGAAGCGGTCATAAAACCGTTCAAGCTCGATGAGGTTAAGGAGGCTTTGCAGGAAATTGGCCTGCAGGGCATCACCGTTACCGAAGCTAAGGGCTTTGGCCGGCAAAAGGGCCATACCGAACTCTACCGCGGCGCGGAATATGTTGTCGATTTTCTGCCGAAAGTGAAAATTGAGATTGTGCTGCCAGACGACATGGTAGAAAAAGCGGTCGAAACAATCCGCAATTCCGCCCGGACGGGACGTATCGGCGACGGCAAAATCTTTATCATCAACGTGGAAGACGCGATACGCATCCGAACCGGCGAAAGCGGCGCCGAGGCAATTTAGCAATTAATTGCCTTCTGTAACCAATAGCCTTTGCATGTAGTCCAAACCGGCGCCATCCGGCGCTATTTTACCTAAAATCGCGAATTAACTGCACGAGGGAGTCCTATGGCAAACGCGACAGAAGTTGTGAAGAAAATCAAGGACGAAGAAATCAGGTTCGTCGACCTGCGTTTTACCGATCCGCGCGGCAAACTGCAGCATCTTACGATGGATCCGGGCGAGGTGGGGGAGGCCGGTTTCGCCGAAGGCATCCCGTTCGACGGCTCCTCGATTGCCGGCTGGAAAGCCATCAACGAAAGCGACATGACGTTGATGCCCGATCCTGAGACGGCTCACATGGACCCGTTCTTCGCGCAATCGACGCTGGCGATTTTCTGCGACGTTTTGGAGCCCCACACCCACGAGCGCTACGAGCGCGACCCGCGCGGCATCGCCCGCAAGGCCGAGGCCTACCTGCAGCAGACCGGCATCGGCGATAAAGCCTATTTCGGTCCCGAAGCCGAGTTCTTCATCTTCGACGACGTACGCTTCTCGTCCGATCCATACAATTGCGGTTTCCGCCTCGACTCGACCGAGCTTCCCACCAACATGCCGACCGAGTACGAGATGGGGAACCTCGGCCATCGTCCGCGCACCAAGGGCGGCTACTTCCCGGTTCCGCCAGTAGACAGCGCGCAGGACATCCGCTCCGAGATGCTCTCCACGATGGCCGCCATGGGCGTCGCCGTCGAGAAGCATCACCACGAAGTGGCCTCCGCTCAGCACGAGCTTGGCGTCAAATTCAACACACTGACCCGCATGGCCGACGCCATGCAGATCTACAAGTACGTCGTCCATAACGTCGCTCAGTCTTACGGCAAGACCGCGACCTTTATGCCGAAGCCTGTGTTCGGCGACAACGGCTCGGGCATGCACTGCCACCAGTCGATCTGGAAGGGCTCCGAGCCGGTGATGGCCGGCAACCTCTATGCCGACCTCTCCGAGACCTGCCTGTTCTACATCGGCGGCATTTTGAAGCACGCCAAAGCTCTCAACGCCTTCACGAACCCCAGCACGAACTCCTATAAGCGGCTGGTTCCGGGCTACGAGGCTCCCGTGCTGCGCGCCTATTCCTCGCGCAACCGCTCGGCTTCCTGCCGCATCCCGGTCACGTCGAACCCGAAGGCCAAGCGCGTCGAGGTCCGCTTCCCCGATCCGGCCGCCAACCCATACCTCGCCTTCGCCGCGATGCTGATGGCCGGCCTCGACGGCATCAAGAACCGCATCCACCCCGGCGACCCGATCGACAAGAACCTCTACGACCTGCCCGAGGCTGAGCTGAGAGAGATCCCGACCGTTTGCGGCTCGCTGCCGGAGGCCATCGCCGAGCTCCAAGCCGACCACGCATTCCTCACGCAGGGCAGCGTCTTCACGAACGACGCGATCGATGCATACATCGACCTGAAGGTGGAAGAGATCGACCGGTTCCGCATGATGCCGCACCCGATCGAGTTCGATATGTACTATTCGTGCTAAGGCAGGCATCCCCTCATGGAAAAGGCCGCCTCTGGGCGGCCTTTTTTGCGGAGACTGATGTTTGTAACCCAGTCTGCGCAGCCACTTGCCGCTTTCGCTGCTCTTTGAAGGCGCGCTCGCGCCGCCGCGACCCATGCGGCGACATTTCAAAATAGTCCTGCATCAATAGAGGAACCTCCGCCGTCGCGGCCAGGGGTCTTCATTCGAGCGGTTCCGTTCAGCCTCGGGGCGCGCTTGCATATTTATCCGTCGCGGTCACGATTTCATGCGCGATGCCGGGCTCGGTCATGGCGTGACCGGCATCGGGTACGATGCGCAACTCGGCCTTAGGCCAGGCCTTCGCCAAGTCCCAGGCGTTTTTGAACGGCGTGACCACGTCGTAGCGGCCATGGATGATGGTCCCGGGGATGTGAGCGATCCGGCCGGCGTCTTCGATGAGCTGATTATCGCTCCTGAAGAACCCCATATTGATAAAGTAGTGGCATTCGATGCGGGCGAACGCCAGCGCGTAACTCTCGTTGGCGAACTTCTGGACCCGCTCCTGATCGTGGAAGAGCGAAAGCGTGGTGCCCTCCCATACGCTCCAGGCGCGCGCGGCAGCAAGCTGTGTCTCGCGGCCGCTTGAGGTCAGGCGCTTATAGTACGCCTCGATCATGTTTCCGCGCTCGGCGGCCGGAATGGGGGCGAGATAACCTTCGAACGCTTCCGGAAATATCCAGCTGCATCCCTCTTGATAAAACCAGTCGAGTTCGGCTTTCCGCAAGAGGAAAATGCCCCGTAGAACGAGGTCGGTGACGCGCTCCGGGTGCGTTTCGGCGTAGGCCAGGGAGAGCGTCGATCCCCAGGACCCGCCGCAGAGCTGCCAGGCTTCGATCCCTAAATGCGCGCGCAAGCGCTCCATGTCCGCCACGAGGTCCCACGTCGTGTTCCCGTCGAGCGATGCGTGCGGGGTCGAGCGCCCGCATCCGCGCTGATCGAAGAGCACGATGCGGTAGGCTTGAGGATCGTGGAAGCGGCGCATCGCGGGGTTGCAGCCTCCACCCGGTCCGCCGTGCACAATCGCTACAGGCTTGCCCGCAGGAGAGCCGCATTCCTCGTAGTAGATGTCGTGGCCGCCCGGCACCTTGAGCCAGCCGGTACGATAGGCAGCCAACTCTGGATAAAGTTGGCGCCGTGCGCTTCCGGCAATGCCCGGCTGTGCTTGCCCCGGCTGGCCCATGGAAAACCTCAAAAAGTGTGTGCGGCAATGCTCTAGCCGCAGAAGTGGCTTTAATAGGATAGGCCCGCCGAACGGAGTTCGCAAAAGCGGACTTCCTGCTTTTGCGAGGGAGCAAAGCTTATCGTGAGCGGCAAAGCGCTCGCTCTACGAAAATGGGAGAGGCTAACCAGATATTCGTTGGGAAAACAACCGATGTCTGCTTGGATCACCCATAGCCTGAAGAACCCGCGCGACCAGTTCATACTGCTAGCCTACCTTTAACCTTTTAGCTTCAATGCGCCTCATCCCAATTATGCGCGGCGCGGGCGTCGACCTTCAGCGGCACGGAGAACGCGACGGCGGGCCCGGCGGCGCGCTCCATGACGCGAACCGCGGCCTTGATGGTGGCCTCGACCTCGGCATCGGGCGCCTCGAACACAAGCTCGTCATGCACTTGCAGCAGCATGCGCGCGGATAGTTTCGCGGCGGCAAGTGCGGCAGGCATGCGGATCATGGCGCGGCGCAGGATATCGGCGGCGGTGCCCTGGATGGGCGCGTTGATGGCCGCCCGCTCGAAGAACGCGCGCATGTTCCGCTGCGGCGTATCGATCTCGGGGAAGTAGATCTTGCGGCCGAACAGCGTCTCGACAAAGCCATCCTCGCGCACCTTGGCGCGCGTTGCGTCCATATAGGTGCGGATGCCCGGAAAGCGCTCGAAATACTTGGCGATGTAGTCGCCGGCCTCGCCGCGCGCGATGCCTAGCTGCTGCGCCAGGCCGAAGGCCGAAATGCCGTAGATGATGCCGAAATTGATGGCCTTCGCGCGGCGGCGCACCTCGCCGGGCATGTTCTCGATGGGCACGCCAAACATCTCGGATGCCGTCATGGCATGGATGTCGAGCCCCTCCGCGAAGGCGCGCTTTAGCTCGGGGATATCGGCCATATGCGCGAGCACGCGCAGCTCTATCTGGCTGTAGTCGGCGGAGATGAGTTTCTTGCCGGGCTCCGCGATGAAGGCGGTGCGGATTTGCCGGCCTTCCTTGGTGCGGATCGGGATGTTCTGCAGGTTGGGCTCGGTCGAGGATAGCCTCCCGGTCGAGGTCGAGGCCAGCGCATAGGAGGTATGGACGCGGCCCGTCTCCGCGTCGATATGCTGGGGCAGAGAGTCGGTGTAGGTGTTCTTAAGCTTGGCGAGCTGGCGCCATTCGAGCAGCTTCGCGGGCAGACGGCGCTGGTCCTCGGTCAGCTCTTCGCTTGAAACCAGATCCTCCAGCACCTTCGCGCCGGTGCTCCATTTGCCGGTTCCGGTCTTCTTACCTCCAGGCAGGCCGAATTTGCCAAAGAGCAAATCCGCGACTTGCATCGTCGAGCCGATATTGAAGCGGCTCCCCGCGAGCGCGTAAATCTCGCCCTCGATGCGGGCGAGGCTCTGCGCGAATTCGCCCGACAGCCGCGCGAGCACCACGCGGTCCACCATCACGCCCGCAAGCTCCATCTCGCCAAGGATGAGAGGCATCGGCCGCTCCAGCGTCTCATAGACCGCGGCCATGCCCTCCGCTGCGAGCCGCGCCTTGAACAAGTGCCACAGGCGCAAGGTCACATCCGCGTCCTCGGCGGAATATTCGGTCGCCTTGTCCACAGGCACGCAATCGAAGGCGACCTGCGTCTTGCCCTTGCCGGCGACTTCGTTGAAGGCGATGGGCGTGTGGCCTAGATGGCGCTTGGACAGCTCGTCCATGCCGAAGCCCGCGAGCCCGCCCCGGCCCTGGTCCACCGCATAGGCCAAGAGCATGGTGTCGTCGTAGGGCCAAAGCCGCACGCCATAGCGGCGCATGACCACGAGGTCGTATTTGATGTTCTGCCCGATCTTGAGCACGCTCTCATCTTCGAGCAGCGCCTTCAGGCGGGGGATTGCGTGCTCCAGCGGGAGCTGGGCGATTTCGCCCGCGCCCGTAAAATCGAGGCCGTCGCCGGCCCGGTGCGCGAGCGGGATGTAGCAGGCGCGGTTCGGCTCAAGCGCCAGCGCCACACCGCAAAGGCGCGCGGCCACGGCGTCCAGGTCCGTCGTCTCGGTATCGAAGGCGACGAAACCCTGTTCGGTCGCGGCCGCGATCCAGTCTTCGAGCGTCTGCAGATCCGTAACCTGCGTATAGCCTGCGTGGTTGAATGGGATGGGACGCAGCCAATCCTGCACCCGGCGCAGTTCCGTCGCGGGGCCGGCCATGGGCGCGGCGTTCCCGGCTTGCGGCTCAGAGGGCGCTGCCGTTTGCACGGCCGGCTCTGGACGCGGCGGCGCTTCGCCGGGCGCCGGCGGCTCGACGCCGAACGCTTCCGAGATCCGCTTCGTCAGCGAGTTGAATTCCATCGCGCGCAAGAACGCCAGCAGCGCATTCGGGTCCGGCTCCTCGACGGCCGTATGATCGAGCGGCTGCTCCACCGGCACGTTCCTGTCCAGCTCGACCAGCCGCCGCGACAGCCGCGCCTGATCCGCGAACTCGATGAGCCGCTCCCGCCGCATCTTCTGCTTGATGAGCGGCGCCTTCGCGAGCAGCGTTTCGAGATCGCCATATTCGCGGATCAGCTCGGCGGCCGTCTTGACGCCGATCCCCGGCACGCCTGGAACATTGTCGGTGGCATCGCCCGCCAGCGCCTGCACCTCCACGACCTTGTCCGGCGTCACCCCGAATTTCTCGATCACCTCAGGCTCGCCGATGGTTTTGTTCTTCATCGTGTCGAGCATGGAGATGCGCGCGCCGATGAGCTGCATCAGATCCTTGTCGGAGGACACGATCACCACCTCGCCGCCGGCCTCCGCGGCCTGGCGCGCGTAAGTCGCGATGATGTCGTCGGCCTCGAAGCCCTCCTGCTCGATGCAGGACACGTTGAAGGCCCGCACCGCGTCGCGGATCAGCGGGAATTGCGGCACAAGCTCGGCTGGCGGTTCCGGCCGGTGCGCCTTGTAATCGGGCGAGATGGCGTTGCGGAAGCTCACCCGGCTGTGGTCGAAAATCACCGCAAGATGCGTGGGCCGCTTCTCGCCCTTCGTCTCGCGCAGAAGCTTCCATAGCATGTTGCAAAAGCCATGGATCGCGCCCACGGGCAAGCCATCCGAGGGGCGCGTGAGCGGCGGCAGCGCGTGGAAGGCGCGGAAGATGTAGCCCGAGCCGTCGATGAGATAGACGCGGCTGCCTGGCGGGATGGCGGCAGCACCGTCCTGCTGCGCGGATTGGGGGCGGTCGAGTGCGAGATTCGTCATGCGTCAACTATAGGCATCCGCCGGCTTTGCGCAATGCACCGCGGCAGCGATCAATGGGCGCTTAGCAGGTACTTTGGGACGCTCGCCATTTCCCCGCCGCTCAGAGAAAGGCCCAAGAAATTTTCCGTAAGATTAGCAAGCATTTTTGCTTGAGCTGCATCGCGCCGCCGTTTTTCGGGCTGGCGGCTGGACTGTTTGGATGTCCACATTTTGTGAAGGGTAAATGCCCGGATGTCGGGAACTATAATCCGGAATGGGAACCCGGAGCGATCTATGGGAATTGCCTCGAATCGAGGCAGGCTCAATAGGCCTTCCATATTGCTATAGGGCGTAACCTCAACGTCGAAATCTCCCAATCCTGTCGGCTCAGGCTGAGCATCCTCCTTCGGTGAAATCAATTCGACGATAAAGCCGGTTCTGTTCCGCGCTGCAATGCCGTAATCGGCAATAGAAAAACTTTTGTCAACTTTTTGAAGCAGGGCGATTATGCTGGGCGGCCGGATGTTTTCAATCGCCAACTTCAACGTTTGGCTGGCGTCCCAAAGAATGTCCGCATCCGAAGTTTCCAACAGAGCAGGCCTGATTTGGACGCCCGCCATCGCCTCGTAAGCATACAGGGCATTCGTACCGATCACTGTTGCCTTAGTGCCCAAAAAACCGAATTCATCCAATTTCCGGATAATATCGGCCAGCAAGTTTGGCATTCGTCCTAGCTGCAAAGCGCGATTGACAGGCGCCATGCGCTTTAGCTCCGCATAGGTAGCCACCTGAGCCGCAATGAGGCGGTCCCGTTCGGTATTGTACCGCTTTGCATACTCTTCTGTGTCCTTCGAACGCGGCCCAATATGCTTGCGAAATCCCCTTGTTCTCAGCACAAGGTACTCCTTGCCCGCAATGTTTCGCCAGGATGCCGGAGCCGCGTATTGTCCGCCGTGCTCGTTCCAAGTTTGAACGGCCGCTTGTCTCCAAGCCCGGTAAAGCTGCTGAGCGTCGACTTGCTGACGAATCTGTTCGTTCGTAAGCTCGTAGAGGTCCATGAGAGCTAACCAATTGAAAATAAAGGAAATGGCCACAAATCGGTCTGACCTTTCCGGGTTGTGGCCATTTTCTTTTATATCAATGCCTTAGAGAGCGCAACGTTACGATGCGGCGAAGGCCAGGCAGGCGCGAATGCCTCCTGCCTAAGCTCTGGAAAATCGTCCAGGGCCCCGGCTTCGGACATGCGCGCCGCCAGATATTGCGGCACATGCTAGACCTTTATGCGATGTCCGCCGGGCGGAGTCGTCTTGACACCTTAAGCCTTATCGGCCAAGCCGTTGCGCCAGAGGGGCACACGGGGAGCGTCTCGGAAGGACCGGAGAGGGATGAGCAGCATCGAGCGGCAAAGCGAGATAGCGGGCTGGGGCCGGAGTTTCAGCAGCAAGATCGCGGCGGCGCAATCCTGGCCTGCAAACTGGGTTGCCGCCGGGAGCGTGCTCCTTTTCATCGCCGCCTTTACGATTCATGGGGCCATCGTCAGCTCGGGCGGAGCGCTGCATTTCGATGTGCTCGAAGCCTACGCCTGGGGAAAAGAGTTCCAGCTTGGCTACAATCAGCATGGGCCATTTTGGGCATGGATCGCGGGCGCCTGGTTCCTGCTGTTCCCGGTAAACAACGCGTCGTTCATGCTGCTCCAGGCCATAAACTCCGGTTTAGGCCTGTTGGGCGCCTGGAAGCTCAACGGGCTTTTCGCCAAAGGCTGGACGCGCCATGCCGCGGCGCTCATGCTGCTCGCCACGCCGCTTTATACCTTCTTGGCGTTCAAGTATAACGCCAACACCATCTTCGTTTCGCTGTGGCCGTGGACGCTGTTCTTTTTCGTAAGATCGCTCGACGGCATGAAAATGCGCGATGCCGCCTTGTTCGGAGCCTTCGCCGCGGCGTGCATACTTTCCAAATATTATGCCGTGATCCTGTTGATCACCTGCGGGCTGTCGCTATTCCTCCATCCGAATGGCCGCAAATATCTGCTTTCGCACTTGCCTTGGCTGGCGGCGGCGGTTTTTGCCGCGCTTGTGCTGCCGCATGTGCTGTGGGCGCTCAGGAACGACGCGCCGCCGGCCGCCTACGCCATGAGCATAACCGGGCGGGACTGGCTGTTTACAATCTACTGGGCCGCCCGCTTCGTTCTCGATAACGCGCTCAATTTCGGCGGTGTGCTGGCCATACTTTTGCTGGCGTGGTGGATGTCGAAAGCCGGCACGGTGAATGAGCCGGCTGAGCGGCTGCCGCAATCGCGGCGGCGCTTCCTCGCGGTGCTCGTGCTGGCACCTCCGCTCCTGACGGTTGCTTTCGGACTGGCCTTCCGGCTCAAGCTCCTGGCCATCATGGGGGTTGGAATTTTTCCGCTCCTGCCGCTGTATCTCATGCAGTTTGCCCCTCGCATGGATAGCCGGCGCTGCTTCGAGCTTGCCGCAGCGGTGGCGCTAGCGATAACGGTTGGCGCGGCGGCCGCCGCCCCTATCGAACGGGCGATTATGATCCATAGAAAAAGTTCGTCAACCAGTGCGTCCGCCGGCCAACCGGTGCGCGATCTCGCCGCAGCGGTTACCGCTGTTTGGCACGCCGAGACGCATACACCGCTCCGCATTGCCGGCGGTGCCCGCCACAGCTCCGACGGCATCAGCTTCTACAGCGAGGACCACCCATCGAGCCTCGGCGATCTTTCCTTTGCGAGATCGCGCTGGGTGACGCCAGAAAAAATAAGGAAATATGGGCTGCTCATAGCCTGCGCTCATGAGGATTCGAATTGTCTCGGCAAGGCGGCCGGGATACTTTCGGGGAACTGGAAACAGATTCCCATCGGCGTAAGCCGCACATGGGGAGGTACGCGCGCGCCGGAGGTTGCGTTCGATATCTTCATTATGCCGCCCCAGCAACCGTAGCACGAAGGCGTTTCGACGCCCAGCCGCGAATGCTTACAATTCCACAATCGGAGCCGGCTTGACACCTTAAACCTTATCGGCCAAGCAAGTTGTACGAGAGGAGCTCGCCGAGGGGAGCGTCTCGGAAGGACCGGAGAGGGATGAGCAGCATTGCGCGGCAAAGCGAGGTAGCGGGCTGGGGCCGGAGTTTCAGCAGCAAGATCGCGGCGGCGCAATCCTGGCCTGCAAACTGGGTTGCCGCTGGGGGAGCGCTCCTATTCATCGCTGCCTTCACGATCCATGGGGCCATCGTCCGCAGCGGTGCGGCGCTGCATTTCGATGTGCTCGAAGCCTACGCCTGGGGAAAAGAGTTCCAGCTTGGCTACGATAAGCATCCGCCGTTTTGGGCGTGGATCGCGGGCGCCTGGTTCATGCTGTTCCCCGTAAACAACGCGTCGTTCATGCTGCTCCAGGCCATAAACTCCACCTTGGGCTTGTGGGGCGCCTGGAAGCTTAACGGGCTTTTCGCCAAAGGCTGGACGCGCCATGCCGCGACGCTCCTGCTGGTTGCCACGCCGCTTTATACCGTCATGGCGTTCAAGTATAACGCCAACACGATCCTCATTTCGCTGTGGCCGTGGACTCTATTCTTTTTCGTGAGATCGCTCGATGGCATGAGAATGCGCGATGCCCTGTTATTTGGTGCCTTCGCCGCCGCTTGCATACTTTCTAAATATTACGCTGCGATCCTGCTGATGACCTGCGGCTTGTCGCTGTTCTTCCATCCGAACGGCAGAAAATATTTTTTATCGCCCTTACCATGGCTGGCGGCAGTGGTTTTTACCGCACTTGTTCTGCCGCATGTGTTGTGGGTGCTCGCGAACGATGCTCCGACTGTCGCCTACGCCATGAACGAAACCGGGCAAGGCTGGCCGGTTGCGATCCAGTACGCTGCGCGCTTTATTCTCGATAGCGCGGTCAGTTTCGGCGGTGTGCTGGCTATATTGTTCCTGGCCTGGTGGACGTCGAAAGCCAGCATAGCGAATGAGCCGGCAGCGCGGTTGCCGCAATCGCCGCAGCGCTTCCTTGCCGTGCTCGCGCTGACGCCTCCGCTCCTGACGATTGTTTTCGGACTAGGCTTTCAGCTACGGCCCCAGGCAATCTGGGCGGTTGGGATTTTTTCGCTTATGCCATTGCTTCTCATGCAGTTTGCCCCAGCCCTGGATAGCCGGCGCTGCTTCCAGCTTGCGGCGGCTGTGGCTGTCGCCATAACGTTCGGTGCCGTGCCCGAAGCTCTCATCGAAAGGGCGGTCAAAAAAGCCAAGCCATCCGCCGCTCTGCCGGTGCGCGAGCTTGCCGCAACCGCTACCGCTCTTTGGCACGCGCAGACTCATGCGCCGCTCCGCTATGCCGGCGGTCACCGCCACTTTGCCAACGGCATCAGCTTCTACAGCGGCGACCATCCATCCAGCTTCATGGATCTTTCCTATGCGGCATCGCCTTGGGTGACACCAGAAAAAATAAGGAAAGATGGGTTGCTCATAGCCTGCCTTCATGAAGATTCGAACTGTCTTGGCAAGGCGGCGGGGCTGCTTTCATGGAATTGGAAGCAAACTTCCATCAACGTGGGCCGTGCCTGGGGAAGCATCCGCGCGCCGGAGGTTGCGTTCGATGTCTTCGTTGTGCCGCCCCAGCAACGCTAGTGCCCGCTATCGCTGAAGGATGAGGCCATAGGCACAAACCTGGCTGCTCAGGAGAGCTGGAAGAAGCGCGATGCGGATTCGAATTCAGCGAGCCGGGCTTTCATGCGCTGGCCCGCTTCGAAATCCTCGCCCCAATGCGAGACCTGCCAATTCTCATCCGTGTGGGCTGCGGCCCAGGCGGCGGCGGCATCGAGGTCCCCGCCTATGTGAGCCAGCGCGATAAGTGCGGACCCGGTGAGCGAGGTCATCACATGCAGCGCGGTAAGCTTGAAGGCATCGAAAGCGGCAACAACAGCGTGTATCGCCTCAAGGGAATCAGGCGGCTGCGCGACATGCGCGATCCCGCTGGAGATCAGGAACGGGGCGCCGTACTGGGCGCTGGCCCAGCTCAAAATGGGGTCCCACGCTTGCGCCTGAGCCGCGGCCAGCCCGGCTGGATACGGGGCGCGGTAGCAAACGAGGTCCGCTGCCGCATACTTCACAATATCGTCCGCTACCCCGGTTTTGCTCTCCGGGACCGTATCGATGGCCGTATTCGCGAGCTTCGTCAGCGGCAGGCTTGCCGGCACCACGGTCTCTCCCTGCGCATTCCACTCGTCCGCGATGGCTTGGGCAAGCCCGCGCGTTGGCACTTCCAGCGGTTTGCCGGCCGGCGTCTTGATTTGACGGCCATCGAGCAGCACGGAGAACGCGCCGCCATCCCGCTCCGCCACGTTTGCGGATTTATAGAAGCGCTTCGCTGCGGGCCGGGAAGGTTTCATGCCAGATCCGGCTGATCGCTTCGTATAGCGCCCGCGAAAGACCCCCTCACCCCACCCCTCTCCCCACGGGGAGTGGGAGTCCGCTTGCAGCCGTTGAGAAGGCGTCCCCTCGCCCCTTGGGGAGAGGGACAGGGTGAGGGGGTCTTCGCGAACTGTTCAATCGGATTCGGTATCATGCCACCGCCTGTCTCAGTCTAGCCTAAACCGCGCGCCGCAGGGACGCACGCCAAACCCGCCAAAACTGGCGCAAGGGATTGGGCGCCGGGACGGTCTGCAACGGGTCGAAAGAGGGGGCTGCCATCGCCTTGAGATAGGGCGGGACAAGGGCGAGCGGAAGAAACGCAGGCCACACGGCGCGGTCCAGCTTAGGTGACGTCTCGCGAAACTGGCGCAACGCGCGATTGGCCTCGTCCCTGAAATCGGCCAGCGCAGCGCTGAGCCCCGTACTGGCCTTGCCGGCGTAAAGCCACGCCAGATCGGCGCCCCGGCTTTCCAGGTAGGAGGGAGGCAGCAGCAGCCTGCGCCGCGATGCCTGGAGCGGGACCGTGCGCAGCCTTTCCGTCAGGCCATAGGCCACGCCCGCATGCGTTGCGGCCTCCTTTGCGGCCTCGCTGCCATCCCCGAGGATCGCGGCGGCAAGCTCAAAAAGCGCTCCTTCCGTTTCCTGAAGCGACGAGCGGAGATCCTGCAAATTGGCGGGAGGATCGCCCGAAATTTCCGGGGTACGCGCGTCGATCATGCCCATGAGGCGATGCCTCGGCAGATCGTGCGCCAGGATGGTGCGGGCAAGCGCATCCGCGATCGCGTTGCCGGTTTTCATGCCCGGCGCCACAAGCTCAATGGCATCGCGCCACCATTGCAAGCGGATTTGCGCCACCATCGGCTCGCGAACCGCCGCGGCGATGTGCGCAAGCTCCGCATTGAACGCATGGAGCGCGAGCAGCCCTGGCCGCCCGGACGCTGGCGCAAAGAGCGCGCTCCAATAGCGCTCCCGGTCGCGGACCTTCACAAGGTTCGCCGCGGCTTCGTTTTCAAGCCGCTCCTGCCCGTCCTCAGCCGGTTGCTCTGCACTCATAGCGGCAACAGCGCCGCCAGGAACTGGCGGTTTTCGGCAAGAAGAATATTGTAGGTCCGGCATGCGGCGCCTGTGTCCATCGCCTCCAGGCCAAGCCCGCGCCGCTCAACAGCCTCGACGAAACTGGCTGGCAAGAGCGCTAGCCTGGGCCCTGTGCCGAGCAGCAGGAAATCGCAGCGCAAACCTTCTTCGGCATCCAGGAAGCCGAGCACCCCCTCTTCGTCGAGGGCATCCACACTTGCCGTGCGCCAATCGCGAATTCCGCCGGGCGAGACCAGCAGCGCGCCCCGATGGCGCTTGCCATCGAAGTGAAACTCCCCGCCCGGATAGGCCGAGATGGCTCCCCAGCTAGCAAGCAGTGTGAACGGCGCACTCATTTACCGGCGTATCCCGCCATTGTGGGCTGCTATGCGATAAACAGCTGAGACCTACCCGCGTTTCTTTGAGCGCCCGCGAGCCTGCCCTTTGCCGCGTCCGGGAGGCGTCCTTTGCGCGCCACCTTTCCTAGCGGAGACCGCCGCCAATGCCGCCTTGGATGCTTCGGCCTGGGATACCAGCTTTCCCGCATCGTTCATTCCCGCCTCGTCAGCGTCATCCTCGGGGATAGGGAGGGCTTCCTTAGCCGTGGCGGCAGCAGAAAGCGTTCCGCGCGCTGCTGCTTCCTTCTGGCCAGGCTTGGCTTTTTCGAGCCCGCTCCAATCGCGCTTCACGCCGATCAGGATCAGGAACGGCGCCGCGATGAAGACCGACGAATAGGTGCCGACCAGCACTCCGAACAGCATCGCGAACGTGAACCCGCGGATCACCTCGCCACCGAAGAAATAGAGTGCCAGCAGCGCCATGAACACCGTGCCGACCGTCATGATCGTGCGCGACATCGTCTCGTTGACCGAAAGGTCGAGCAGATCGCCAAGCGGCATCTTCTTGTAGCGCCTTAGGTTCTCGCGAATCCGGTCGTAGATGACCACCGTGTCGTTGATCGAATAGCCGAGGATGGTCAAAAGCGCCGCGACGATGCTCTGGTCGAAATCGATGCCGAAAAGCGCGAATATGCCAACCGTGAACATCACGTCGTGGATCATGGATACGATCGCACCGATGGCGAATTGCCATTCGAAGCGGAACCAGACGTAAATGAAGATACCGATATTGGTGAAAACCAGGGCCCAGATCGCCGATGTGACCAGCTCCCCCGAAACGATGCTGCCAACTTGTTCGCGCCCAAGCTCCTTGCTTCCCGCGGGGATAGCCGCGAGCACCTTGTTGGCCGCCGCCGTTTGAGCGTCGGGACCGCCGGGCTGCTCGGGGAAGCGGATCAGGAACTCTTTGTCCGAGCCAAAGGACTGGAGCTGGATTCCGCCAAGCCCCAATTGCGAGAGC
>JBKQNN010000114.1:0-7587 GCA_052145975.1 Rhodomicrobium sp. | reverse complement strand
GGATGAGTTCATGGACTATGTCCACGACATCGACCTCTCGCCAGTTCAGCACGCGCCGGAGCTCGCCGAAGCCATCGAGCGGCTTGAAGGCCGCAAGTTCATTTTCACCAACGGTTCCGCGCGGCATGCCGAACGTGTGGCGGAAAAGCTGGGCGTGCTCGATAAATTCGACGGGATTTACGATATCGCGGCCGGCGGTTATGTGCCGAAGCCCAAGCCGGAGGCTTTCAAGCGCTTTCTCGAATATTGCGAGGGCGTCAACTGCAAGGCGGCCATGTTCGAGGACTTGCCGCACAATCTCGAACCCGCGCATGCGCTCGGTATCGTCACCGTGCTGGTGCAGTCGGATTATATGGACCACCCCTCGCAGCACGCGCTAAAGGGGGCGGCGGCGCTCCCGGATTATATCCAGTTCGAGACCGGCGACCTCACCGGCTTCCTCAATGAGGTTGCGGGCGGTTGAAATCCGGCCATAGCCCCGCAGGTATTGCTGGACCGGCTTTTGCATCTCCTTGAGCAATTGCTTCTGCCGCTTCGGACCTTCGATCTTTTCTTTCAAGCGGCTCGTCTTCGAAGAAGCTACGCCTATGTAGCGCAAAAGCCACTTGTGGATGGCAGCCATGTCACGCTATGCTGCGCAGAGGTGCACGCGAGTACAGGGTTGGGTTGTGCTTACTTGCCAAAATGCGCAGCAGGTGACAAAAAAACCGTATTGCTGGCTCCTTTCGGGGGAGAGAGGACTGTAAATACACTCTGCCTGACGGGGCAACAACACAATGACACCTCAACAAGCGCGGTTATTGGCCGAAAGCTTCTCGAAAATCGAAAACCGCCTTTACGAGCTCGGCTCTCTGGTCCACCGGAGGCTTTTCGAGATCTCTCCTGAATCCCGGCGCCTCTTCAAAGGCGATATGGAAGAGCAAGCGCTGAAGATGGCGCGTGTTTTCGGCGAGTTCGCCCGTCTCCAGAGACGGTCGCAACACTTCATGCCCGTGACCGGAAAGGCCGGAGAAGTCATCATTCCCGGCATCGGATCGCTGGGCGCGCGCCACGAGATCAATTATGGCGTGCGCTCCAAACACTTCGGCCATATGCGCGAGGCGCTGCTTTACGCCATCAAGACCTTGCTTGGAAGTGACTACAACGACGAGATCGGCCTGGCTTGGTCGGAAGCCTTCGACATGCTGGCCAACTCCATGCAGAAGCACGCCGGCGATAACCGTGAGGCGGTGGCGTATTTGAGGCTTTCTCACCGGAGTGAGGAAGCCAGCGCCCCCCTCGTCGTATGGTCGGATCAACTAAGCGTGCACGTCCAGCAAATCGACAACGAGCATAAGAGGCTGGTCAATCTTCTCAACGTACTGAACGGTGCTGTCCGAACGGGCGCAGGCCAAGCCGCGCTTGGCGGCGTCCTGAGCGGGCTGATCGACTATGCATCTTATCACTTTTCCCATGAGGAAGATCTGTTCCGGCGCGCGCGCTATCCCGCCTATGAAAAGCACCGCCGGCAGCATGAGGGCTTTACCGCCAAGGTTCTGCAAGTCAATGCGGACTTCCAATCGGGGGCGTCGGCAGGGCTTCCCAATGCGGTTCTGGAGTTCCTGAAGGACTGGCTCTCCCACCACATCATGGAATCGGACCGGGCCTTCGGCGCATATCTCAACGCGAACCCGGGTGCACTTGGGCCCGAATAACGCTCGCCGCTGAAGGAACTCGGCCCGCAAACGCGGAGCGTCGGCCGCCCTATGGCATAGCCACGGCCCAGCCGGGCAATCGCTCTCCAAGGATCCCGATGCCATTCTTCGCCAGCACGCTCGCCAGCGCCGGGGGGCTAGCTTGAGCAGGGCTCTGGAAAATGCCGCAAAGGATTCCAATTTGAACATTTCGGCAAGCAGCGCTGGCGGGCCGGGAAATTGCGGCTATTATACTTGATAAAGACAGGTATCGATGAATGGCGCAAACCGCGCTCGTGGAACTCATGATGAAGCATAAGCTGCTGTCGCCCGTCCGGATTTTCCGCGGCGCGGGCGTAACTCTCATTTTCGCCCTTGTGCCCGCTCTTGCGCAGGGCGGTCCCGCCCAGGATCTCGCCGCACACGCGGCGGCGGTCAGCGAGAAGGCTCCCGCTCAGAAGGCGCAGCTCGCTCCGCACCGCGCAGTATACGATTTGACGCTCGCCGGCACTGGAGCCGGTTCCAACGTCAGCGACATCCGCGGTAAGCTCTTATACGATTTTCAAGGCTCGGCTTGCCAGGGCTATACGCTCAACACGCGGCTGATCACCGAGGTGTTCGACCGCGACAGCAAACCCAGCACCAGTGATATCCATTCGGAAAGCTGGGAAGATGCGGAAGGAAACCATTTCCGTTTCGCGACATCGCAATCTGCCGATGGCAAGCTAGGCGAGAGCACAAAGGGCGCTGCTTACAGACTGCCGCATCATCCGGACACCGTCATTGTGCGTCTTGAGAAACCGCGAAGAGGCGCTGTTACGCTCACGGGCAACATTCTTTTTCCCACTCAACATTCGCTGAGCCTGTTGAAAACGGCGCTTGCCGGGCAGACGCGGCTACAGGCCGATATTTACGATGGCTCCGAGAAGGGCACGAAGGTCTACGAGACGACCTCCGTCATCGGCGCTCCGCTTGAGCTGAGCGCTAATTCGCAGCTTCCTGTTGTAAAAAACTCTGGGCTTTTGGACGCGATTCCATCGTGGCCCGTCGTGGTCAGCTATTACGAGCAGGGGCCAAAGAAGGACGGGCTTCCTACCTATGAAATTTCGTTCCGGATGTACGCCAATGGCGTAAGCCGCAAGCTGAAGCTGGATTACGGCACTTTCTCCCTTGATGGCGAGTTGTCCAGCATCGACTTTCTTGAGGCAAAGCCCTGCCCCTAGTGTGGTGTGCCAACGCCTGGTGGGTAAAGCGAGCTGGCTCTGGCCAACCCTTTTGAAAAAAGTTAGAGTTTGTTAACATATCGAGGAGAATATAGACGCGCGAATGCTTTTCTATGTAACGGCTCATGCGCTTCTATACTTTTCCAAGACGGACGGCAGCGCGGCGGGTGAACGCAAGCTCACCGCGCCCAAGCCCCCCGCCAACGGCGAGCAGCTCAACCATGGCTAGTACTATTCTGATCGTCGAGGATAATGAGCTCAACATGAAGCTCTTCCACGATCTTTTGGAAGCGCATGGGTACAAGACGCTGCAAACCCGCAATGGCATCGACGCTATTGCACTAGCGCGCAAGCACAAGCCCGATTTGATCGTCATGGACATCCAGCTGCCCGAGGTTTCCGGCCTGGACGTGACAAAATGGCTGAAGGAAGACGATAGCTTGCGGCACATCCCGATTGTGGCCGTGACGGCCTTTGCCATGAAGGGGGACGAGGAGCGGATAAGGGAAGGCGGCTGCGAAGCCTATGTCTCCAAGCCGATCTCCGTATCGCGCTTTCTGGACACGATACGCCAGCTTGTACCTTCAGCTTCGCCATAAACCCCTGGGGATTACGTGGAAAACTCAAATGGTGCGGATGGCGGGCAAAAAACGGGGTTCTGCGCAGTAGTTGCTTGCGATAAGAACCGAAATGTGTTCTCGAACAGCAACTTGGGACGTGTTCCTGTTAAGTTCGCAAATGAAAATTATAACCCCGTTAACGAGGTTCGGCGCAAACGCGTACAAGTACGGCAGAAAAATGTCGATCACCACTTGCCAACAGGGCATAATTTCTCATACATTTAGCCAGTGAATACCCTGCGGAGTGCTCAGGTCCGCCGCATCTCCTGGGTCCGTGGGGCATACACCGGAACCTCCAGTCGTCGCAAGCTGGTGGCTCCGGATTAGGCCGTTGGACCACGCCCTCTTGATCCAATGGTGAAAAGATCAGCTCCGTGTCGAAATCGGACTTACCCCGCTGCCGATTGACGCGGAGCTGATCACTAACTTCAGAGACATGGATGGATGTCTTAGCGCCGCTCGCCAGGCTGCGAGCGCATCGTGCCTATTTGATCTTCGATTCTTTGAATTCGACGTGCTTCTTGACCACTGGGTCGTACTTCTTGAGCGCCAGCTTCTCGGTCAGATTCCGCGGGTTCTTCTTCGTCACGTAATAGAAACCGGTCCCAGCGGAACTAACCAATTTGATTTTTTGTGTTACGGGCTTGGCCATGATTGAATCCGAGGTAACTCCAGGCCGTGAAAGTGGCCCAGGAGGGGGGGTGAAGTCAAGGGGAAGGGCACCATAATCCAACCTGTTTAGAAAGTCACGGTGCATTCTGGCACCGCACCGTCCTATGCCGCCCGTGGTGCGGCGCGCCCGCGACTCTAGAACCTATCCGCTCTTGATGGGATCAAAAGCGGGGCTCTAAGTCTTTGTTTGGCCGTGCGTCTTACCGGAAAAACCGCTCACACTTTTTCCGGACGCACTCTAGGGCGGCGGCAGCGAAATGAGCCTTCCCGCGGCCATCGAATCCCCAGCCTTTCCGCTGTTGATACTCGTCAGCTTCCACAGAGGAGAGGCCATGCTGAGCCGCGCGCGCTTGCGGCCGGAGCGGCAATCACCTCTTTGGCGCCGGCGGTCACATTAGCTTGATGAAAGCGGCCGGCGGCGGGCGTGTTAAACTTCGCGCCCTGAGTCGCGAACGCGGATGGAGCGAATGGCTATGAGCTGGCGGCCCGCGGAAGACCCTGTTCCCGGCGACCGCCGGTCTTGCAACGCGATCGACACTGTAATCGTGCCCCGGGTTCGCGATCTGGGCGGATTCAGCGTGCGGCGGGCGCTGCCCTCGGCGCGGCGGCAGATGGTTGGGCCCTTCATCTTCTGGGATCAAATGGGGCCTGCGGAGTTCGCGCTTGGCGAAGGGATCGACGTGCGGCCGCATCCGCATATCGGGCTTGCCACGGTGACGTACCTGTTCGAGGGCGAAATCGTGCATCGCGACAGCCTCGGCTCGGCGCAGGTCATCGCGCCTGGCGACGTGAATTGGATGACGGCGGGCAAGGGCATCGTTCATTCCGAGCGCACCGCGCCGGAGTGGAAGGCGCTGCCGGGCCGGCGCATGTCCGGCATCCAGAGTTGGGTCGCGCTACCCAAGGCCGCCGAAGAGGCCGCGCCCGAATTCTTCCACCATGGCGCGGCGTCGCTGCCGCTCATCGAGGCCGAAGGCAAGCGCGTGCGCGTCATCGCGGGCTCGCTGTTCGGCCAAACCTCGCCGGTGCGCACGTTCTCCGAAATGTTCTACGCAGACGTTGCGCTGGACGCGGGCGCCAAAGTGCCGCTCTCCGCGGAGTACCAGGAGCGCGCAATCTATATCGCCTCCGGAGCAGTCGAAATTGCCGGGGAACGCTTCGAAAGCGGCAGACTTCTGGTCTTCCGGCCGGGCGATGAGATCACGGTCGCAGGCGTAGAACCGGGCCGCCTGCTCTTCCTCGGTGGCGAGCCCGCGGACGGCCCGCGCTACATCTGGTGGAATTTCGTCTCGTCCTCGCGCGAGCGGATCGAGCAGGCGAAGGAGGACTGGGCGCAGAAGCGGTTCGACACCGTGCCCGGCGATGAGCAGGATTTTATCCCGCTCCCGGCGTAGCCCAGGGGAAATAGCCCGCCGGATCGCTCACGGCGGCAGGCCCGCTGTAAGTACACGAGGCCCAGACAAGCGCGGTGACGGCGAACGAGACCAACAGCCAAATCGCGGCATATTTCGCGAACGATGCTACCTTGTTGAAAAGACTTGGCTTGCGGCGGCGAATGTAATCGCCCCTAAGATCGTGAAGCATGGACTGGGCCTAATTACTTTGAAGCCGCTACTAAAGTGGATACATTTCGAGGCTTTTCTGCGGCCCCGCGTCATCCCAATATGCGATGTTCCCGGTGTAGGCTTTGGAGCTGAAATGTATAAACCCCGCAGGCTTTCACGGAGCGTGTTCCTCGCCGTCCGGGGACTTCGCTACCACGTCCGCCGCTGGGGGCCGGAGGCGGGCGAACCGCTGATTTTGCTGCATGGCGGGCGCGACGCTTCGGCCACGTTCCAGTTCATGGTGGACTGTTTCGAGCGCGACTGGGGCGTCGTGGCGCCCGATTGGCGCGGACATGGCAAGAGCGAGCGGGCGCCGCAGGGCTACTGGTTCCCGGATTACCTGGCCGATCTCGACGCCATCCTGGAGGCGTTGTTCCCCGGCCGGCCGGTGCCGCTGGTGGGCCATAGCCTCGGCGGCAACGCGGCTTGCACCTATGCGGGCTTGCGGCCCGGGCGCGTGTCGCGGCTCGTCTCGCTCGACGGCTTCGGCTTGCCGGACCTTGGGGCCCAGGCAGCACCCGCGCAACTCCAGCGCTGGCTTGCCGGCTGGCGCGAACCGCCGCCGCCGCACAAGACCTATTCGAGCGTCGCGGAAATGGCCGCGCGCCTGCGCCAAGCCAACCCCCGGCTCGACCAAGCGAAATCGCTCTTCCTAGCCTCAGAGCTCAGCGAGCGCCTGGCGGACGGCCGCTTCACCTGGGACTTCGATCCGCGCCACCGCGCGCCCTTCGCCACGCTGCACCGCCGGGCCGAATGGGCCGCCTGCCTCGCGCTCGTGCGCGCGCCGGCGCTGTTCATCGGCTCGGACCTGCCATTCCCGCCGGCACTTCGGGACGAGCCCGAGGGGCTGGCGGCGCGGGCCGCGGCGATTCCGGCTGCGCGCTTCGAGCGCATCGCGGGCACTGGCCACAATCTGCACCACGACGAGCCAGAGACGCTCGCCGCGCGGGTGGAGGGATTCCTCACGGGCGGCTGAGCGGGTTCGAGGCGCCGCCGTTTCTTAACTTGGGAACAATTTTAGGAGAAAACGTCTTAAAGGAGCGTTACGCTCCGGAGGGGTTGGCGTCGCATCGGCGAGGAAGAAAAACGGCATAGAAGTTGGCATCTCTTCAAAGCAACACCGGGGAATTGCCGCTCTCCAAGAGAATGGATGGGCTCCATCGGAGGTTGCTCGCGGCGTGGCGCTAGTGAAAATGCCGCGCAATTTTTCTTTGTATACTTGGTATACTGAGCTATTTTAAATGCTCATAAACTAATATTTTCTCACCAATGCTTGCGGCTGGCCTGGCCTTGCTTCTGCCGCTGGGAGTGCCCCAAGCAAAAGCGATTTTTTGGCGTTTTTCACGCACTAGGCGGCGTAAGCAATTGATATTGCACGATATTTTTTCGATTGCCGTTAACCTTTTCTGCAGCCGGAGATTAGGTTTTTTGGTTAATGCGCGCAACAATCTATCATTAACGGGTATTTTGAATCGCAGGAATCGAGGCAAAAACGCGAAAAGATTCGCAGAAAGACGGCGGCGGAAAAGATGACGCCCGCGCATTAACCATGCGAAAATTCACTATAGCGCCGCCTACGCTCCCTTAGTAACCGCGCATTTACCAACGGTAGGGGCCACTTAGGCATTGCCCGGAAATAACTGCGCCATCTGGCTTGTTCTTTTGCCCGCCTGCCGCGCCGCAAAAAGGGTTACATATCCCTAGCGGCGCGCTACCGCACGACGCGCTACTTGAGCGCGAATGGATATGCGCCCCTTTTTGCGCCTTGCAGCCGGCCAAAATCCCGGCGCCATCC
>JBKQNN010000113.1:0-12080 GCA_052145975.1 Rhodomicrobium sp. | reverse complement strand
TCGAGCCGGCGGCCGGCGTTGGGCATTTCATGGGGCTCATTCCCGGCGCGCTTAAGCTCCGCACCGCCTGGAGCGCCGTCGAGCTCGATACGATTTCGGGCCGGATCGCCAAGGCGCTTTATCCCGGCGCCGATGTCAGGATCGAAGGGTTCGAGAAGAGCCGCTGGCCCGAGGGCTATTTCGATCTGGCCATCTCGAACGTTCCCTTCGGCAATTACGGGGTCAAGGACACCCGCTACCGGCATCTGTCGGTCCACGACTATTTCTTCGTCAAGGCCCTCGATAAAGTCCGGCCGGGCGGGCTTGTCGTGTTCATCACCTCCCTCTACACGCTCGACAAGAAGGCCGATACCGCCAGGCGGGAAATCGCCAGGCGCGCGGAGTTCTTGGGCGCGATCAGGCTTCCGGGAGGCGATGGCGGCGCCTTCAAGGCGAATGCGGGAACGGACGTCACGACGGATATCCTGTTCCTGCGGCGGCGCGGCGAGAGCGAGGAGATCGGCGCTCAAAACTGGCTCGATCTCAAGGAGACCGGCACGCCGGACGGCCCACTCGAGATCAACCGCTATTTCGCGGAAAACCCGGCCATGATGCTGGGAGAGATGCGGCTGGAACGCGGCATGTACGGGACCACGCCGGTCTTGATCGGCACCCCCCAACTCAATCCTTCTCAATTTAGCAGCCCGGAAACCGGTCTTACTTGGCAAATTGAAAAGGCGGCGCGCCAGCTTCCTGCCGGTGCCTATCGCCGCGAACAGAAGCGGCCAAGCCCGGTGGCCGAAATCAGCGCGAGCGGCCAGAAGGAAGGCGCCTATTTTATCGACGGAGGCAAGGTTTTCCGCCGCGTGGTCGGCGCCGCCGAGGAGCAGACCGTCAATGCCACCGGGCGCGCGAAGCTTGTTGCACTGCTTGGGATCAGGGACATCGTCAATGAGCTTCTGAAGCCGCCAGGAACCTTTTCCGCAGAGCACCGCGATAGCCTTCGCGCCCGCCTCAATATCGCCTACGACACCTTCGTGGAGCGGCACGGACCCATCAACCGGACACTCCAAACCGTCACCAGCCGGCTTAAAGCGGATGGGACCCCCGTAATCCTGCGGCGGATGCCCAACTTCGCGCTTTTTAGAGAAGACCCTGACGCCTTCAAGGTTGCCGCGCTTGAGGAGTACGACGAGACGAAGGACGAAGCGGCCAAGACCGCGATTTTTACCCACGACGTGATCCGCGAGCCTGCGCCGCCGGTCATTGAAAACGCAGCCGATGCGCTCGCGGTCTCGCTGAACCGGACAGGCAGCGTCGATCTTTCCTTCATCGCGGACACGCTAAAGATCGGCGAGGAAGAAGCCAGGGAAGCCCTTGGCGATGCGATCTGGCTCGATCCCGCAGGCGGCGTTTGGCGCACCGCTCCCGATTATCTTTCCGGCGACGTCGTGCAAAAGCTCGAAGACGCCCGCATCGCCGCGAAAGACGATCCCCGCTATCAGCGAAATGCCGAAGCGCTCGAGCGCGTGCAGCCGGCGCCGCTGACCAGGATCGATATCCGCATCCTCTGCGGAGCGCCCTGGGTCCCGCAGGAGGTCTACCGGAGTTTCCTGAGCGACGCCCTCAGCGTGCTGGCGGAGGGGCTTATCCTCAACGAGATCTCGAAACGCTGGCAATTTACGCAGAAGCCCGAGATTCCAGCCTCGACGGAGGCGCAATACGGAACAGCGCGGGCAAAGGCCCTCGAAATCATCGATGCGGCCCTGAATAACGGCGAGATCCGCATCTTCGATCCGGGCCCCGCTGCCGAGAGCCCGCCCGTCTTCAACGCGGCGGCCTCCGAGGAGGCCAACGCGAAAGTAAGCGCTGTCCGCGAGCTTTTCTCGGGCTCGCCGGAAACCGGCGCCGAGGGCTGGATTTGGCAGGACGAGGAGCGGGCGCAAAGCCTCGAAGAACTCTACAACCTTCGCTTCAACCGGCTGGTGCCGACGGTCTATAACGGCTCGCACCTGACCATGCCAGGCCTTGCCCGCTACATCAGCACGGGCCCAGGACAAGAAATCAAGCCGTTCCAGCTGGCTCCGCGTCAGTTGAACGTCATCTGGCGCACCGTTTCGAGCGGCAACACCCTTATCGATCATGCCGTTGGCGCGGGCAAGACCTTCTCCATGATCGGCGCCGGTCAGGAGCAGCGCCGGCTGGGCCTTATCTGCCGGCCCATGTATGTTGTCCCCAACCACATGCTCGAACAGTTTGCCCGCGAATTCCTGCAAGCCTATCCGGCCGCGGAGATCCTGGTCGCGGACAAAGAGTCCATGACCAAGGACAAGCGCCGCGCCTTTAGCGCGCGGATCGCGGCTGGCAATTACGACGCGATCATCATCACCCACGACGCTTTCGGCCGCGTCCGCATGTCGGATGCAGCTTACGAGCGCTTCATCCGCTCGGAGATTAACGAGCTGGAGGACTTCAAGACCGAGGCCGAAACCAGCGAAGGCGCGCGCTCGCCAACGGTCAAGGAACTGGAAAAGGCCAAAAGGCGTGCGGAGACCAAGCTCGACAAGCTCATCAATCAGGAACGGAAGGACGAGGGGCTAACCTTTGAGGAACTTGGCGTCGACTTCCTGTTCGTCGATGAAGCGCATGCCTTCAAAAACCTCTCCTTCCGGACCCGTCACACCCGGGTCAAGGGCATCTCGGCAACCGAATCCCAGCGCGCCACCGATCTCTATATGAAGATCGCCTACCTCGAGGAACGGCGGCCTGGCCGCTCGGCCGCTTTCGCGACCGGAACGCCCGTCTCCAACACCATCGCCGAAATGTACACGATGCAGCGCTATTTGCAGCCCCGGCTCCTCGCCGAATACGGAATCGAGGACTTCGACGCCTGGGCCGCGACTTTCGGCGACATCGTGACCGAGGTCGAGCTTGCGCCATCCGGCCGCGGCTTCCGCACCACCAGGTCATTCTCGAGGTTCGTGAACATCCCCGAGCTCGTTGCGCTCTATAGCCGCGTTGCCGACACCCAGACGGCTGAGATGCTGAATCTGCGGCGGCCGAAGCTCAGGAACGGGCAGGTGACCGTTGTCGAGACCGATCTTTCGGGGCCCGAACTCGAAATCATGGAGCAGCTTGTCCAGCGTGCCGAGGCCATCAAAGGCAAGCGCTCCCAAGCGGGCGGCGACAACATGCTCAAAATCCTGGGCGAGGGCTTGCGCCTTGCCACCGATATCCGGCTTCTCGACCCAGACGCTCCCGCCAATCCTCAGGGAAAGACGGCGGCGGCGGTCGAGCGCATCGCTCAAATCTGGCAGGACGGGACCAAGCCAGCACTTTGTCAGATCGTGTTTCTCGACATGGGCGTTCCGAACTCGAAGTCCCGCAGAAAACTTCAAGAGCCCGATAACGAAGACGAGCTGACGGAGGACGGGGACGAAAATGAACACGTCATTCCGGCCACAAGCGCCGCGCCGTTCAATCTCTACGAGGACCTGCGCGCGCGGCTCGTCGAGAAAGGTATCCCCCGCGAGCAGATCGCCTTCATTCACCAGGCCGATAATGACCTCAAAAAGGGCCGGCTGTTCGCCTCGGTGCGCGACGGGCTGGTTCGCATCCTGATCGGCTCGACCGCCAAAATGGGCGTCGGCACCAACGTCCAGCGTCAGCTGGTAGCCATGCACCATCTCGACGCGCCCTGGCGGCCCGCCGATGTTGAGCAGCGCGACGGCCGCATCCTGCGGCAGGGGAACGAGAACGGGGAAGTCGAGGTCTTCCGTTACATTACCCGGCGCAGCCTCGATGCCTATCGCTGGCAGACGCTAAATCGAAAGGCCGCTTTCATCGCGCGGCTGCGCGCGGGCGCGCGCGGCGTGCGCACCGCCGAAGACATCGATTCACCTTTACCCGAGGCCACGATGATTAAAGCGGCGGCCACGGGCAATCCTCTCATCATCGAGCACGCCGAGCTCGCCAAGGAGCTCCGCGAGCTTGAAGCCGCCAAAAGTGGGCACGAACGCTCCACGATCGCCGCCAAAACGGGATACGAAAGGCTGCGGGGCAGGATCGCAGGTCATGAAAAAGCGATCCCTGGCCTTAGCTCCGACGCGGCGCAGGCCGTTAAGTCCGAAGCGGCGCCTTTTGCCATCACCATCGGAGGCCGCGAGTTCCAGGAGCGCAAGCCGGCGGGCGAAGCGCTCAAGACCATCCTTCTGTCGAAGACGGCGGTGCTGAACGCCGGCCAATCCCAAAAGGCGTTCCTGCAAGCCCGCATGCGCGGCTTCAAGCTCGAGGCCAATGTCCGCTACGGCGCGAGCGGTCTCTCCTACACGATCGAGGCCGGAAGGGAGCGAAACTACGTCAAATACGACTCCTATCTCCTTGGCGATCAAATCGATCCGGTTGGGCTCATACGCCGCTTCGAGAACTGCATCAAACAGGTTCCAGCCGCTCTGGCGGCGGAAGAGGAGCAGCTTGCCAAAGCCAGGGCCGATGTTCCCCGGCTCGAGCGCCAATTAACAGCGACGGCGTTTGCCCGCGCTGATCGTCTACAGGCCGTAAAACTCCGCATCGCCGGGATCGAAAAGGCTTTGCAGCCCTCCGAGCCGGAGCATGTTGTAAAAACCGCGGATGTGCCCGCTCACGCGGATGCTCACCTGCTTCACGATACGCAGGAAAGCCGGAATGCTGTTGAGAACGGTGCAGGGACGGCCCCTTGTCAAGACCCCAGGATCGCGCGGCTAGAAGCTGAGTTCGCGGAGTCGCAAGCGCGCCGGACCGGCCGGGGGCGGTAATGATCTGAGTTTACCAACTGCGATTGTTTCTATACTATATTGTCTGCCGGAATTCGCAAAAGCGTCACCAGGAGACGCTCCCCAACACCGCTGGCAGGAACATCATGGACCGCGACGCAAAACTTGAACTGGCCAACGCAATTCTCGATACGCACAAAGCAAGAGAGAAGACCTACAGCAGTGCGCGCCAGTGCTACAGCATCGACTACTTTCAGGCTGCAAGACAGGCCGTTCCCGATCCGGATCTGCGGCCCATAGTGGCTGGCATGCTAGTAGCGGGTTACGTCGAATTCCACGACTGGGCCAGGGAAACCGTCAAAGGGCAAAGGAGCAATAGGGCCAAGAGCCGTTAGCGGGGTGCCATGAGCTTCATCCACGGCATAGATTATCTCAAGTAAGAAGAAAATGCCGGGGCCGGGCCGATCGTAGACCGCTTGCCGCAGCGGCGTGGAACAGAAATAACCCGCCGCCGCCAAGTCCGAAGTTCAAACTTTTTGCGTCAGCGCCGCTGACCGGACTTGTGCGGCGCTTGCGAGGGGGCATCAATTCGCCGGCCTGCTATCTTCGGATAAATCACCAAATCCCTGGCCATATTGTCCATCTGCAGCACCACTGAGGTAGCCTTTTGAACCTCCATTAGGCGGTCTCTCCCGGCAACGACCGCCGGGCCTTGCCAAGAGAACCGGCCTTTATAGTGCCGCACTTTGAAGCCAGCGCGTTCCATATCGGCTACGAACTGGTTGCACTCCTTTGTGTCGTACATAGGCCCCTCCTTGCCTCAGGGACGAAGCTCATCGCGAACGGCCGCGGCGGCCTTGGAAAACGCCCTCACCTTGAGATGCGTGCCGCTGTTTGACTTCCTTCTCGAGCCCGCGGACCTTTTCCAGCCCCGCGTCGAACGCACCGTAGAGAAGCTCTTTGGAAACCGTTCCATCCCGGCTGGCCGCCGTCTCAATTTGCCGCAGGAACGCCGCTGAGTGCCCCTCGGCCAGCTCTTTGAAATTTGGACCAAGCACGCCCGGGAAAGGCTCACGATAGGTTCTGGAGAGCCCTGCAACACGCCATTCGATCATCGAGGCCAACTCTTGGGCGGCAGTCCAGGTGCGGATGAAGGCTTGCGCCTTTGCAGGCTCCCGATCGAAGCCAGCGGGAATACGGAGAAGCGCCTTAAACGGCGCCTCTGGATAAGCCCTCTGCAAACGGGATAGGCGGTCATCGAGAGCAGTCATCGGCTGCCTACCCCCGGCTCCTCAAAACGGGCTACCCCTTCCTCGCCGGTATCGGCGCGCCAATGCTGGGTTGAAGTGCCGGCCATCTCGATCGCGAAGCAGTGCGGCTTGCCTTCCATCCAAGTCTGCCACTGAACGCAAATCCTTTGCTGGCTCATCCACCACCTGCCGCGATCACCTGCGGCTAAAGGTGCCGGGGAGGAAGCCGTGATGGTTCCATCCGGGAAAAACCGCATAGGAATGTCTCCATAACGGGACGAAACAACGAGCGTCCTGCCAGCTAAGAGCGAGGCAAGCATCGGCGCCGAACCTTTCGGCCCGGCGGGCATTGCCGCGCCCGGAAATGCGAACACGATCCCCAACACAACGGAGGCGCGGAGGCGCAGGCCACGATTATAATATCGTTTAAGTGCGATCATTTTTTCTGGTGCCGTGTTGGCTGCAAGAACGCATATTCTAGCCAATTAACCGGTAGTGGCAACCTTTTATGATCGTATCAACGCTATCACGCCCGCTCTGTGGCATAATTGGCCTTCAGCGATTCGCTGCAAAGCCACAAAAACCTGACCAAATGCTCCACCGCCGATGCGCACTCTGTGCGTCAGCATAACCTCATTGCTATTTTGCGAGCGCCATGACTCAGCACCCCGATGACGAACTCCTCGACCTTCTTGAGGACCTCCTCGACTGCGTCGATCCGCAAACGGCTTTCGTGCTCGAGGCCATCTTCAGTCTGCTGGTTCTGCAGGTGAAAAAATCGAATGCCGCTTACGAGCCGGAATCCGGCTTCCGGGATTTGTGTCACGCCCTGCTTGCATGCCGGGATACTGCCTGCGAGGCGGCGCTCATTGCGCCTGGTAGCTTCGACGAAGTTCGCAAAGCCCAAAAAAGACTGATACAGTAAGCGCCGCCGGTGGCGGCGCGGCAAGGCAGGCTGGTTTGCGGGCGAGGCGATTTACAATCCCGGCATTTGCCGGATAGATGCCACATGCTGGTTTTTATCGACGAGTCGGGCGACCCCGGCTTTAAATTGGAGCGCGGGGCGAGCCCAATTTTCGTTGCTTCGATGGTTATATTCGGGACAGCCGAAGCGGCTGCCGCCACGGAGAAGACTATTGCCCACAGCGAAGCCCGCCGTTTGCATAATAAGCGGGAATTCAAGTTCAACAAATGCAGTGATGACATGCGAGACCGTTTTTTTGCAGCGGTTAAGCCATGTAATTTTTCGGTACGAGCCCTCGTTGTTAAGAAGGAGCTTATATATTCGCCGATATTGAGGGCGGATAATGAGCGTTTTTATGAATATTTTGTAAAGCAGATGCTTAGGCATGACAATGGTGTACTTGAAAATGCTAAGGTTGTTATTGACGGATCGGGAGACCGGGCATTCCGCAGGGATCTTGCCGCTGCATTGAAGAAGCGCGGGCCGGCGGGCGGCATCAAAGACGTTAGATTTAAAAACTCAACGAACGATAGTCTCGTCCAGCTTGCCGATATGTGCGCGGGAGCGATAGCGCGCTCTTATCATCCTGACCGTGCGGACAAGGACAGGTGGCGCGCCATGATTGCTGGGAAGATTAGAAACGTTTGGGAATTTAAGTGAGGTGCGCTCCCGCGTCCTATCCTGGCGGAACCAGGAACGCCACCAAGGAAAGGGTGACAGTTCGGAGCGCTGGTGCGACTTGGCCCACTAAATATAAGTGCTGATTCGAGCGAAGTCTACGGGAATCGATTCTTAGCAAATATCAAGAAGCGCTACGTCCATTTGCTCAGGATTCACAAGGGATGCCATCGCAACTTGTCCTCGCGCTTCTGAAATACCCCTCGCTCGCGGCCCGCATGTCACCGTACATGCTCCGGCTCAACGTCTCGCGCCCGCCTTCTGATAGCCGCGCCCATAGCTCGGGATCGGTGCGCCAGTAGTCCGCCATGCCGGGATCAAGCGCGGGCTCCTCGCCCTGGAGCGCGTCAAGATCGGCGTCTTCCTCGAAGTCATCCCAAGCGGCTTTCATGCCGCCTTCGCCGTCTGCGCCGGCCGCCGCGTCTTCGCCTGGCGCGGAAAGCGGCGGAGTCATTCCCCATTTGAAGGTAATCCCTGGATCATACACACCTTCAACGGCCTCGGTAAAAACAATGCCAGCGCGCTCAAGAGTTTCTACCAACGCTTCCAAAACCCGCACCTGAGGCTGACTTAATCCAATTTCAAAATTGGTGATTGTCGCGCGGCTGACGCGCGCTTTCGCGGCAAGATCGCGTTGGGACCAACCAAGGAACGCACGCGCAGCTCTGAATTGCTGGGGGGTTATTGTCATTTGGCCTTATCCTCGTCTTCTGGCCTTGATTTACGTTTGGCCTCATGATAAGCAATTGGCCTAGAACCATCAACCTCAAAGGCATTCACCATGCCCCTAAACGCATGCCAGCTTGGCAGTGTGAAGTCTTTGTTGCGCCGTGCCGCTGCACTCATCGCGGACGCGCAGAGCATAGCCGCCACGGCAAGCGAGCCGGGCGTAGCCGCAAGCTTCAAGCAGCTTCGCCGGAACGTGACGGACGAAATCGCCGATCTCGATGCACAGCCCCACGGACGGCGAAGCTTTGCCCGAAAGGAGCACCATGAACAGCGGTGAATTACGCGACCTTTGGAAGCGCATGCAACTCGCGAAGGAGACGACGGAAGATGTTGCAGTCCTGATTGGCCCAAGCGACCGCGACCAGGCTGCCCGGCTCATGAAAATTATGAAGAGGATCGAAGCGGAGATCGGCCTTCTCGCGCAGAAAACCGACGCCGCGCGCAAAAATGAGAAAGGGGAACAGCCATGAACCTCACTCTCCGCGAACTCAAGGCCAGCAAGACGTTCCTTTCTCAAGCCCACATCCTCGTTGCCGCGGTGCGCGCGCTCTTCTTTGGCGCAAGCGATGGCATGACTGCGGCCCGCCTGAACGAGATCGCAACCCGCCTTGACCGTGAGATCGAGCTTGTCGAGCGCCTAATCGCGAAAGCAGCGTCAAACGGTGAAGGTGCAGCGTGAGATTGGCTGCAAAGCAATCCACGCTCTCGTTCAAGGCGAACTCTCAAACATCGGCTTCTAGATCCGAAATTAGCTGATATCTCTGATATCTCACCATTTACCGCCTTGGTCGATTCTGGACGCCGTTCCAACAAGATCACGGCAGCTGGACCTTCAGCTGCAGACGTCGATCAAAATCCCGCAGCGGGGCGCGCCCGCCCGCAATCCGCAGGCTCACTCATGACCCGAACCGGCTGTGGCGAGGATCGAGTCCGTCATGGTACGCCGCAGGCGCGATGCAGAGATAGCGGACATATAAGCGCTTTTCGATCAGCCCTGGCAATTCGCCATTCAGAGGACAGCACTACCTCGGGCAGCGGACATCGTCATCCGGCACGATTCATGCTCAAGCACGATTTTGATAAGCCTGCTAGTCTTTCGGTAGCCGAAGGAATTGCTGCAATTGCCAAAAATGGAAACTTGGGCCATGAGCAACCTACCATAAGCATTGAAGCGGCGCGTGCCGCAGAATTGCCGGCGGCGAACGATGAACCTCTATTGGTGATGCCAGCGCAGCAGCCCTGCAAGCGGCGCGCCTCTCGCGTTCATGGCAATGGCCACGCATATTAAGCCAGAAACCTCGTTTCTAGTTGTGGCCATATTGGATCCGTCATGCGCCCGTCTTTGCATGCTTGGGGATCTTTAGCCAAGGTGATGTTTGCCCACGGGCTGCACAAAGCTCGCCTGCGGCCCCTGCCCCCCTCGGACTCTGAAAAGCGCACCTCTTCTCCCACTTCTAGCTCATCGAAACGGTCTTCGGCGACGCTGTTGCGGTGGAAGTAGATTTCGCGGCCGTCGCTGCTGGCGATGAAGCCGTAACCTGCTCTGGCATGAAGCGCCGCGATAACGCCGTGGGCCGGAACGTCATGCTCTTTCACGTGACCCTCCCTTTTGCGGACGATGTCTTGAAGCTGCCGGCGCGCGGCCTTGAAAGCATCGCGGATCGTCACGTAAACGTCCTCATGGGCACCGGTTGCGGCGGGTTCGCGGCTTACGGCGATATCCGCGGCATCGGGAACGGCAAGATGAATCCGGATGTGATAGATGTCCCCCTTGTGATGACGGTGCTGCGGCCGGGCAACCACCACGCGCGCGCTGATGAGCCGTCCAAAGAACTGCTCAAGCTTTTCAGCTTCTTCTCTGATGCGCGCCTCAATGGCATCAGAATGCTGAATGCCTTCGAAGGCAACTTGAAGGGGGACCCGCATCGTAAACCTCGTTGCGCGTCCGGAGTGCTATGGAATAGTATTACGCACGAAGTACTCATAATTTTCATTGATATCCGTCAACCTTGTGAGCGCCATAAATACGAAGGACTAGCTCACGCTCTAAGGGAACAAGTCGTAAATGAATTGTTTACGATAGTCCGCGCTCTCCAAGAACGCCTTGTTGTTTGATGGCTGTCAAAGTGCACCACTCAATATTTTACTATTCTAACTCCGAAAGCGTTTAAAGGAGGAGTTCTGTTATGGCCCAAGCTTCAACCAATGCCCCCGCGAAAGCTCAACCTAAACCCGCTCAGCCACCGGCGCGATGGAAAGAAAGAGAGTTTTTGGGGGGGCTCCGCGATGAGGTCGAGCGCGTCTTCGAGGATTTCGATAGAGGCATGTGGGGCCTACCAGCGCGCTGGAGGGGCCCAGCAATGGAACCCTTCGGCAAGGCGGGGCCATGGCGTTGATGACTTCCGTCGACGCCATCGAGAAGGACGACGCGTTCGAAGTGACCGCCGATCTTCCCGGCGTCGATGAAAAGAACATCGAGGTCAAATTGTCCGGCGATGTCCTGACAATTAGGGGCGAACGTGAGGAGCGCAAAGAGGAGAAGAAGAAGGATTACTATATCTCGGAGCGTCAGTTCGGTGCGTTCGAGCGGTCGTTCCAAGTTCCCGAAAACGTTGAAAGCGACAAGATCGACGCCTGCTTCAAGAACGGCGTATTGACGATCACTCTCCCAAAAAAACCTGGCTCGGCGAAGGCTGAAAAGAAGATCAGCATCCACGCCTGAAAAGCAGCTGGCGGCTCATAGGTGCAGCCGTGAGCCGCCCAAACCAGCGAGCCGGCCGGTTGCCTGCGTGCAGGGTAATCCAAGAGCGTCCCCGGCCTCGGCTTTCGCCTTGTTCCGGGGCTTGCGGACGCGCGCCGGGATGATGCAGGTGCCATAATGCGACGCCATCTCGCGGTAGGTCGAGTTGGACTCGGCTTCATAGCGGTCGGGCTTTTTGACGCCGCTCTTGAGGTTGTCCGGCACGGTGATCGCGGGGACTCCTCCGAAGAACGCGTACATCCGGCTGTGAAAGTCGATCCAGTCGTCGACTTTTTGCGTCATCACCGCGCGCACGAAGGTATAGGAACTGGAGCCCAGCACACCGACGAAGAGCTGGGCAAGTTCGCCGGCCTGCGGATCGGCAATAACTATTCCGTCGCAGAAGTCGACGAAGACCTTTTTGCCAGCCCGGTGCTCCTGACGCATCACCAGCGAGAGCTTGTTTTTCCACTCCCTGAAAAGCTCGCTAAACTGCGAGTAACTATAGCCGTCCGGATACTGCTCGCGGTACTCGCTGCCAAAGCAGCGCCAGCGTCACCTGATGATCGGTTCGCTTCAGCTCCCGATGAAGCTCCGTCCAGTCGGGCAGCGGATGGGACGGCTCCCGAGGCGCAGAGGCCGTTCGGGCGCGAAGCCTCGCCTCCAGCTCCGCCTCGTCGAGCCGCTCGACGTCGGCCCAGCTCCGCAGCCCCGCCTCCGCCGCTTCCTTCAGGCATTCATAAACGCTGCGCACCCCCTGGTTCAGGTGAAGACAAAGTATCTGTTTGACAATACGCATTGCGAGCCTTTCTGCGGCCATAACCGTTCCCCTTCAAATGGATGAAAAGGCACCCGTTTCGGCCTTATACCAACGGCCCTAAGTCTCGACCTGTGCCCACTCCCGGGTAGCGATTGAGCGGATGATTTCTGGGGTACGCATCAAGCCGTTCCATGCGTCACAACACGCATCGACGATAGCTTCGTAGGTT
>JBKQNN010000112.1:0-4410 GCA_052145975.1 Rhodomicrobium sp. | reverse complement strand
GTCCGCATAGCGGCGTTCGCCGCCGAGATAGGTGAGCCACCCCGCGACGGCCGCTGCGACATCATCGGAGACCGGCAACCCCTCACCCTGTCCCTCTCCCAGCAAGCTCGCCTTGGCGAGCTTGCCGCTCGAGTCTCCGCATCCGCAAGCGGATGCGGATGGGAGAGGGGACGCCATTTCAACGGGCACGACAGAACCCCCTCGCCCATGGGGAGAGGGGTGGGGTGAGGGCAGCATCCCCCGTTCATTGGCCGGCCCGTCAAGCATCGCTCATCACAAAATGCTTTGCCCGGTCTTCTTCCAATCGGCCACGAACTGCGCGAGGCCCTTATCGGTGAGCGGGTGGTTGACGATCTGCTTGAGCACGGCCGGCGGCACGGTCGCCACATCGGCGCCGGCAAGGGCTGCCTCGGTGACATGGCGCGGATGGCGGAGCGAGGCGGCTAGTACCTCGGTGCCGAGGTCCGAATAGTTGTCGAAAATAGTACGGATATCGCGGATGAGGGCCATGCCGTCTTCGCCAATGTCGTCGAGGCGTCCGACGAAGGGCGAGACGAACGCAGCACCGGCCTTTGCGGCGAGCAGCGCCTGGTTTGCCGAGAAGCACAGCGTGACGTTCACCAAAATGCCGTCTTGCGAGAGCGCGCGGCAGGTTTTGAGCCCGTCCCAGGTAAGCGGCACCTTGACGGCCACGTTGTCCGCAATCGCGGCGAGCTTGCGGCCCTCCGCGAGCATCGTCTCGGCATCGGTCGCGGCGACCTCGGCGCTGACCGGGCCTTCGACAAGGGCGCAAATCTCTCGCACGGTCTCGATGAAGTTCCGCCCCGCTTTGGCAATGAGCGATGGATTCGTGGTGACGCCGTCGAGCAAGCCCGTGGCGGCCAGCTCGCGGATTTCGGCGATTTCCGCGGTGTCGGCGAAGAATTTCATGGCTGCTTTCCTTCTTCCTTAAGGCGCACTTCGGCAAGCGCGCAAGATTACCCGGTAATGGTTCACCGCTTCTTAACCGGCCTGCATGGCGTGTGGCTTTCCTGCAAAGCGCCAAGCGCAATCCGCGAAGGCATCCAGGTTCCGGCGCTATATTTTCGCCGGACGCTCGACATTCAACTTGGCGCAAGCGAAATCGATCATTTGCGCCGCGCGTTCGCGGATTTCGGCGGCTTTCCAGCTTGTCTTATCCGCGATCCCGGCGAGCGTTTTATACTTTTTCGACTGCTCTTTTATCACCGGTAGCTTCAGGTGAAAATCGGAGTTCGTGATCTTCACGTTTTCGGCATAGTCCATCAGCGCGAGGTTCCCGATGGAATGACAGGCCGAGAAGCGTTCTTCCTCGTCGGGGAAGCTGGCAAGCCATTGCGAATCCTTGGCGGGCCTTTTCGGCAGCACGTGCTCGACCGTGGCCCTGGCAGCGTCTGCATGCATTTGCGGCCAGCCGTTCATCGATTCAAGCCACCGCACGAGGGACAGGCGTGTGTCGTCGTCGTAAAGCGGCGTTGCCAAGCTTTCGAGAATGCGCGCGATCTGAGGAGCGCGGAAGGTCAAAGCGCCCGGCCGCCCGGCGCTGGTGGAGAAGGGGTTGCGGCTTTGCGACAGCGCCCTGCCGAATATGCGGGCGCGGTCGTTGGCGCAAAACTTGGCCAGCATCATCATCATGCAAATGCGGTGCAGGGCCGAAAAGCGTAAGCGTAAGGTCTTCTCCGCCTTGGTTCCGGTTCCGCCCGCCTTGACGCTGTGCTTGGTGCTATAGGCGTGATACCAGGCCAGCGCCACGGGCTTCCATTCGAACCATTTGAAGAAGCGCAAGCGCCAAATATCCAGGTCGGCCTCGGAGGAAGGCGGAGATTTCAGCTTATCGCCGAGCGCAATCCAGGTGGTTGCGTGGCGCAAAATGTCGTCCAGCACCTCCTCAAGCCGGTCCGGGCCGTAATTCGTTTCGATAGTGGCGGCAAGTTTGGCCAGGTGGTCCGCGCCCTGCGGCTCGCACCTTTTCAGAAAGTCGTAGGCGCGCATGAACTCTTCGATGGCGTCGCCGGTGACGTGCAGAATGCCGTTCCAGCGCCGGGCGACCATTTCGGAAGCCTCGCCGTCCCCCGCCAGACCCAAGAGCTGCCCCTTGAAAATGTCGACCGGCCGGAGCTGCACCCCGCGATCGTTGGCGGTGATGAACACCTGGCGCGCAAGCGTCTGGCTGCCGGTTTCGGAGACGACGAGGAGCGTATACGAAAGCAGGAAATCGGCAAACCGCGACAAGCGGTCCTGATCCCACGCCGAGAGGTAGCCATAGAAGATCGAGCGCGAGCGCCTGATCCGCAGGCCCCTGGCACTCACCGCGCGGCGGAAGCTTTTGTTCGCTTGGCCGGCAGCCTGGATCTCGCTGGCGAGCGTGTTATCGGCGCCGGGGAAAACGAGCCTATTGGCGGCGCCATCTTGGATAAGGCCGCCGATCCGGCCGCGCAAGGTGGCGGAAGAAGTGAGGTCGCGGATGACGCAAAGCAGGATGGTAAGCGTGGTCGCGCGCTGCAGGCCATCGAAGATTTCGAACCTCCCGGGCGCGGCACGCCGTACGACCACCGAGCCCAAATGATAGCCCGGAGCATCCTCCTGCCCGGCGGGCAATAGTGCCGCCTCGCCGGCGCTTTCCCATTCGTCGAGGGTCTCGCCAGCAATGGAGATCACCGGTTCGCCATCCTGCTCAGGCTCAGGCGAATGGGCCGCGCAGGCCCGCTCTATATCGGCAAAGAGATCTTCGCTCTGCTGGGAATCCCAAACATAATCGCGCTGAACGCTTGCGGCGGTGAACGCGCCCAACCGGAAAAATTGTTCGACAGGCAACACGCGCGCTGACAGCAGCATGACTTATCCAGAAATGAGGGACGCGGCCAAGACCGCCATGTACGCCGCGCGGAACGGAGGTCTTATCCTCCATGCCCCTTGCCGTCAAATCCAATAAACAGTTTCAACGCAACATACGAAAAGCGCCGATGCCTGTCCCTCGCCCAGATGGTTTTAAACAGAAATTATACTTACCAAAAATCTCGGCCGTCTAGCCAGACTAAATACTAAACCGGGCGCAAAGCCGCAGTGAAATTTTGGTGAGCCGGCGGCCGATGCGGCTCTTCGCTTGCCGCCGCGCGCGGCCTAAGAAGCCAATTGCGAACCTCTGGCATCCGGCGTAAACAAGCGGAACTTGGACGGCACTTTTCTTTGGGGGCGGCGGCGTTGCAATTCGGCTATTACCGGAACATACAACTCTTGAACGTACTGGCGCACGATGAGCGTGTTCCCGATCTTGTGCGCAAAGTGTTGAGGAGCACATTCAGGGGCCGGATAGCTGACGTTGAACTGGATGGCGTAAGATTCCGGTGCTGCCCCAATCAGAACCACCACGACTTAGCGATAGCACGAGGCACTCTCTTTACAGACGAAAAGGACGAATACGATTTTCTGCAACGTCATTTGCGGAAAGGCGATGTTCTTGTCGATCTGGGTGCAAACATCGGAGCGATATGCATTCCAACGGCGCTGCGCACAGGGGCACGCGTGCTCGCCATCGAACCGAACCCCGTTAACGCCGGGCGCCTGCGCTATAACGCTCAAATAAATGGATTGCCGGATTTCACGATTGCGCCTTATGCCGCGGGGCCGGCGGGCTTTGCAAGGTTATGGCTGAACCGGCCTTCGAATTCCGGAACGGCGTCGATGCATAAAAAGAAAAAGAAATCGGGTTACATCGATATCGAATGCAGGCCGCTGTTACAGATTCTCGAAGAGTCCAGAATAACGCACATAACCGCAATGAAGATCGACATCGAGGGCTTCGAGGACCGCGCTCTTGGCCCCTTTTTCAAAGACGCGCCCGAAAAGTTGTGGCCGGAAGCTGTCATCATCGAGCATTCGCACCAGACCCTTTGGCAGGAAGACATTGTCGAAGCGATGAAGGCTCTGGGCTACCGCCAGGCCGGCAAAACCAACGTGAACACCTATCTCGACCGCGGTGCTGCTGATACCAGCCGTCAGAGATTTTGACCCATTTGCCGGCGCGTGCTGTGCCCCGGCGTCATGGTGTGCGGGAGGCTACCGCTTGTTTTTGTTGATGAATATTGGGTTCGTTCGGCAAAAAGCCAATTTCTATATAAGTATGTACTTTTGGCCGTCTGAAAGAACGGCCAAGGACAAGGGTGTCAGGACTTTTGGCGGCAGGTATTACCTTCGCCAGCCGCAGCTACAAGACCTATCGCCTGCCGATGCCGCTCTATATATGCCGCAACTGGCATGGCGAGCCGGAGCCGCTCGAAGGACAGACGCGCGCCTCGGTGCGGAAGGACCGGCTGGCATCTTATACCAGATCTGGCTGATCGCTCCGTATAGCGCCTGCAAAAGACCCCCTCACCCCAACCCTCTCCCCAAGGG
>JBKQNN010000111.1:0-5933 GCA_052145975.1 Rhodomicrobium sp. | reverse complement strand
TTGTACAATCGGCGGTTGTTCACCCGCTGGGTGAACCGGAACATGGGGTGTATCGTCGCTCATGTCCCTGAGAATGCGCGATTCTCAGGCGAAAATGGCCCCGTCAACTGCCGGATTTAGGATGAAGAGCGGCGATTTTTGCGGCGACGCCCGCGAAGGCTCCAACAAAAAGCACGCCTGCGGCGATGGCCTGAATGCCAAAGCCTCTCTCCCGCTTTTCTGCCGCCGCTGCGTAGCCGCGGTAATAAAGGATGCGGCCGAAAATCCAGACAAGGCCGATAGCTGCCGCCGCGATGTCGTTAACGTAGATGGCAAAGAGCCAAAGCGTGGGAAGGAAGAGCGGCAGCCACTCCAAGGTGTTCATTTGAATACGAAACAGGCGTTCGAATTCGGGGTGGCCAACCGTGGCCGGAGCCTTCACGCCAAATTTCACGCGGGCCTTTCCTACCGCGAGGCCGGTAAAAAAGTAGAAGCCCAGGGCCAGCAGGGTCGCAATCGCGGTAAAGTGCGGCATCGGCGTTCGCTCTCTTTCGAGTGGGATTGAAGGAGACATGGCATTGGACTGCGGCGCTCCGCCGGGGCGCCGGAGCCACATATAATGGCTAAGGCACCGCTCTCAACCGGAGTGTTTGCGGAAAGCGGCGGATGCCGTTCGTTTACTGCAGCTTCGTCACGCCAGCCATGCGCGATCCGGCCTGAATACGCAACCTTCCATTAAGGTCCATAAAAGACAGCATTTCACACCCGTGGAGTAGCGGCGCCATACTCTTGCGATCTTCAGGAGCGCGGCGGCTCGGGAACCGATCGGATAGGAGGAAGATAATGAAAAAGCTCATCGCAGCGGCGGCCGCGCTGGCTCTCTGCTCATCGGCAGCACTTGCCGATCCCACCTGCCAAGACCAGGCCGGCGCTAAGAAGCTCGCCGGCGCGGCACTCAACAGCTTCATGACGAAGTGCGAAAAGGACGCGGCGGCGGGCTGCCAGAAGGCGTCGGCGGATAAGAAGCTCTCCGGCGCCGCCAAGACAAGCTTCGAGACCAAATGCGTGAACGACGCTATGGGTAAGAAATCTTAGAGTGCGTCCGGAAAAGTGCGAAGCGGTTTTCCGATAAGACGCACGGCAAAACAACAAGCTAGAGCCTATTCGCTTTTGATTCCATCAATAGCGGATAGGCTCTAGGCTCAGGGCTGCTTCCTCGAACTGTCGCCGCCCGGCCGTTTTTATTCCACACTCGGCACGAAATCGAAGCGCTCGCCGTTCGCCGTTGTTTCCTCCGTCAGCAGCGAAAGTGCCAGCGGCACGACTGCCTCGGGAGGGGGCACGGTGTTCTCATCCTCGCCCGGATAGGCTTTCGCGCGCATGCGCGTCCGCAACCGCCCCGGGTTCAGCATATTCACGCGCACGGACGTGGACTGCACCTCATGCGCGTAGGTCTTGGCGAGCGCTTCGAGAGCCGCCTTCGAGACCGAATAAGGCCCCCAGTAAGCCCGGCACTTCTGCGCAACGCCCGAGGTCATGAACAAGACGCGCCCCGCCGGCGAGAGCCGCAGAATCGGATCGAGCGTGCGCAAAAGCCGCCAGTTCGCGGTTACGTTGATGTTGAGCGTCTGCGACCAGTCCGCCTCGCTAATGTGGCCGAGCGGAGAGAGGGGGCCGAGAATGCCGGCGTTGCCAACGAAAATGTCCAGCCGCTGCCAGCGTTCGTATAACGTTGGCCCCAGCCCATCGATCTGCGCGCCGTCGAGCAAATCGAGCCGGAGCAGCGAAATATGCGCGCCCAGAGCCCCGAGCTCGTCGTCGAGTTCTTCGAGGCCTCCCTTCGTCCGGGCGAGCGCCACGACCTGCGCGCCCTGAAGTGCTAGCGCCTTGGCAAGCGCGCGGCCGATGCCCCGGGAGGCGCCCGTCACGAGCGCAACCTTGCCGTCGAACCTGGGAAGCGTGTTTGACATCTAAATTCCGTATAACAGCGAGTGGCCGAAATGGGTTGAATAACTCGCAATCGTCATCCCGGAACGGCAGTTGCGCCGTATCCGGGATCTTAAAGGGCGCTGGCAATCGTAACGATCCCGGATAACGCCTTCGGCGTTTCCGGGATGACGATTGCTACACCGCCATGAGCGAAAGCCGGTGCTGCTGGCCAGGTTCCGGCCCGTCCCAGTCCTGCAGGTGGGTCGGATAGCTGCCGGTAAAGCAGTGATCGGTAAACTGCGGAAAGGCTGCGTTGCGTTCTGGATATCCAAGCGCGCGATAGGTGCCATCCACCGAAAGGAAGGCGAGGCTGTCGCATTCGAGGATCCGCCGCATGCCTTCGAGATCGTGATTAGCCGCAAGCAAGGCATCAGTGTCCGGCGTGTCGATCCCATAGAAATCGGGAAATTTGATCGGCGGGCAGGCGATCCGCATATGCACCTCGCGCGCCCCATGCTCGCGCATCATGCTGACGATTTTGGTGGAGGTCGTTCCGCGCACGATGCTGTCGTCGATCAGCACAATGCGCTTGCCTTCGACGGTCACGCTGGGCGTTGGGTTGTGCTTCAACTTCACGCCAAGCTTGCGGATGCGCTGCTCGGGCTCGATGAAGGTACGCCCGACATAGTGGTTGCGGATGATGCCAAGCTCGAAGGGCAGGCCAGACTGGTTTGCGTAGCCGATGGCGGCCGGCACGCCGGAGTCGGGGACGGGGATCACCACATCGGCATCGGCGGGCGCTTCAAGCGCCAGCTCCCGGCCAAGCGCCTTGCGCACGTCGTAAACGCAGCGCCCGCCCATAATGGAGTCGGGGCGGGCGAAATAGATATATTCGAAGATGCACGGGCGGGGAGGGCAGGGCGGGAAGGGCTTATGGCTCTCGATGCCCTCCTCGGAGATGACGACGATTTCGCCATTCTCGACCTCCCGCACGAAGCGGGCGCCGATAATATCGAGCGCGCAGGTTTCCGAGGCCAGGATAGTCGCATCGCCAAGCTTGCCCAGCACCAGCGGACGGATGCCCAGCGGATCGCGGATGCCGATCAGCTTCTTCATCGTCAGCAATGTGAGCGCATAGGCGCCCTCGATCCGCATCAGCGCATCGATAAGGCGCATCGTGAAGCCGCGCTTGCGCTCCGCACTCCGCGCGATCAGATGGACGATAACCTCCGTGTCGGAGGTCGATTGAAAGATCGCGCCCGAGGAAACCAGCTCGCGCCGGAGTGTGAGCGCATTGGTCAGGTTGCCGTTATGGCCGAGCCCCAGGCCGCCCATGTCGAGATCGGCGAACAGCGGCTGCACATTCCGGAGCGCGGTTTCTCCCACCGTGGCATAGCGCACATGGCCAATGGCCGCCGAGCCTGGCAAGCGGTCGATTATGGACTTTTTGTTGAAGTGGTCGCCCACCAGTCCAAGGCGGCGCTCGGCGTGAAACTGGCCGCCGTCGAAGGTTACGATGCCGGCCGCTTCCTGCCCCCTGTGCTGCAGGGCATGCAGCCCAAGAGCGGTAAGGGCTGCGGCGTCGGGGTGATTGAAGACGCCGAAAACGCCGCACTCCTCATGCAACTTATCGCCGCCCAGGTCCAAAATCCCGGCCTCCAAGGCGCTCATGCCAGAAATCCCGTTCAACCCTGCATTCTCCACCGGTCTTCGCCTGCACTGCGCAGGGCCAAGCCCTCTTGCGTACTCCACATCGCGAGGCGAGCGCCACGCCGGGCCAAAAGTGCTTCAGCGTCAAGCCCTTCGCAACGATGCCCAGCACCCGCCGCCCCGCCTATAACACGGTATGGTACGATATGAAACTAGTGTGGCGTCTCGCGATTGCCTATACCCTCTGTGGCTAAACTTCCATTGGCAATCGCAGGACATAGGCCACGCTAGCCCGCGGGCGAAGCTTGTTTTTCGTGCTTGTTGAGCCACGACTCCGGATCGTCCGGCAAGCAGCATGTTCTAATGAAACTTCCCGTGTATTGAATCAGAGGAAGCGACCGCGCCTGCGTGACCCAAGTGGGCAGCTTGCCGGGCTCCTTCTCGTTCTCCTTGTCGTGCAAAGTGATCATGGCCACGATCATATAGGCGATGGCGACGAGGATCAGCCCGCGCAGGAGTCCATATACAAAGCCGAGCGTGCGATCTACCGCGCCGACGCGGCTATCGAGCACGCGCTCGGACACGTTGGCAGTCAGGAGGCTGAAGAGGATCAGGCTGGCGATGAAGACTACCAAGATGAGCAGTCCGTCGGCGAGCATCTTGGGCTCGACCCAGCTCTCAGCCATACTCCGGAAATTAATGAAGGCCAGAAGCGTCACGAGCGCGGAAAGCGCCCAGGACATGATCGAAAGCATCTCTCGCGTTAGCCCCCGCAGCATGGCGAGCAGCCCCGACAAAATCATGATGCTCACAAGTATAATGTCGAGCGCTGTAATTGGCGGCATGAACCTTACCCTTCCATGCGGATCGTCCGACGAATTTCGCGTCTCCGGCATTATCCTCCCCTGGGATTAACCGAAGAGCGCAGCCAAATCCTTCAACTGGGGGAGGCGCGTTAGCTTTCCCGCAAAGCCGCTACTCAAATCCTCGCCTGCGGCCGGCAGATATGCGGAACTGAACCCGAGCTTCTGGGCTTCCTTCAGCCGCACGGCCATCTGCTGAACGGGCCGCAACGCCCCCGATAATCCAGCCTCTCCGAAATAGACGCAATTGCGCGGAAGCGCAATGCCCGAGAACGCCGAAAGCAGTGCCGCTGCGACCGCCAGATCGGCGGCGGGCTCGGCTATGCGCAACCCCCCGGCTACGTTGAGATAAACGTCCTGCACGCCAAGCTTTACCCCGCAGCGGGCTTCGAGCACGGCAAGGATCATCGCAAGCCGGTTCTGGTCCCAGCCGACCACGGAGCGGCGCGGCGCTGCGTAAGGCGAGGGCGCCAGCAACGCCTGGATTTCAACGAGAATGGGCCGCGTTCCCTCTATGCCCGCGAAAATGGCGCTGCCCGCGGTGCCTGCGCCGTCCTGGCTCAAGAACAGCTCCGACGGATTGGCGACCTCGCGCAAGCCGTCGCCGTGCATGTCGAAAACGCCGATCTCGTTGGCCGGCCCGAAGCGGTTTTTTGTCGCGCGCAACAGCCGCAAATTATGGTGGGTCTCGCCCTCAAAGGTGAGAACCGTATCTACCATGTGCTCGATCACCTTCGGGCCGGCGATCTGCCCGTCCTTGGTGACGTGACCGACCACGACCAGCACGGGCCCGCGCGCCTTCGCTAGCGCAATCAGCGCCTGCATGCTGGCCCGGACCTGGCTCACGGTGCCGGGAGCGGATTCAATGGATTCGGTCCAAAGCGTCTGGATCGAATCGACCACGATGAAATCGGGTGCGCCCGCCTGCTCGACGGTAGCGAGAATGCGCTCCACGCAGGTCTCGGCGGCAAGTCCGAGCGGTGCTTGGCTAAGGCCGAGCCGGGCCGCGCGCATCCGGATTTGGCCGGTGGCCTCCTCGCCCGAAAAATAGAGCGCGCTGTGCCCCTGGTTCGCGATGGCTGCCGCCGCCTGCAGCAGCAGCGTGGACTTGCCAATACCCGGCTCACCGGAGAGCAGCACCGCCGAGCCTTGGGCGAACCCGCCGCCCGCCGCGCGGTCCAGTTCGCCAATGCCCGAAGCGACGCGCTGCAGCGGTTTCTCTTCGTGGGCGAGGCTCTCGATCTGGGCCGCGTTGGCCTTGCGTCTGGCCTTGAGCCCGGCGGGCCCAGCAAGGCTAAGGACGCTGCCTTCCTGGCTCAGGCTGTTCCACGCGCCGCAAGCCACGCACTTGCCCTGCCACTTCGCGGAAACGGCGCCGCAGGACTGGCAGACATAATCTTGGGTGGCTTTCACCATGATTGGCACCCCTCTCCTGCCCCTGTCCCGCACCCGACTCACGCGAGCCGAATGTATACTCGTCCAGGCCGCTCCCGCGCACAAGGCTACCCTCGG
>JBKQNN010000110.1:0-4392 GCA_052145975.1 Rhodomicrobium sp. | reverse complement strand
TGCCATGATCGCGGATCAGCATTGTCAAAGCGCGCGTATCGACGCCCGATATGCCGATAATCCCGCGCGCGCTAAGCCATTGGTCCAGGTGCCGGGTGGCCCTGTAACTGGAGGGCTCCGTTACCGCGGCATGGAGAATGCAGCCCCGGACTCCGGAGGCGGATGCAAGGTTCGTCGTCTCGACGTCTTCAGGATTGGTGCCGATGTTTCCGATATGCGGGAAAGTAAACATCACGATCTGCCCCGCATAGGACGGATCGGTGAGGATTTCCTGATATCCGGTGATCGCAGTGTTGAAGCAAACCTCGCCGGCTGCCTCTCCGGCCGCGCCTACGCCATACCCTTGAATAATCAGGCCGTTGGCCAAAACAACGGCGGCTGTGTGGGGGCGGTCGGCCCATGCGGAGGCGCCGTCACGGTTTGTTACTGTCATGGCTGTACCTTGGGCTCGGGCTAATCCGCCCACCGGCTAAGCTACGAATTTAGCGAAAGCGTGGCCTGAGGCCGCAAACTTCAGCGCGTCGGAACCGGCACTTCGCCGCGATAGTCGTAAAATCCGCGCTGCGTTTTCCGGCCCAGCCACCCCGCCTCGACATACTTCACCAAGAGCGGACACGGCCGGTATTTGGTGTCCGCTAGCCCCTCGTACAACACTTGCATGACCGAAAGGCAAGTATCGAGGCCGATGAAATCGGCGAGCTGCAGCGGACCCATGGGATGCCTGGCGCCAAGCCGCATGGCGAGGTCGATGGCCTCGACGGTGCCAACGCCCTCGTAAAGGGTGTAGACCGCCTCATTGATCATGGGCATCAGGATGCGGTTCACGATGAAGGCCGGGAAATCTTCCGCAACCGTGACGGTCTTGCCAAGTGTTTCGACGAAGCGGCGGCAGGTGGCAAACGTTGTCTCGTCGGTCGCGATGCCGCGGATCATCTCCACTAGGTCCATCACCGGCACGGGGTTCATAAAGTGCAAGCCGATGAAGTGCTCGGGGCGGTCGGTCACTGCGGCAAGGCGCGTGATCGAGATGGAAGAGGTGTTACTGCCCACGATGGCTTCCGGCTTCAGGTGAGGACAAAGCGCGATCAAGATCTTGCGCTTGATGTCTTCATCCTCCGTGGCCGCTTCGATCACGAGTTCGGAGTCGCCGAAAGCGTCGAGCGAGGCGGCGTAAGTAATCCGCGCCAGTGCCCGGTCCCGGTCTTCCTCAGTGATTTTCCCGCGGGTGATTTGCCGGGTCATGTTGCCGTTGATCGTAGCTAGGCCGGACTCTACCCGCTCCTTGCTCAAATCGTTGAGCAGCACCTTATAGCCGCTGAGCGCGGCGACATGGGCAATGCCATTGCCCATCTGCCCGGCCCCGATCACGCCGACGGTCTTAATGACGACAGCTTCGCGCCCCTCGGCTTTATTGATGAAGGGGTTTTCGCGGGTCGTGTATGGGAGAGCCATCGTCAACTCCGGGGTTTGTGTGATGCTATTTCCGGCTGTCGAGCGCGGCTTCGAATTCCGGCAAGATCTGGAAGAGGTCGCCAACAAGGCCGTAATCCGCGACTTGGAAAATGGGCGCTTCCTCGTCTTTGTTGATGGCAACGATCACTTTCGAATCCTTCATGCCGGCAAGATGCTGAATGGCGCCCGAGATGCCTACGGCTATGTAGAGTTCCGGCGCCACCACCTTGCCGGTTTGACCAACCTGATAGTCGTTCGGGACAAAACCGGCATCGACCGCCGCGCGACTCGCCCCGACCGCAGCGCCAAGCTTATCAGCAATGCGTTCGATCATCTTGAAATTTTCGCCAGATTGCATACCGCGGCCGCCCGAAATCACAACTTTCGCAGCAGTCAGCTCGGGCCGCTCCGATTTCGACAACTCCTCGCTCACGAATTGGGAGGCGCCGTTCGCCGCGGGGAGCTGAATTCGCTCGATGGCAGCGGAGCCGCCTTCGGGAGTTGCCGCGAATGCGGTCGTGCGCACAGTCAGTACCTTTTTCGGCTGGTTGCATTCGACGGTCTGTACGGCGTTGCCGGCATAGATCGGGCGCTCGAACAGAACGGGGCTATGCACGGCCGTGACGTCCGAGAGCTGGGCGGCGTCGAGGAGCGCGGCAACCCGCGGCGCAAAGTCCTTTCCCGCGGCAGACGAAACGGCAACAAGGGCCGAATATCGCTCCATCAGCGGCACGATCAGCGCCGCCATGTCTTCGGCGAGCCGTGCTTTCAGATGATCCGCTTCCGCAAGGAGGACCTTCTCCACTCCGCTTAACGCCGCCGCCTTTTGAGCAACCGCCTCGCAACCCGATCCCGCAACCAGGATGTGAACCGGGTCTCCCAGAGCCGTTGCCGCCGTGAGCGCCTTTGCGGTTGCACCGTTGAGCGCGCGGTTATCGTGCTCCGCTACGAGAAGAACAGCCATTATTGTATTACCCCCGCGGTGCGCAACTTCTCAACCAGCTCTTGTGCGGTCTTGACTTTGATGCCTGCCTTCCTCGTAGGCGGCTCGGCGGTCTTGATTACCTTGATTTTCGGCCCGATATCGATCCCAAGCGAGGCGGCATCGATCTCGTCGAGCGGCTTCTTCTTCGCCTTCATGATGTTCGGCAGAGAGGCATAGCGCGGCTGATTGAGCCTCAAATCGGCGGTCACGATGGCCGGCAATTTTAGAGAGACCGTCTGCAATCCGCCGTCGACCTCGCGGGTAACCTCAAGCGATCCGTCCTTGAAGGAAACTTTGGAGGCGAAAGTGGCCTGCGGCCAGTTGAGCAGGGCGGCGAGCATTTGGCCCGTTTGGTTGGAGTCGTCGTCGATTGCCTGCTTGCCAAGAATAACGAGCCCCACATTTTCCTTTTCGACAGCGTGCTTTAGAAGCTTCGCTACCGCCAGCGGCTCAAGCGCCAGGTCCGTTCTGTAGAGGATGGCCCGGTCGGCTCCCATGGCAAGCGCGGTGCGCAGCGTTTCTTGAGCCTTTTGCGGCCCGGCCGATACCGCGATAACCTCAGAGGCGTGCCCAGCCTCCTTGATGCGCAGCGCCTCTTCCACGGCGATTTCATCGAAGGGATTCATGGACATCTTGACGTTGGCGATGTCCACGCCGCTGCCGTCCGGCTTCACGCGGATCTTTACATTATAATCTACGACCCGTTTAACGGGTACAAGAAGCTTCATAGCATTCAGCCCTGACTTTTAGCCCGCCCATTATGCTGCACTGCAGCGCCGGGTCAACTCGTCTAATGGCGTACCGTCTCGCAAGTGACCCGTTTATAAGGAGGCGAAATTTATTTCGCAGTTGCGAAGGTGTCAATGCGTTCCAGCTTAGACGTTAGCGTAGTGCCTTTCAAAGCGCAGCAGGATTTAAACCCCTGTCGCTGCATCGAAAAGGCGCACCCCCCGCCGTTTCATGAGAGCCACAAGGATGGCGCCGGCGAAGAACCCTCCCACATGCGCCCACCAGGCGACGGCTTCCGAGGAGAAATAAATCGCACTGGCGAATTGATAAAGTATCCAAACGCCGATCACGAAACCGGCGGAGAACCGCAGCGGAAGAAAAGATAATTTTGGAAGCGGGACCAGCACCCACACGCGGATATTGGGATGGAGCACGAGATAGGCGCCGATAACGCCCGAGACGGCTCCGCTCGCTCCAATGAGAGGGGCATCCGGAACCTCCGTCAAGGAACAGTACACCAGAGCGGCGATCACACCGCAGGCCAGATAGAAGATGACGAACCGGAAATGGCCCATCGCGTCCTCGACATTGTCCCCAAAGACAAAAAGAAAAATCATGTTGAAGAGGAGGTGCAATGAGCTTCCGTGCAAGAACATGTAGGTGAGGAGTTTATACTGGTCGGGAAGATGCCGCAAAAACGTTCCCAACGGCACCACATGGTCCGGCGTAGGCAACAACGCTCCGGCCAAGCCGGGCGGCGCGTTAAAGAAGAGATTGCTCTGAAGGCCGAAATAGATAAGCACATCGATGGCGATAATACCCACCGTCACATATTGAAATTTCACCGCTTTCAGGGGATTTAGATCCCAGACCGGCACAAACAGCATCTACAAATCCAATCAAAAAAGACAGGCCGCAGCGTCGTCCCCGTGAAGGCGGAGACCTACGGTAACCGTATGTAAAGACGAAGTTGTTTTCTGGCATGGATCCCCGCCTTCGAGCGTGTGAAAAAATCGCCGGCACCCATTGCTGTCATGGCCGCGCTTGACCCGGCCATCCAGTAACATACGAAGCGTATTTGGTTTTTCATGGATGGCCCGGTCAAGCCGGGCCATGACAAACTGAGCGTACTGCAAGCGCATGGATTTCTTCACACGCTCTTGCGCGGGAATGACGGTCTTGGGCCTTGCCAGCAATAGCCGCCGACCCTCTATTTTGCCGCACTT
>JBKQNN010000109.1:0-11524 GCA_052145975.1 Rhodomicrobium sp. | reverse complement strand
GGAACTGCTATTATAAGAAGCCAGGGCCCAAAACCATGGCCGATGGCTGGAAGCGCCTGCAAGCCATGCTCGAAGGCGCCGCCCTCGCAATGGGGAGGCTCCAACTTGTTTGAATCCCGTAGCCCCGAGGGGAGAAGGGACGCCTGAATTATCCGCAGCGGCAATTCTAGGGTCCTCTCTCTCCTTGGGGAGAGAGACAGAGTGAGGGGGTCTTTGCCGAAGCAATCAACCGGATTCGGTATCATACGCCGGAAATCGCAGGATTCGCGAGGCCCAACCTACCGGGCATGGCTAACAAACCGCTAAAAACATTTGGCGTCTGGTGTTACTCAAAAACATAGGTACCGGGTGCGTCGCAAAGCGGGGGGTATCCCTCGTCCGGCGCCCCCATCGGCGGCGGCGCGGAGAACTCGTTGGAGCCGGGGTTCAGCCAGTTCACCCATTCCGGCCACCAGGAGCCGCTTATAGGCTGGTGCTCATGGAACCAGGCATCCGGCTCGTGGTAAGGCTCGCCGGCCTTCAGCGTGGCTACGCGGTAGTGCCGGTCTTTGCGCCCCGGCTCGGAAACGATGCCCGCATTATGCCCGCCATTGGTCAGGAGGAAGGTCACATCGGTATCGGCCAGCACATTGATCTGATAGACCGAACGCCAGGGCGCGATATGGTCCCATTCGGTTCCAACCGCGAAAATCGGGGCCTTGATATCGCGGAGCGCGATGGCGTGCCCGTCCACGAGATACCGGCCCTCGGCGAGCCGGTTCTCGAAGAAAATGTCGCGCAGATATTCCGAATGCATGCGCGCGGGCATGCGCGTCGCATCCGCGTTCCAGGCCATGAGATCGTTGAGGGGCTCGCGCTCGACCATAAGATAGTTCTTGAGCATCCGCGACCAGATCAGATCGTTCGAGCGCAGCAGCTGAAAGCTGGCCGTCATCTGTTCGGCGTGGAGCACGCCCGCTTCCTGCATCTGGTCCTCAAGGAAGGCGAGCTGGCTCTCATTGACGAAAAGCTCAAGTTCGCCGGGTTCGCTGAAGTCGGTTTGCGCGGCAAGCAGCGTCAGCGTTTTAAGGCGTTCGTCGCCGTCGCGCGCCATGGCGGCGGCGGCGATCGAAAGCAGCGTGCCGCCAAGGCAATAGCCGAGCGCATGCACTTTCCGGTCTGGCACGATCTTGGAGATGGCGTGCAGCGCTTCCATGATGCCCAAGCGGCGGTAGTCGTCTATGCCGGCGTCGCGATAGCTCTCATCGGGGTTTTTCCAGGAGATCGTGAAAACCGTGAAGCCTTGGCCAACGAGATAGCGCACGAGGGAATTGCTGGGCGAAAGGTCGAGCACGTAATATTTCATGATCCATGCCGGAACGATCAACAACGGCTCCGGATATACAGTGCTGGTCGCGGGGCTATATTGGATTAGCTCTATCATCCGCGTTCTTGCGATTACCTTGCCTGGGGTTACGGCAATCGTCTTACCGGGCTTGAACCCTTCTACGCCAGCCGGAGGGAGCCCCGCGGCCCGCCGGACGGAGTCCTCGATGAAATTCCAATAGCCACGCACGAGGTTGGTGCCTGCGTCGCGAAGCGTCCGCTCCAATATCTCTGGGTTGGTGGCGGGGAAATTGGACGGCGCCACCGTGTCGAGAAGCTGCCTTGCGCAAAAATTGACGGCTTCCCCGTGATCGCGGCTTACGCCGCGCACATTCCGTGTCGCCTCGTCCCAGAACTGCTCGCAAAGCAGGAAACCTTGCGCCAGCGCGCTATAGGGCCACTGCGACCATTCCGGCCGGGAAAAGCGCTTGTCACGCGGATTTGCCTCGACGACGGGGCTGGGCGTCTCCCCATTTATCCCGGCTGCGCCGGCGAGATAGTTTTGGTATGCGAAACCGGAAGAAATGAGCTTCGCGGCAAGCTTCGTGCGTGTGCCAGGCGCTAGGCTTAAATGAAGCGCCCAATCCATGAACGCCAGCCAAAGTGCAACAGGGGAAAGGCCGCCTGTCTGCTTCGCCAGCGTGTAGTGGTAGAAACGGTCAAGCGGATTTGAGCTTGTCGTCACGGCAGCCTCCAGGCTTCCAGCGGAATATGAGCAGGCGAGCTCAAACCTCAAGCTTGGGCCGTTCCTTCGCATGAACCCCTACAATAACGGCCACCGTAGGCTTGGGCCGCCGTCATCGCGAGCACAGCGAAGCAATCCAGGGCCACCAACGCTGGCGTTGTATAGAGGTTACTCCTGGATCGCCCCGGCCGCCACAGCGGCCTCGCGACGACGCTGGAGCTGGCGGCAGAGCGGTCAATGCCATCAGCGCACCGCGTTTTTCAGGCAGGCGATTTTTTGCCTTTTCGGCCATCTTGCTTATATGGAGGTGGGGATTGTGCGCAGGGAGGCGGACCGGCTAAATGCGGCTTCTGCTTGTTGAAGATAATGAGGAGCTTTCGAGGCTCCTGGTTAAGAGCCTGGCAGCGTCCGGGTTCGACGCGGATGCCGTCACCACGGCCGCCGACGCGCTGAGCGTCCTGGGTTCGACGCATTACGCAGCGGTTATCCTCGACCTCGGCCTGCCGGACGCCGACGGCTCTACCGTGCTTCGCACGCTAAGGTCGCGCCAGAACGCCGTGCCTGTACTGATCCTCACCGCAAGGGATGGCGTGAACGACCGGGTCGCGGGCCTGCGGGCGGGAGCGGACGATTACCTCGTGAAGCCCTTTGCGGTCGAGGAGCTGGTGGCCCGCCTGGAGGCGCTGCTGCGCCGTCCCGGCCAGTTGCTTGGGCGCTCGCTGGAGATTGGCAATCTGCTTTTCGATACGGTAGGGCGCCAGCTCTTCATCGATGGCAAGCCGCATATGCTTTCCGCAAGGGAGCTTGCAGTCTTGGAGATTTTGCTGCGCCGGACCGGCCGCGTCGTCTCCAAGCGAGTCGTCGAGGACCAGATCTTCGGCCTTTCAAACGATGTCGGATCGAACGCAGTTGAGGTTTACGTACATCGCCTGCGCAAGAGCCTTCAGGATCTGGGGGCAAGCGCCGCAATCCATACCATAAGGGGCGTCGGCTATCTCATCACAGCCGCATGAGGCCGGAAACGCGCCATGTTTTTTTTCAAGTCGATTACCCAGCGTATCATCTTACTTCACGTCGTCGCGATAGTGATCACTTCGGCGTTCATGCCGGTTGCGCTTTACCTGCTACTGAGGTCCGCGGCCGAAGACCTGCAACACAGGGCTTTGCGCGAAAACGCCCAGCTTATTACGAGCCACCTTTCACAGGAGCCAGACGGCGGCATTGCACTGCATCTGCCGCCCGAGCTGACGACGCTGTTTTCAGAGGCTTATGGCCGCTATGTATATTCCGTCGTCGATGCATCCGGACGCGTGCTCTATTCCTCGCTCCATGGCGGTAAGGCAGTCTTCGTAAATGCCGGGCGCGGCCGCGATCCCGAATATCTCGAAACCAAACGGCAGGATGCGATCCTTGCAGGCGCAAGCATCCCGGTGAAGATCGGAGCAAGCACCGTCTTCGTGCAGGTCGCCCAGGACCTGGAGCACCGCGACGTGTTGATCGACGATATCGTCCGGGAGTTTTTCAGCCGCGTGGGCTGGATCACCATCCCCATTCTGCTTTCGCTGCTTATCATCGACGTCAGTATTTTCCGCAAGGCCTTGAGGCCGCTCTTGAGCGCGTCGGAAATGGCGGAGGAGATCGGGCCCGAGCGCACCGATGTCAGACTTCCGCTCGAAGAGATGCCGAGCGAGATCCGGCCCTTGGTCGACACCATCAATCAGGCGCTGGACCGGCTGGAGCAGGGCTTCATGGTGCAGCGCGACTTTACGGCGGACGCTGCCCACGAGCTGCGCACGCCCTTATCGATCTTGCAGGCCAGGATCGACACCATCCCCGACAAGGCAATCGCGAAAGAGCTGAGCCGCGACATCGCCCGCATGAAGCGGATCGTGAGCCAGCTCCTCGATATAGCCGAGCTCGAAGCGTTTTCGGTTAGCTCTGGCGACGTCGCGGACCTGAAAGCCGTTTGCGTCGATGTCGCTGAGTTCGTTGCGCCTCTCGCGGTCGCGGAGGGTAAGCAAATCCTGCTGGAAGCCCCTGAAGCCCCGGTTCCAGTCAATGGAAATACCGAAGTCCTTTTCCGGGCGGTGCGGAACATTGCGGAGAATGCGATCAGGCACACACCGAAGGGAAGCACGGTGACAATAGCAGTCCGGCCCGAAAGGGTTGTGTCGGTCGCCGATCAGGGGCCTGGCATCCCCCACTCGGAGCGCGTTCAGATTTTTCAGCGGTTTTGGCGCAAGGACCGCAGAGGCTCCTCAGGCGCAGGCTTGGGTCTATCCATCGTGAAGCGCATCATGGATGCGCATCGCGGAGAGATAAACATCAGCAACCGGAGTGCCGGAGGATGCGTTTTCACTTTGAAATTCCGCGCAAAGCGCCTGGTCCCGCCGCTGGCGGCCATACGGAACGAAAAGGCCGCCTCTCCGTTGCCGGCGGCGCCAACAGCGGATTGCGGCGTGGGCCAAGGAGGTAAGGCATGAGCGGCGATTGGAAATATCAGATACGGATCGATCTTCCGGAGAACGTCGCGGAAACGGTGAGAAACGATCCCGGCAGTCCAGCTCTGCAGCCGCTACCGGATATTCTGGCCAAGCACCACGCGTTCCCGAAATGCCAGTTCGACGCGTTTGCGGAATTCGTCGCGGAAGCTGAAAAGCATGGCGAGACAGACAATGCTCTCTATCGATGGACGAAGGCCACAATCGAGAACTCCGCGAAGAAAGAAAAATACCTCAAATCCTTCACGCTCTACGTGAACGGCAACGAGGTCTATGACAAGGAAATCGCGGATGCTCTGGAGGCGGATTTGCAGCCGCTCTTGGGCACTGGACTGATGGCGCGGATGTACAAGCACGATACGAATCCGGCCAACAATCCCCAGGCACCCGCGCGCTTCCGGTAAGCGCCGCTGACACCCCTTAGAGTGCGTCCGGAAAAGCATGCCTTCGGGCTTGCCCCCATAGGCGCTAAAATAACGGGGGAATCTCCCCTCACCCTGTCCCTCTCCCCACGGGAGAGGGAACCCTCGAACTGCCGTCACGGTTATTCAGGCGTCCCTTCTCCCATAGGGAGAAGGACAGGATGAGGGGTGGAACCCTTGGTATAATCAATGACCTATCGTCTATTTTAGCGCCTATGGGGCTTGCCCCGGAGGTGCGAAGCGGTTTTCCGATAAGACGCACGGCAAAACAACAAGCTAGAGCCCGCTTTCGATTCCATCAAAAGCGGGCTCTAGTGTCTTGAACTCCACATAAAGCTGTGCAGAATCCATAGGAAGGCCGTGATTAGCGTTACATCGTATGTTCTAAGTCGCAAACTGCCGGACCAGCGTCATCGCTGGCGTTCTCAAAAGACCAACCAACCCTAACCCTGTTTCCGTTCATGACACCTAGAAAACTGCTCCTTCTTCCCGGCGACGGCATAGGCCCCGAGGTCATGGCCGAGGTCAAGCGCATTGTTGCCTGGCTTGAAAAGGCTGGCCGCGCCAAGTTCGAGGTCGAAGAAGATCTCGTTGGCGGCTGCGCTTACGATGTGCATGGCGAGGCGATTTCGGACGCCGCGATGGCAAAGGCCAAAGCCGCGGACGCTGTCCTGCTGGGCGCCGTTGGCGGGCCGAAATGGGACAAGGTGCCGTATGCAAAGCGCCCCGAGGCCGGGCTCCTGCGGCTTCGCAAGGATCTTGGCCTGTTCGCCAATCTCAGGCCTGCCATTTGCTATCCGGCGCTGACGGAGGCTTCGAGCCTCAAGCGCGAGGTGGTCGAGGGCCTCGACATCATGATCGTCCGCGAATTGACGGGCGGCGTCTATTTCGGCGAGCCGAAAGAGATCGTGACGCTGGAGAGCGGCGAAAAGCGCGCGATCGACACACAGGTCTATACGGAGCACGAGATCGAGCGGATCGCGCGTGTGGCCTTCGATTTGGCACGGGCGCGCGGTAATCGCGTGGCCTCGGCCGATAAACACAACGTCATGAAGACCGGTGTCTTATGGAAAGAGGTTGTCAGCCGCGTCCACGGCGCCAGTTACAAGGATGTGGAGCTGACCCACATCCTTGCGGATAATTGCGCAATGCAGCTCGTGCGCTGGCCCAAGCAATTCGATGTGATCGTGACCGACAATCTATTCGGCGACATTCTCTCCGACCAAGCCGCGATGGCAACGGGCTCGCTCGGCATGCTTCCTTCGGCTTCGCTCGGCGCCAAGGACGCTAACGGCCGCCGCGCCGCGATGTACGAGCCCGTCCATGGCAGCGCGCCCGACATAGCGGGCCGCGGCATCGCCAATCCCATCGCTACCATCGCAAGTTTCGGAATGGCGCTCCGCTACTCCTTCGAAATGACCGCGGAGGCCGATCTGCTCGATGCCGCTATCGCCGGCGCATTGGCCAAGGGGCTTCGCACCGCGGATATCATGCAGGACGGCATGACCCAGGTAACTACAGCCGGCATGGGTGCGGAAATTTGCGGCGAGCTTGAACGTCTGTCTCAACTTTAGCGGCCAATGGCTGCGCACGCGTTTTTTGGGAGAGTACGGGGGGATGGCCGATCACTTCAGTGTTATCGGATTTAAAGCGAGTTCGGCTGAAGCGTTATCCACGCTCGTTACCGGTCTTGCTGGGAAAGGCGGCGACAAGCAGCCTTGCCCGCCCGGCTACTATCACCGGCTGCACTCGGCGGCCGGAGCCGAGCTCTGGATCCATATGCAAAAGACTGCCGAGTCTGAACAGGACGCCGATCCCTATGTGGCTGTGGGCATCACTCCCTTCTTCGAAGGTGAAGGCCGCGCGCCGGTCCGGGTCCGCGCCATGCGCCAGCGCCCAAGCGACAATCTCTTCGAAGGCGCCTTCTATGTCGAACTGGGCCCAACCATTGCGCTGATCGACGTGGTGGATTTTGCACGCTTTGCCGGCAGGCCCGTGCCCTTCATGGCCATTGCGCAAATCGTTGCGTTCCCCCACGAACTCGCAGTCTACGAAAACGAGGCGGTGTTCCAGGCCACCCAGGCGGATAAAAGCGTTAAATTCACGCCCCGCTCTTTCCTGGCAAGCGGGCTTTTCGTTGGCGGCGGCGGCTCTGGCGAAATCGTCTTTCTCGATCCGGAAGCCGAGGATTTCCGGGCGCCAGCCCGAGCGTTCCTGACCGGCGAAGTGCAAAAAACCGAGCGCCGCCAAAACCCCGAGACGGGGCAAGACTTCACCTGGGCGCTCATCGGCACTGCAGGGGGCACCTTCGATTTCGTCGCCGACGATACCGTCCTGCCTCAGGCCTTGGCTCCAGGCACGATCGTTGAGGGCGAGTTCTGGCTATGCGCGAGGCTCGTGGAAATCTTCGGTGCTGCCTAAGGACTCGCCCTAATCCCCAAAAAAAGCGCTTCCTTTGTGTATCTCGATGTGTATAATACACATGAGGATGAGCTTATGTGAGCGGTAATGCGAACCAATATCGATATTGACGACGCGCTTATTGGCGAGGTCATGAAGGTGGCGAACGTGAAAACGAAAAAGGAAGCGGTGCATCTAGCCCTACAGGAATTCCTGAAGGTCAAAAAGAAAAAGGATCTCTTCGACCTTGCCGGCAAGATCGCGTTCGAGGACCGCTACGATCATAAGGCCCTGAGACATACACGCTACGATGCTGATTGATACGAGCGTGCTGGTTGCACTGTTCAGGGACCGCTCGGGTGCGGTGACTCATGGGTTGCGCGAGCTTCTGGAAGGGCGTGATTATTTCCTCACGCGCTTCACGCAAGTTGAGCTGCTGCAGGGCGCGCGCGACGAAAAAGAATGGCTGAGGCTTTCGGACTACCTCGCCGATCAAGATTATCTCGAGATGGAAGACGAGAACTGGGCCAACGCTGCCCGGCTCTATTTCGATTTGCGCCGGCGTGGCCTCACCGTCCGCAGCGTCATCGACTGCTGCATCGCTGAAATCGCGCTGCGCTACGAGATGACGCTTGTTCATAACGACCGCGACTTCGCGACCATCGCCAAGCTGCGCGCGCTGAGCCATATCGAGTTCAAGCCGGTTATGGCGCCTGGCCTTCATGAGCCGGCTCAAGCGCCGCTGCGATAGCGGCCTGGCTTGGTGCGAGAGACTTTCCATGGTTCAAATGCAATCGGCGATTACGTGCCCAGCCTGCGGCCACCGTTCCATCGAAACAATGCCGGCAGATGCCTGCTGGTATTTCTATACATGCAAGCAGTGCGGGTTGGAGATGAAGCCCAAACACGGCGATTGCTGCGTGTTCTGCTCGTATGGCGACGTCCCTTGCCCGCCCATCCAGGAAGAACGTGGCGGCTCTGGCAAGGGCTCGTGTTGCAGCGGCCCGCCGCGCGCCTGACGCCCGCTCTCAGCAAGCGGGGCATTTTTCCTTGAAACTTCTGGCGTTGGCCACCAAGGTGCATGGCATCTCGCGCAACGGGGACGGTTGAGGCATGACAGGCACGGGCCAGCAATTCATTATGGTGGGCGAGCGGACCAACGTTACCGGCTCCGCCAAATTCCGCAAGCTCATCGAGGCTGGCGATTACGATGGCGCGCTTGCGGTTGCGCGCGAGCAAATCGAGAGCGGCGCCAACGTCCTCGACGTCAACATGGACGAGGGCCTTCTCGATTCTGAAAAGGCGATGACCACCTTCCTCCACCTGATTGCCGCGGAACCGGACATTTCGCGCGTGCCGGTGATGATCGATAGCTCGAAATGGCCGGTGATCGAGGCCGGGCTCAAATGCGTCCAGGGCAAGTCCATCGTCAATTCGATCAGCCTGAAGGAAGGGGAGGAGCCCTTCCTTGCCCATGCCCGGCGCATCCTGCGTTATGGCGCGGCGGCCGTTGTCATGGCCTTCGACGAGGCTGGCCAGGCTGAGACCGCCGAACGCAAATTTGCGATCTGTGAGCGCGCCTACCGCCTGCTCACGGAGCGCGCCGGTTTCGCACCCGAAGATATCGTCTTCGATGCCAACGTCTTCGCGGTCGGGACGGGGATCGAGGAACACAACAATTACGCAATCGCCTTCATCGAGGCCGCGCGCCGCATCCGGGCCGAATTGCCGCACGCGCATGTATCCGGCGGCGTTTCCAACTTGTCCTTCGCCTTCCGGGGAAACGAACCGGTGCGCCAGTCCATGCACACGGTTTTCCTTTATCACGCCATCGCCGCAGGGATGGACATGGGCATCGTCAATGCCGGGCAGCTTGGCGTCTATGACGATCTCAATCCCGAGCTGCGCGAGCTGTGCGAGGATGTGGTCTTGAACCGCCGCCCCGACGCTACCGACCGGCTGCTGGAAGCGGCGGACCAGTTCAGGGGCGGAGTCTCGAAGAAGCAGGCGCCCGATCTCGCCTGGCGCGAGCGCCCGGTGGCCGAGCGGCTCAAACACGCGCTCGTTCATGGCATAGCGGATTACATCGACGCCGACACTGAGGAGGCCCGCCTTGCCGCCGCGCGGCCCCTGCATGTCATCGAAGGCCCGCTCATGGACGGCATGAACGTGGTCGGCGACCTGTTCAGCGCAGGCAAGATGTTCCTGCCGCAGGTCGTAAAGTCTGCGCGCGTAATGAAAAAGTCGGTGGCTTACCTGATGCCGTTCATGGAGGCGGAAAAGCGCGAGGCGGGGCTTGAAAACGCAAGCTCGGCGGGCCGCATCCTGCTGGCGACGGTCAAGGGCGACGTACACGACATCGGCAAGAACATTGTGGCCGTCGTACTGCAATGCAACAATTACGAGGTGATCGACGCAGGCGTGATGGTGCCGGCCCAGGTCATCCTCGATAAGGCGAAAGAGATAAAGGCCGATATTATCGGACTTTCCGGCTTAATTACGCCGAGCCTCGACGAAATGGCGTTTGTGGCTTCCGAAATGGAGCGCCAAGGCTTCGAAGTGCCGCTGCTCATCGGCGGAGCGACGACGAGCCAGGTCCACACGGCTGTGAAGATCAGCCCGAATTACAGGCGCAACCAGGCCGTCTACGTCACCGACGCAAGCCGGGCGGTTGGCGTGGTCTCTAACCTCCTTGGCGAACGCCGCGACGCTTATGTAGCCCAGATCCGCGAGACCTATAGCGAGGTAGCGGCGGCGCACGAACGCGGACGCGCGGCCAAGGCCCGCATGAGCCTTGCCGCTGCCCGCGCGAACAGGCTGAAACTCGATTGGCGAAACTACCAGCCACCTAAGCCCAGTTTCACCGGCACACGGGCCTTTCGCAATTACGATCTCGGCGCACTCATCCCTTACATCGATTGGACGCCCTTCTTTTCGGCTTGGGAAATGAAAGGCAGCTTCCCCGGCATTCTTTCGGATAGCCGTTACGGGAACGCAGCTTCGGCGCTTTACGGCGATGCGCAAGCGATGCTGCACCGGATCGCGGAAGAAAAATGGCTTACCGCCAACGGTGTCATCGGCTTCTGGCCCGCCAACGCCACCGGTAGCGACGATATCGCCGTTTTCGCCGATGAAGAGCGAAAGGCCGCTATCGCCACGCTATACACGCTGCGCCAGCAAATCGCGCGCGAGGGCGGACGCGCCAGCACCGCGCTCGCCGATTTCATTGCGCCAAAGGAGAGCGGACTTGCCGATTACATAGGCGGCTTTGCAGTGACAGCCGGCATCGGGGAGGCGGAGATTGCGGAGCGCTTCGCGCGCGCGCATGACGACTACTCGAAAATCATGGTCAAGGCGCTTGCCGATAGGCTCGCCGAAGCTTTCGCCGAGCATCTGCACGCCCGCGTCCGCCGCGAGTTTTGGGGCTACGCCAAGGACGAGGGGCTCACGAACGCCGAGCTTATCGCCGAGGCCTACCGCGGCATCCGCCCGGCGCCCGGTTATCCGGTCCAGCCCGACCACACCGAGAAGGCCACGCTGTTTAGGCTTCTGGGCGCGGCGGAAGCGGCTGGCATGAAGCTTACGGAAAGCTTTGCCATGATCCCTGCGGCGTCCGTGTCCGGCCTTTATTTCGCGCACCCGGAGAGTCATTATTTCGGCGTGGGCAAGATCGGGCGCGATCAAGCCGAGGATTACGCCAAGCGCAAAGGCTGGCCGGTTGCCGAGGCTGAGCGCTGGCTGGCACCTATCCTCAATTATGAGCGCGGGCTTGAACCGCAGCGCACAGCGGCGGAATAACGGCGCTCGCTGTTATACAGGTCCGCTCGATTGCGTCGCATCGCAACTGCAAAGACTCTGCGAGGCAGCTGCCCGAAGTTGGCGTTATACCAGCCGCCAAAAGACCTGACCGTTCCGCAGCAAGAGCCCGTTGTCGCGACCCGGTTGCACGGAGCGCAGCGCAAGCGGAGCGAAGGAAGCTGGGCGGAAGCGCCTTGTCGCGCGCTGAGGGCAGCGCCCTAAGCCCTTTCTAAGCCGGTTCCAATACTCGCCGCAAACCTGCGGCGGCCATATTCACCCAGGGCATCGAGCGCAAACAAATTGATCTTCTTTGAGCGCGGCCCGCTGCCCTTCAGGATTGGGCTCGCACTGGG
>JBKQNN010000108.1:0-9743 GCA_052145975.1 Rhodomicrobium sp. | reverse complement strand
ACAAGCCCGTTGGGATGAGGCGGCCCAATTCGAATTCCGCAGGCAGGCCGGCGGGCGCGGTAATGCCGGGTTCGTTTTTCCGGTGGCGCGGGCGTCTCGCCGGATGTCCACGCATAGCCAAATTTCATAACGCTCTCCTACATCCGCACTCGCAAGACCTTGCGCCGCAATATCCCGGCACGCGCCTCGTTGTTCCCTTATTGTTCACACTGCTTGCGCGAACCTTGTTTCGCCGCACCTGCCCGTTTTGCTTGTGGATTACGGCATCGTATCCCGGTTTGGTTGTGGATAACCTCTTGCGTTCCGGTTGCGTTCCCGTTTGGCTGCTGCCATCTTATGGCCAGCCGCAAAGCAGTTTCGAATTGCAAAGTATAGTAACCGTATGCCCGCGGGATCGCATAAAAGAGCGTTAGCGTAGTTGAGGGTTCGATGAAGTACTCGATTATACCGGAGGCCGATGGGCCGATTAAATGTCATTGCAATGGTGAGTTGTATTTGGCATTGGAGATGGAAAATCTATCGCTGACGGAGGGCTACCCGGTCCAGCCCGTTCCATGGCGGCAAAGCGCAAACGCGCGCGAAGCCGGCCGCTTGAAAAGCCAATTTATGAGGAGCGCCAAACTGCCGGTAAGAGACGGTGCCGCCGGCAGCCCGCAAGACTGCTCCCGGCCTTCAGCACGCATGACGGCTCACTTAAGCGTCGACGAACCCGGGCGCCGTGGGTACAAGCATTTTCCTGAAGATGTCGATGTTGCTTTTCCTGACCGGCCGGAAGCGCTTGATATTGAAGGCGGGCTCGACGAGGCCGACGCAAAACGATGCGGGCTCGTGCCAGATCTCTTCGAACATCAAGCCCACCGCTCCTTCGCGATCGCAGATGTCCCGGATGGTATAAATGCCGCCGAGTTTCGGGTACGTATGCACCGCCGCGCGCCATATGGGCTCGTTCGACCACTGGTCGCAAATGCAGATAACGTGCTGCCCGATGTGATAGTCCATTGCAGCGTATAGCACGATAGAGGCCGGGAGGGAACAGGAAGCGATTTTCAAACTCGGATGGATCGGGAGCGTTGCTGAATAGCACCCGGCGCCCGCACCCGCGAAGGCGGGCGAAGGGGAGATTGCGAAGCAATTGCCCGGACTTGGTATGACAACCCGGCAGATGGCAAAGTCCCTTACAATTTTGTTCCGAACGCCAGCCGGTTTGCCGTTGTGGGATTTACGTCCTCAGGCTAAGCGCGAAGGACTCATTCCCAAACCAGGAGATATCCCAGATGAAAATTGCGCTCTTCGCACCGCTGGCCGCAATGTTGTTTGTGCTCTCGCCGCAACTGGCTTTCGCGCAGGATGCCCACGCCTGCAAGGCGGACCGGGAGAAACTCTGCCCTGGCATGCAGCCCGGCGATGAGAAAATGCACGAGTGCATGAAGCAGCACGAAGCCGAGCTTTCGCCTGAATGCATCGCCGGGCGCAAAGAGCGGCAGGAGGCCTGGAAGAAGTTGCAAGCGAGTTGCAAGGCCGACGAGGACAAGTTCTGCGCGGAGGCGGGCAAGGAACGCGGCGCCAAGATGAAATGCCTGGAAGGCCACGCGAGCGAACTCGCGCCCGCATGCGCGGATGCGCTAAAGTCGCGGCCGGGCGCGAAAAAGTCTTAAGGGGATTGCTGGCGGCGGGGAACCCGCCGCCTCAGGATTCCGCCCCTTCCTTATGGCTTTCCTCTCCCGTTTGGCCGGGCTTGAAATTCAGCGCGGCCCCGTTCATGCAATAGCGCAGACCTGTGGGCTGCGGGCCGTCCGGGAATACATGGCCCAAATGCGCCTCGCAGCGCGCGCAACGCACCTCCGTCCGGTGCATCATAAACGACCGGTCCTCATTCTCCGACACCGCCTCGCCTTCGATTGGCCGGTAAAAGCTCGGCCAGCCGCTGCCGGACTCGTATTTCGTATCCGATGAAAACAGCGGTTCGCCACAGCACACGCAAGTGAAAACCCCCTCGCGTTTTTCATGATTGAGCGGGCTCGCTCCAGCGCGTTCGGTGCCGTGCTCGCGCGTGACCTTGTATTGCTCCGGCGTCAATTGCGCGCGCCATTCGGCATCGCTCTTGTGAATGCGCTCTTTCATGGCGGTTATCCTCTTGGCTTCCAGTCCCGTTCATAGTTATTGGGAGCGTTCGCGCAGTTTTTTAGTGGCTGCGCGCCCGCGCCTAGAGCTTATCCGATTTTGATGGAATCAAAAGCGGGGCTCTAAGTCTTTGTTTTGCCGTGCGTCTTATCGGAAAACCGCTTCGCACTTTTCCGGACGCACTCTAACGCTCAATTCGGCGTCATCATGAGATTCAATGACTTACCTGAAGGCTTCGGCAAGACCGGACGCGCGTTCGCGGCAGCCGGCGCGTTCCTCGCGGCGGTCCTCGCATCCAGCAGCGCCTGCGCCGCTCCGGCTGCGGCAATCGACGGCGCGGGGCTCAGTCTCCTATGGGTGCTGCCTTTCGCGGGGGTCCTGGGCTCGCTGGCGCTTTTGCCGTCCGCCGCGCCGGAGTTCTGGCATCGCAACTATGGCTTGGTGGCGCTGTTCTGGGGGCTCGCATATCTCGTGCCGTGCGCAGCGGTTTTCGGAGCCGGCGCCGCTTTTCATGAGCTCGTTCAGGTGCTTGTCCTAGAATATATCCCCTTCGTCTCGCTTATCGGTGCATTATTCGTCATCGCGGGCGGCATCTATATCGGTGGCGATCTTCCCGCATCGCCCAAACTCAACACCGCGGTCATGCTTGCCGGGATGGTATTGGCGGCGATTGCCGGGCCACTGGGCGCGGCCATGATCGTGATCCGGCCAATTCTCCGGGCCAATAAAGACCGTCAGTATAAGACCCACATCGTGGTTTTTCTGATTTTCCTCGTATGTAACATCGGGTCTGCACTGACGCCGCTCGGGAACCCGCCGCTATTCTTGGGATATCTTGAAGGCGTGAGCTTCTTCTGGCCCCTGCAGTTCCTGTGGCTGCCAACGCTCTTACTGTCCTGTATAGAGCTGGCCGTATTCTTCGCAATCGACTCATATTACTTCGCGCGCGAGCGCATAGATAAAGCTCACCCCCAACGCTCTGAAAAGCTTTTCTTGCGTGGGACCGTGAATATCCAGCTACTCGTGCTTGCGGTTGTCGCCGTTGCTATTAGCGGGGCGAAGGTGTTTGGCAAGGTCACCATATTCTGGACAGCCGTGACTTGGATAAGCCTCTGGCGCGACCTCGTTCTTGTTGGCGTTGCTGCCGCTTCTCTCCTCCTAACGCCCCGCGTCTGCCGGGAGCAAAACGAGTTCAACTGGGAGCCTTTGCTTGAGGTCGCAAAGCTGTTCGCCGCGATCTTCGTCACCATCGTCCCGGCGATTGCGATCCTGAAAGCGGGCCCGCAAGGCGGCTTCGCCCCCCTGTTCGGCCTTCTCGGCGGCCCGGCCGCGCCCAATAACGCCGCGTACTTCTGGCTGACCGGCTTCCTGTCGAGCTTTCTCGATAATGCACCTACCTATCTGGTTTTTTTCAACGCCGCGGGCGGCGATCCCGATACGCTGATGGGACCCAAGGCGCAGACGCTTGCCGCGATCTCGGCGGGCGCGGTGTACATGGGCGCAAACACCTATATCGGCAACGCGCCGAACTTCATCGTCAAAGCCATCGCCGGACATCTCGGCGTGAAAATGCCCGGCTTTTTCGGCTTCATGGCCTGGTCCACCGCGTTTCTGATCCCTGCGTTCGTCCTCTTGACCGTCATCTTTTTCCGCTAGGTTGATCGCGGCGCGTCATCCCGGAAGCCGCATGCGGCTGTCCGGGATCGTAACAGGCTCCGGCGTTTGTAACGATCCCCGATAATGCCTGCGGCATTTCCGGGATGACGGCAGGGAAGCGCTTGCCTCACATCATGGACTTTCGCGGGCTCTTCGTAACAACCCGTTTACCGCAACTTGACGGTATTCTTGGCCAATTCGCTGAAATTGCAGGGCTTTCCTTTACGGCGCCATTATAGACGTTTGCGCTTTTCTAAAACGTTAGCGCGCTAACGCGTTGATTGTACGATGTTTTATCCGATGGCACCACGCCGCCGCGCGGAAGAATTCGCCGTTTTATGGTTAAGATTAAAACTGTCCGCATATTTAATAGTATTTTGGAGTCGCAGAAATCGACCTAAAGCGGGAAAAGATTCGCAGAAAGACGGCGGCGGAAAATATGCTCCGGTGCCGTTTACCATCGGCGTATTTACCATGATGGCGGCGTAGGGCGCGTTGGCGGATTCTTTACTTCGTCCGGGGACCGCAAATGGCCCCCTCACCCCAGCCCTTGCATGTTGGACGCGAAGCGGCCGGGTGAGGGGTGAACCACGCGCGGCGCCGTTCTTATCTTTTTTCTGGGCGGCGGTGGTGGTATTGCTTGTGTTGAAGCGAAAACGCGGCGGGCGCAGCGATGGCGGATATTTTCGTAAGTTATAAGCGGACGGACGCTGCGCGGGTGGCCCAGATCGTGGCGCTGCTCGAAGGCGAGGGCTGGAGCGTCTGGTGGGACACGCGGCTTGCCGGCGGCGAGCATTGGGACGCCGTGATCGAGCGCGAGCTTGAGGCGGCGCGCGGCGTCGTCGTGGTCTGGTCCCCCGCCTCCATCGACCGCGACAAGGCGTATTGGGTGCATCTTGAAGCGCATCACGGGCGCGAGCGCGGCATCCTCGTGCCGGTCACCATCGAGGGCGTCATGCCGCCCTTCGCCTTCAAGCTGATCCAGGCGCGCGACCTGACGCATTGGAACGGCGCGGCGCGGCAGGGGGCGGAAAGCTTTCTAGCGGATGTAAAAAAGACGCTCGACAAAGCGCCGGGCGATTCTGCTGTTACGCCGCAGACCCCGCCGGTACAGCACGCCAGTCCCGGCGCACCGGCGATCGCGCTTGCGGCGGAAGAATGGGGCCGGCTCAAGGACACGGCCGATTTGACGAAGCTGCGCCGCTTCGTTCAGCACTTCGCCAGCACCTATTACGCCGAGCTGGCGGAGGAGCGGATCGCGGAGCTTGAGGAGGCGGCGCGCGCGAAGGCCGCCGCCGAAGCCGCTGCGCGGGCGAAAGCCCAAGCGGAAGCGGAGGCGCGGGCGAAAGAGGAAGCAAGGCGCGCGGAACTTAAAGGCAAGATCGGCGGCATCGGCGACCGCGATACGCTGCTTTCGCTTCTGCAGGAAGCCCCGGAGGCGGTTGCTGCGCGGCTACAGGCGCTCGGTTTCCTCAGGGTGCCCTCGCAAAAGGAGGGTAAGCCGCATACCCTATGGCTGAAGCCCGGCGAGAGCTTCCGGGATCTCGACACCGCGCCGGAGATGGTCATCGTGCCGGCGGGCGAGTTCTGGATGGGCTCGAAGGATGGCGAAGGTTCCGACAGCGAGCGCCCGCGCCATAAGGTCACGATCCCGCGTCCGTTCGCGGTGGGCCGCTATGCCGTGACGTTCGACGAATGGGACGCGGCCAGGGCCGCAGGCGGCGTTTCGCACAACCCTTCGGATCAGGGCTGGGGCCGCGGGCGCCGGCCGGTCATCAACGTCAACTGGGACGATGCGCAGGCCTATATCAAGTGGCTATCGTCCAAGACGGCCCAGCCCTACCGCCTCCTGAGCGAGGCGGAATGGGAATATTGCTGCCGGGCGGGGACGGAGACGCCTTATTCCTTCGGCGGCAAGGAAAGCGATTTGGACCGTTACGCTTGGTACAGTGCGAATTCTGGCAGCAAAACCCATCCTGTTGGCGAGAAGCTTCCCAACGAGTGGGGCTTGCATGACATGCATGGCAATGTTTGGGAATGGTGCGAGGACTGCTGGAACGGAAATTACCATAATGCACCGGGCGACGGCTCTGCGTGGACAACCCCCGGTGGTACATATCGCGTCCTTCGCGGCGGCTCGTGGGGCAACTATCCGCAGGTCCTCCGCGCGGCGTACCGCGTCAGCATCTACCCTGACAGCCGTAACTACGTTTATGGGTTCCGGGTGGCCTTGGGTTGGCAGGACTTAAATCGTTAATCTTTAGAGCCTTACCGCTTACACTCCAAGGATCGCCGCGCGCCGCGAGCGAAAGCAGTCTCGCCGGGGCAATCCATAGCGAAGCGGCGGACTCAGTCCGGCGATGCCTCCCAGCGCTCGATTTCCGGCTCCTCGCCGATCAAGGCGAGGCCGGAAGCTACGGCAAGAAGTTCATCGCCCGTCTCGACGCGCTCCGGCCCGAACCGCCGGTCGAAGATACGCCGTACCGCGGGCACAAAGGACGTGCCGCCCGTCAGAAAGACCTTGCCGATCTCGTGTGCATCGAGGCCCGCGCGCTTCAGCGCCTCCTCGACGCAGGTCTCTATGCGCTGAAGATCGGGAGCGATCCAGCTCTCGAAGTCTTCCCGGCCGATGCGCTCTGTTAAACTGACGCCATCAGCGAGGAACGTAAGATCGGCTTCCGGCGCCTCGGAAAGCTTCGTTTTGGCGCGCGAAACGGCAGTATAAAGCGAATAGATCGCATCGGACTCTATGAGGCGGATGAAGCTATCGAGCTTATCCGGTTCGAGGCTATCCTTCGCCAGCGCCTTTAACTCGCGCAAAGAAGGAGAATACTTGAACAGGCACAGCTCGTTCCATTTCGCAAATGCCGCGTAATAATGCGATGGAATTGCGAGCTCTTTGCCCCAGCTTTCGTAAAGCGAGCCCTTGCCGAGCCGCGGCGAGATCACCGCGTCTATGATGCGGAAATCGAAGGTGTCGCCGGCCAGCCCTACCCCCGTATGAGCCAGCGGATAGGCGCGGAAATCCCCTGCGGAACGGTCGAAGCGGATGATCGAGAAGTCGCTCGTGCCGCCACCAAAATCGCCCACGAGCACGGTCGCACTCGACGTCAGCCGCTGCGCATAATAATAGGCTGCGGCGACAGGCTCCAGCACATGGACGATGCGCTCGAAGCCAAAGCGGGTGAACGCCGTCTCATATCTCTCCTTGGCTATCGCCGCATCGGCGTTTTGGCCCGCGAACTTAACCGGCCGGCCAAGCACCAGCGTTTTGGGCAGGTTCGCGAGCGTCTCGCCGCCATGCCGCAGCGCCGTGCGGAAGAACGCTTCCAAAATATCTTCGAAGCGGAAGCGCCGTCCGAAAATGCCCGTGGTGTCAAACGCCGGAGAGCCCGCGAACGTCTTGAACGACTGAAGAAACCGCGTCTCGCCTGGATAACCGATGAAGCGGCGGATGGCCCAAGGCCCGCCATCCGTGCGAAGGGAGCCGGTCTCGTGCTCGCGCCAAAAGCTCACCACGGAGCGGAATGTGGAAAGCGGTTCCTGAGGTTCGCCGAACAGAACCGTTTGCGCGCGGTTACCGCCGTTGACAATCGCGGCAACGGTGTTTGTCGTGCCGAAGTCGAGGCCGAGCGCGCGTGTCATGGGGCCCTCTGAGCCTGGAAGTTGCGTGGGGCATCATGCATACAGGCTTAGGCGGCCGCGGGTAAAGAAGATCGCTTGGCTCCGCCGGCGATTGTGCTCCCAAAGCCGGTCATCTCCGCCGCTCGCCTTCTCTGCTCATGCGGCTTCCTCTTGGCATGGACCCGGTTCGGCTGATAAACGTTGGGACAATCACGCACGGCGGGAGACCCATCATGTCGCGTAGCAGGCCGTCGCTTGGACTATTGGGCGTCTTCGGGCGATCGGCGGATCTGCGCGCGCTCGACCAGGCGCTTCGTGCCGCCGATCTGCATCCCGCGCTCGTCCCAGACGCCGTTAAGCTGACCGTTCTCAACGTGCTCAAAGACGCCAAGGGTGAAGACCCGGCGGAGGAGCACTATTATACAACGGCGGCGCTTCTCTGCTATTGCGCGCTTGGACCCGGCGCGTTTGCCGCGGCCAATGGCGGCGTTGCGGCGGCTGCAATCGAGCGCCGGATCGAGGCAGCACTTGAGGCGGGCGAAGGCCTCGATGCCAGCCTGATTTTGCTTGCGCTCCATGCGGGCCTCATCCATCCGGGCGTGAAAGAGACCTATCGAATTGAAAGCGAGTGACGGCGCATCCGGTTGATCGCTTCCGCAGCGTCCTAGCGTAGCGAAGCAATCCACGGGCAAGTCGCTGATGTTGCTTCTGGATCGCCACGGCGGCAAGGGCCGCCTCGCGATGACGATGGCGGAGGTACTCTAGCGGATCGGGGATGATGGCGCAGGAGGGCCGGGGCGTATTAAATTCCGTCGCGGCGGACCCATTCGCTGCCAGCCTTCACGTAGAACCGTTTCACCGCGGCCCAGGCGATGCGATGCGCGGCCTCCTCTTGGCGCGGATCGTTCTCGTGCGCGGCGTAGGCGTGGTTGAACGCCTCGCGGTAAATGTCCTGGGCATGCGGCGGGAGATGGTTGCGGACAGAGGGAGGCAGGTCTTCGTCGATTGCATAGGGCATGGCTGGCGCTCCTCGATACTGGGATAATAGCGTACAGGTTAGCGCTTGCAAAACCGGCGCGCTGCGGCTTTAACACAGGTTCGGCAGTCATAGGCGCCCGCGTCGCGAGGCGATTCCAGGAGGCCCTCATCCAATGGCCTTACGCGTTGTCTTCATGGGCACGCCCGATTTTTCCGTCCCAACCTTGAGCGAAATCGTAAGCGCCGGGCACGATGCCGTGGCCGTATATACGCAGCCGCCGAGGCCCGCCGGGCGTGGCATGGAGGAGAAAAAATCCCCCGTTCACGCCTTCGCCGCCGAAATGGAAATCCCGGTGTTCACGCCCAAAAGCTTGCGGCGGCCGGAGGCCCAGGCGGAATTCGCAAAGCTAGCGCCCGATGTTGCCGTGGTTGCCGCATACGGGCTCATTCTGCCGCGGGCAATCTTGCAGACGCCGGCACTCGGCTGTTTGAACCTGCATGCGTCCTTGCTGCCGCGCTGGCGGGGTGCTGCGCCCATTCAGCGCGCGATCATGGCCGGCGACAAGGAAACCGGCGTCATGATCATGAAAATGGAGGAGGGGCTCGACACGGGGCCGGTCGCGCTGGCCGACCTGCTGCTCATCGGCCCGGACGCAACGGCGGGAGAAATCCACGATCAGCTTTCGCTGATGGGAGCCAATCTCATGCTCACCGCGCTTGCCATGCTGGAGGCGGGCGAACTGACCTTCACGCCGCAGTCCGCGGAGGGGATAACTTACGCGCCTAAAATCTCCAAGGAGGAGACGCGCATCGATTGGAGCAAGCCAAGCGTGGAGGTGCACAACCACATCCGCGGACTCTCGCCGTTTCCGGGCGCCTGGTTCGAGGCGCTGCTTGGCGGAAAGGCCGAAAGGATCAAGGTGCTGCGCTCGGTGCTTGTGCCCGGCAGAGGCGACCCGGGGCTGCTTCTGGACGCTAACCTGACCGTGGCTTGCGGCGATCACGCGGTGCGGCTGACGCAAGTGCAGCGTGCCGGCAAAAAGCCGGTGGGCGGCGCGGACTTCCTGCGCGGCTTCCCGCTAGGCAAGGGCACGCAGTTCGAATAACCGCGACGGTTCAGCTAAAGGTGCAGGCGGACTCTTGCAAATTTAGGCATTTGGCACTATACACGGCTTATCTCACACGCGGGATCATGTTGGACGGGGCCGTTCGCGGCCCTTTTTTGACATTCCGGTGATGGCATCGCCATTCACACCCGCGGAGGTCTAACCGGAAGAAGGAATACCCATGCTGCCACAATTTACGATGCGTCAGCTCCTTGAGGCTGGCGTCCATTTCGGCCACCAAACGCACCGCTGGAACCC